>CAYJTU010000006.1:0-38356 GCA_964373105.1 uncultured Moraxellaceae bacterium | reverse complement strand
TCTGAAAATTATCTCTGTGAAGATTTAATGCCCGTTTGTAAAAACATTGACTAAATATAGGTATACATGAGTTTTATCCAGATTATCCTTGCGGCATTACTACTTTTGGGACCTCTAGTGGCGATCCACGAGTTCGGCCATTTTTGGGTTGCAAGGCGATTTGGCGTTAAAATTCTGACCTTCTCAATCGGATTTGGACCTGCTTTATTAAAGTGGCAGGGTAAAGATGGCGTTCAGTATCAGTTTGCAGCGATACCGCTGGGTGGATATGTTCGCATGGCTGATGAGCGTGAAGGCGAGGTCGCGGAAGCTGACCTTCCGCATGCGTTCAATCGTCAGTCAGTCTGGGTACGTATGGCGATTGTAGCCGCGGGACCTTTAATCAATTTACTGTTTGCAGTTTTTCTGTTTTGGATTTTATTTTTACCGAAGTCTGAGCAATTAAACACCCGTATTTGGCAAGTGGAGTCTAATTCGCCTGCGGCGATTGCAGGATTGCAGTCCGGTGATTTGGTTACTGCTATAGATGGCAAAGTGACACCTGATATTGAAAAGCTTAACTATGCGTTAATCGATCGGATGGGTGAGACGGGTCAGTTGGCGGTAACCACTGATCGCTCGGGTCAAATTATGACTCATCAACTGCCGATTCAAAGTTTTATGCGCGCAAATGGTGCTGACCCATTAGCGACGTTGGGTTTTTATCCCTATTCACCTCAGATAGATGCGGTGATTGGTGAGATTCAACCCGACGGTGTTGCCGCAAAGCAAGGGCTATTGGTGGGCGATCGTTTTGTGAGCGTCAATGATAAGCCTGTTACCGATTGGATAGCATTGACTCGGATTATACATGCCCATCCTGATCAAGCATTATCAGCGGTGATTGAGCGTCAGGGTGTACGTCAGACATTGACGCTTACACCTGCAGCAACAAAAGATGATTTTGGTACAAAAATTGGGTTGTTGGGCTTAAAACCTAAAACAGAACAAACACAACGCTACGAAATTCCTGCGGAATATAAGCAAATAGTCCATCATGATCCGTTGTCTGCTTTGTCACTCGCAATACAAAAGACATGGCATCTCTCCACATTGACTGTCAGTTCTTTTGGCAAAATGTTGAGCGGTCTAATTGGACTGAATAATATTTCTGGACCGATTACAATTGCGAAAGTCGCAGGTCATACGGCGGATATTGGTTGGCAGGCTTTTTTTAGTTTCATGGCAATCATGAGTGTAAGTTTAGGTGTGCTGAATTTAATGCCTATTCCTATTCTTGATGGGGGGCATTTGGTGTATTACGCAATCGAAGCTTTGATTGGACGGCCAGTTCCTGAGCGCGTTCAGCAAGTTGGATTTCGAGTGGGTGTAACCATGCTTGGCATGTTAATGATCGTTGCAATATTTAATGATCTAACACGATTATTTTAGTAAGCGTAAATTAAAGTTGCGTTAACTTGGTCGATGTTGGGTTTTCTTAAAATTTTTAGTTTGAAGTGGATAATGTTGGCATGAAGCATCCTTTAGCACTACTGCCCTTAGCAATTGTTACCAGTATGGCGGTGACAGCGACGACCTCCAGCGTTTTTGCAGCCTCGTCAGTCGCAAGTGGTTTTGCCGCACGTGATATTCGTATTGAAGGGCTTGTTCGCTTGTCTCCTGCAAGCGTTTCATCACTGCTGCCCATCGCAAGTGGCGATACGATCACTGAACAGAAGTTGGCCGATGCGATTCGTGCGCTCTATGCCAGTGGCAATTTTGATGACGTGCAAGCGAGTCGTGACCAGGATGTTTTGCTCTTCAAAGTTGTTGAGCGCCCTGTGATTGCAACCATGACGATCAGTGGTAACAAGCTTATTCCAACTGACTCTTTGACTAAGGGATTGAAAGGCGGGGGGATTAGCGAAGGTGAAGTGCTTAAACGTTCATCTTTGCAAGTTGTCAAAAATGAACTTGAGCAACAGTATGCCCAGCAAGGTCGCTACGATGCCCAAGTCAAAATCGAAACGGTCCCCAAGCCGAATAACCGTGTGGATTTAGCGTTCAAAATATACGAAGGCAATGCAGCCAAGGTTGTGAATATTCGTGTTCTCGGTAACACGGTTTTCTCTGATGATGAAATCAAGAAAGTATTTCAGGTGAAGTCGAGCAATTGGTCTTCAATCGTGACACGCGATGACCGCTATGCACGTGAAAAAATGACAGCCAGTTTAGAAAGTCTCAGATCTTTGTATTTAAACAAAGGTTATATTCACTATGCACTTAATAGCGCACAGCTCAATCTCAGTGAAGATAAAAAGAATATTTTTATTGAGATCAGTGTCAATGAAGGCGCCCAATACAAATTTGGCGAAAGTAAGTTTGTGGGTGATCCGCTCTATAAAAATGAAGATCTGAAGCAACTGATTATCTATAAACCGGGTACGATTTACTCTCAGGCTGAAGTCACTGCAACCACACAATTACTGAGTAAAAAGTTTGGTAATAGTGGTTATTTCTTCGCAGAAGTGAATCCTATTCCTGAGATTGATGAGCCGACTAAAACAGTCACCATGAATTATGCGATTAATCCGGGCAAGCAAGTTTATATACGCCGGATCAATTTCAAAGGCAATGATAAAACGGCTGATGAAGTCTTACGCCGTGAAATGCGCCAGCTTGAAGGCTCACTGGCCTCAAATGAAAAAATTGATTTATCCAAAGTGCGTCTAGAGCGGACGGGTTACTTTAAAACAGTCACGGTCGATACCCCGCGCGTTGCCAATAGCAATGACCAAGTCGATGTCAACGTGACGGTCGAAGAGCAGCCTTCTGGGACCAGTAGCATTTCTGTGGGCTACTCGCAGTATGGCGGCGTGACCTTTCAATTTGGTTTGAATCAAACCAACTTCTTCGGCACCGGTACCCAAGTTGGTCTAGATGTTTCTCGTTCAGAAACTCTAGAAAATTATAATATTAATGTGCTCGACCCTTACTATACCGTTGATGGTGTCAGTCGTGGTTTTAATTTCTATATGAGAAATACCAAGCTCGACAGCACGTACAATCAGCAGCGATATTATGTGGATGCCTACGGTGGTTCGATGACCTTCGGCTATCCTATTGATGAGAACAAAAGTGTTAGCGCGACTTTAAACATCGATAATACGACGATTAAAACTGGGGACTTTGTCTCTCAAGTTGCGCAAAACTATTTGCTTGAGCACGGTGCGACAAATCGATCGGGTGATCCAGCAAATCCAACGTATAACAAAGATTTCTTGACGTATAACTTGAGCTTGGCTTGGGCGTATAACACCTTAAACCGTCCAGTTCTAGCGACGCGCGGGATGTCTCATCAGATCGCCTTCGATACTACGATTCCGGGTAGTGATGTCCAGTATCAACGTATTACTTATACCGGACAAGCTTTCTTCCCATTACCGACTCGTTTCCTCGATAAGTTCACCCTCCGTGCCTATACCAAATTGGGCTTCGGTCATAACTTGCCGTTCTGGAAAAACTATTATGCAGGTGGCTACGGCTCTGTTCGGGGATATCGCGACTACACACTGGGGCCTTTAAGCCCAGGGATTGCATTCTGTAAGGGGAGTGGAGCAACGGCTACAGCATGTCCAGATCCTGATCCAGAATCCGTCGGTGGTAACGGTCTGATTACGGGCGGTATGGAGTTAATTCTACCAATTCCTTATGCGGGTGATTGGGCCAACCAAGTCCGTCCAGTTATATTCTTGGAAGGTGGACAGGTTTTTGATACTTCCGGTCGTGCTGATACCGCAACGAAAGACTATACGTTTAGTACTGACAACTTTAGGTATAGCGCAGGGATCGGGTTTACCTGGATCACCATGATTGGCCCGATTGCGCTCAGTTATGCGCAGCCTATAGGCAACAAATCGGATGATCAAATCAAACGTGTCCAGTTTGCGATTGGTCGGGTATTTTAATTTTTTAAGTTTTTTATTCACGTTAACAGTTTTGGTGTTAGCTATTTTTTTATGTACAAGGAGAAACATAATGCGTTCATTAATTACCGGTTTAAGTCTTGCTGCTGCTATGGCACTGTCGCCATTGGCTTATGCTAACAATGTTGCGGTTGCAGACTCACAAGCTGCTGTTCTGGCTTCGAATGTTGCAAAACAAACGATCGAGGGTCTCAATACGAGTTTAAAAACCCAACGTGATCGTTTAGAGCAGTTGCGTAAGGAAATCACAGCAATTCAAGAACGCTTTCAAAAAGATGGCTCAGTAATGAGTGATAAGGACAAGCAAGCACTGCAAGCTCAGGCTCAATCTAAGTTGAACGAATACAACAGTACTGCTGAAGGTGTGCAACGTCGTATCGAAGAAGCACAGTCAAATATGCTTAAATCATTGATGCCAAAGCTTGAAGGCATCATTGAAGATTTGCGTAAAGAAGGCAGTTACGATGTGATCGTTGAGAAAAAATATGTGATTTGGGCTGCTGCTACTGCTGACCTTACCAAAAAAATCACTGATCGTCTAAATGCTGCGAAATAAATGACAGCTTTGACTTTAGGGAAAATTGTCCAGCATTTGAATCAGCGTATTGCTGAGGGTGCTTTCCCTTTATCGACGCCAGCAATTGTCTCTGGTGATGCGAGTTTAGTGATTACTGGACTTGCATCCTTGTCCCAAGCGAACTCCTCGCAATTGAGTTTCCTCGCTAATTCTCAATATCGAGGACAGCTTCAAACAACAAGTGCAGGCGCAGTAATTTTGACAGCGAGCGATCGTGAGGCCTTTGTCGGCCCTGCGATTGTAGTTCCTGATCCATATTACGTGTTCGCACAATTAACGCATTTATTTGATCCTTTCAATGCCGTTGAAATTGGTATCCATCCAACCGCTGTGATTTCATCATCTGCAACTATTGGCAAAGATGTGTCCATTGGACCATTTGTGATCGTAGAGGATCACGCTGAGATTGGTGATGGCACAGTACTCATTTCATCAGTGCATATTGGCTTCGGTTGCGTGATCGGTAAGGGCAGTTGGTTAGGCCACGGTGTCACTGTGCATCATGGCTGTACCCTCGGGGAGCAAGTGCGTATCCATGCCGGTGCGGTGATTGGTGCTGAGGGTTTTGGCTTTGCCACAGCTGAAGGTCGCTGGCATAGAATTGTGCAGTTAGGCCGCGTCGTGATTGGTGATCATGTCCGCATCGGTGCCAATACCACGATTGATCGCGGTGCACTTGATGACACGACGATCGAGCAGGGTGTGATTATCGATAATCAGGTACAAATAGCTCATAATGTCAAGATTGGTGCGCATACAGCAATTGCGGCAGGTACAGGCATCGCTGGAAGCACATCGATAGGTGCGCATTGTATTTTGGGTGGCTTGGTTGGCGTTGCTGGACATCTTGAAATTACGGATCGTGTGCATATCACAGCAATGAGTATGATTACACGGTCGATTAAAGAATCAGGTAGCTATTCGTCAGGTTCCGCGTTTGAGAAAACAGCGGATTGGCGTAAAAGCGCAGTCCGAGTTCGACACTTGGGTGAGATGACAGCGCAAATCAAAGGTTTGCAACTGGCGCTGGAAAGGTTAGAATTACAACTTGGTAATCAATAGTTACATCTTGAGCCTGTTGATGAGCAACAAGTATAGAAAAGCAAAGCATTATCAAATACTTGTTAAAAACTTTACTCAAGTCCTACTGATCTGATATTGTCTATTAAACATTGAGAGCCGATTTCTTCTAGCATGTTAGGCTGTTATTTTGACAGTATTGCTAGTTGGATGAGTGAAAAATGTTCAATAAGGTATCAAGAATAAGTAGACATAGCCCAGAAGTTTGTTTTTATGAGTCTACCTTTTTCAGTCAACATTCCGATGCACATTGAAGAAATCCGGGAATTTTTACCTCAGCGCTATCCGATACTACTTGTGGATCGCGTGCTATCTGTAGAAGCTGGACAGTCGATTGTTGGGATTAAAAATGTCACGATTAACGAACAGTTTTTCCAGGGACATTTTCCTGAAACGCCGATTATGCCTGGTGTCATGATTCTTGAAGCGATGGCTCAGATTTCTGGCATATTAGGTTTCATCACTGAAGGCAAGCGACCTGTTGATGGCTATATGTATTTATTTGCTGGGGTAGACAAGTTGCGTTTTAAACGCAGAGTTGTACCAGGGGATACATTGACCTTAAGTGCGACGATATTGACTTCAAAACAAAAAATATACAAGTTCGCTTGCCAAGCTAGAGTGGGTGATGAACTAGCCGCCAGCGCAGAAATTTTGGTTATTGAACAATATATGGAGATTGTGAAATGAGCCTTGCGTCAGGTCAGGCAAACGATTTAGCTCCCCATGCACGAACGCAAGTTCGTCGGACTAATCACGCTAAGACGACAATGAGCATTGACACAAACAGTCATCCTTTTATACATCCGACTGCAATTATCGACCCTACTGCGCAAATAGATCCGTCTGTAAGCATTGGACCATACAGTATTGTTGGGCCACAGGTGACGATCGATGCGGGTTGTGTGATTGGTCCGCATGTCGTGATTAGCCGCTGGACTCGAATCGGCGCGCGTAATCGTATTTTTCAGTTTGCAACGATTGGCGAAGATTGTCAGGATTTAAAATATCAAGGTGAGGAAACTTGGCTTGAGATTGGTGATGATAATGTAATTCGTGAGTCGTGTACCATTCATCGCGGAACCATCCAAGATGAAGGCTTGACCAAGATTGGTAATCATAATCTACTGATGGTGAATACGCATGTTGCACACGATTGTGTGATTGGCAGTCATTGCGTGTTTGCAAATAACGTGGGTATTGCAGGGCACGTGAAAATCGGAGATACGGTTATCGTGGGTGGGAATTCCGGCATTCATCAATTTTGCCGTTTAGATTCCTACTCCATGGTGGGCGGTGCAAGTTTGATTCTAAAAGATGTGCCTGCATACGTGATGGTTTCTGGGAATCCCGCAAAAGCACATGGTATGAACTTCGAAGGCATGCGTCGCCGTGGTTGGTCATCTGAAACGATTACTGCTCTGAAACAAGCCTTTAAAGTGGTTTATCGTCAAGGTTTAACCAAAGAACAGGCCATTAACGTCCTTTCTCAAGAGATCTTGCCTCATCATTCTGAAGTGCAATTGTTGATTGATTCTTTGATTCGTTCGGATCGAGGTATTACGCGTTAAGCAATTGCAGTAGCCTTAAAAAAATGGTCAATTATGATATGCATAATTGACCATTTTTTATGTCGACCTAAAGCGCAACACGGCTCAATAGCATTAATTGATAACCGGTTTTTGATTTAAGGATTCATCTGCATTCAATGGCTCTAAATCTAGCAATTGAGATAAAGGAATCGACAAATGGCCTGCTAGAAAAGTGTTCGCTTCAGTGAGATAAGGCACAATTCTCATACTCCACTCATCACCCGACTGCATATGCGCATTACAGTTTTCTAATTCCTCTAGGCGTGGCAATGGGTAGGGCAAAGTTTGATAAAACGACCAAAAATCTACCTGATCTAGGTTACGGCACAAAACATAGTCCCCTTGATCAGTTTTCTTGATCAGCATTTGTTTTTGTAGTAAATCTATGAATTCTGGCCATACCTCAACTTCATTTTTTCCAAGCAGGGACATCATGTCCGATTCAGTGACCACAGTTCCTGTTTTCTGACGAACGTAAAAGAGATGTAAAATATAAAGCAAAGATAAGAGAGGGTGACGTGAATCATGATCCGAATATCGAAACATAGTCAATGCATAGCTCATTTCAACGCCGAGCAATACGATATTCCACGATAGGTAGATCCAGAGTAGAAATACGGGGAGTGCAGCAAATGCACCGTAGATTAACTCGTAACTGGTGAAGTTCTTCATAAAAAAGCCAAAGACCATTTTAAGAAGTACAAACAGGACACCGGCAAAAAGGCCTGCGAGTGCAGCATTACGGATCGGTACTTTACGATTTGGGATCATCCAATACATAAAGGTAAAAGCAAATAAAGTGAGAGCGAGGGCGGTCACTTTTAGCCAAACTGACCAATCTATAGAATACCCTGCAAAATTACTGTTCAGCAGGTCGATGGATGTAATCGCAGAAGATAATGCAAACGCGGCGCCCATAAATAAAGGTCCAAGCGAAATGACCATCCAATAGCGCATGAGCCCAATCGCTCCACCACGTAAGTTACTTACTCGCCAGATCTTGTTGAATGCTTCTTCAATGCTAGAAAGCATCATGATGGACGTAACAAATAAAAATATGACCCCAATGATCGTCAAATTAGCAGATTTCTCAGAGAATTCATTGAGATATTGCGTAATTGCTGAGCTGGATTCTGGTAGCAAATAGCCGTATAACGTATCCTGTATTTTGTTGAGTGCTGGCGCCAGTGCTGGAATTGTGGATAAAACTACCACAAAAACAGTCAACATCGGGATCAGGGAAAGCATGGTCGTGTAGGTCAGTGCTGCGGCACGATCACGGCAGTTGTCTTTTTCATAACGCGTGAATAAGAACACTAGAAATTGAAACCACAGGCTTTTGTAAAAGGGGAGCTTTTCTAATATTTTATACATAGGCATGACCTAGACCATATTGAGCGATTCTAATTTAGTATCAGCAGTGAAAATCGCTAAACTAGCGCGATATGAGAGAATAATAATCACATGATTTATATCTTGATGATACAGGATAGCATAAGCGTATTATGCTTTAACATGAAGTGTCAGTGTATGATGTTAATAGTGGATGTGTAATAACGCTATGAATAATTCGACAACATTCGATTTGTTGTAAATGGAATTTGATTTAGTAGAGTGGATATCATGAGTGAGCCTTATGTATTAGTGCTGTATTACAGCAAATATGGAACAACGCGCCAAATGGCGCGCGCGATTGCAGTTGGATTAGAAAGTGCGGGTGTAAAGGCAAGGATTCGGACGGTTCCTGAAGTGGCCATTATCACAGCAGAAATACTGCCAAGCATCCCCCTTGAGGGCGAGTTATATGCGACACAAGAGGACTTGCAGGATTGTGCAGGTCTAGCATTGGGTAGTCCCACTCGTTTCGGTAATATGGCTGCGCCCATGAAATATTTTTGGGATCAAACGGCGACTATCTGGTTGTCTGGGAGTTTACAAGGCAAGCCTGCCTGCGTCTTCACGGCTTCAGGTTCTATGCATGGCGGGCAAGAAACAACCTTGCTGACCATGATGATTCCTTTATTACATCATGGCATGCTGTTGTTAGGGATTCCGTACTCTGAAGTTGCACTGTCACAGACGATACGTGGCGGCACACCTTATGGTGCATCGCATGTTAGCGGTACAGCACATGATCAACCGATGAGTCGCGATGAAAAGTCACTGTGTGTCGCTCAAGGCAAAAGGCTCGGACTGTTGGTTCGTCAGCTGGATGCACCGCCTCACGTTATATAAGCAGGTTTGAAAGCAGACTATTTTCATCATATGCTCATGTAAGCGATTTATAATTACATGAGCGCTATAAAACCCTCTTCACATTTATCATCAAACTGTTGATAATTATTCAGTGGTTTATTTTTTACAGTATTTTTTTAATTGAGTCAATGTGATGCCTGCTTATCAGTTTACCGCTATTGACGCCTCAGGCAAGCAGCATAAGGGTGTGCTTGAAGGGGACTCTGCGCGTCAAATCCGTCAGCAGTTGCGTGATAAAACCTGGATGCCTGTTCAAGTTGAGCCTGTCGAAGAGACAAAGACCTCGGCAATGGGTAAGAAGTGGTTCCAACGGGGATTAAATGCATATGATCTTGCCTTACTGACTCGGCAACTTTCCGTGTTGATAGCTGCGGGTATCCCACTGGAGGAAACCCTTCGTGCCGTAGCGCGTCAAGGTGACAAACCGCATGTACAAAGCTTGATCTTATCTGTGCGCTCTAAAGTCATGGAAGGTCACTCTCTGGCACAATCGTTACGGATGTCGGGTAATTTCCCTGCACTTTATATCGCAACGATTGCGGCGGGTGAAAAGTCAGGACATTTGGATTTAATTCTAAATCAGTTGGCGGATTACACCGAAAATCGCTTTGCCATGCAGAAGAAAATCCAAGGTGCATTGATTTATCCAATTTTACTGATGATCATGTCTTTTGCGATTGTCATGGGATTAATGACCTTTGTAGTTCCCGATATTGTCAAAGTTTTTGATCATACCGACCAAGCCTTGCCTTTATTGACCCGGATGCTGATGGGTGCGAGTGGTTTTATTAAAGTCACTTGGCCTTTCATGCTGGTTACGATTGTAGTCGGTGGTTTCTTGTTTACCCGCTTTATTCGCACAGAGACGGGGCGGTACGCACTAGATCGGTTTGTATTGCGGATGCCGTTGTTTGGTAAGTTGAGTCGCGGTATTAATTCAGCACGTTTTGCCAGTACCTTATCTATCTTGTCGCAATCTGGCGTACCGCTGGTGGATGGACTGCGTATCGGCGCCGCAGTATCCAGTAATTGGCTCATCCGTGATGCGATTCTACTTGCAGCCGAAAAGGTGACTGAAGGCGGCGCGCTGGCAACCCAGCTTGAACGCTCAGGTTTCTTTCCACCGATGATGGTGCAGATGATTCGCAGTGGCGAAACGTCTGGCGAGATGGAAAATATGCTTGCACGCGCGGCAACGATGCAGGATCGTGAAGTCAGCACGTTGATCTCTACCTTACTGTCATTACTTGAACCGCTCATGCTGGTTTTCATGGCAGGGATTGTCTTGATGATTGTTATGGCGGTGATGTTGCCAATTGTGAACATGAACAATCTGGTGAAATAGGTTGGGATATGCTTGAATTCATTTTGAATGGCTATCTAATTTCAGGTTTTATTAAATTTATTGATGATAAGGTTTAGGTAAATATGCAATCCAAAATTAAACAAAAAACACATGCCGCTCAGTCGGGTTTTACTTTGATTGAGGTCATGGTTGTTATCGTGATTTTAGGGATTTTAGCGGCATTAATTGTGCCCAATGTCATTGGCCAAGGCGATAAAGCGAGAGTGGGTACAACCAAATCTACTCTTTCTACGACTGCGAGTGCGTTGGACCTCTTTAAACTGGATAATTCACGCTATCCGACCACGCAAGAAGGTTTAGATGCGCTGATTCATAAACCAGCTGATGCAAAAACATGGCCCAATGGCGGCTACATCAAGGGCGGCATGCCTAAAGATGGCTGGGGCAATGATTTGCAATATATTGTGCCGGGTAGCGAAGGCAAGCCTTATGACCTCTACTCCTTCGGTGCTGATGGTAAAGAGGGTGGTGACGAAGATGCCGCGGATGTTTACTTGAAGCAGTAAAGGGTATTTTACTGAATCTTTGCAAAAAAACGCCTCAATCTAGAGGCGTTTTTTTGTGAAGCAGTTGGAGTTATTCGCGATCAATACTCAAGCGACCAGCACCGAAGAGAACCAAGGCGATAAAACCACCCGCCATTGCAAAATTCTTCAGAAACATAATTTGGTTAACTTGGTCTGCCGCACCGTGAAATAAGAAGGCTGTGATGATACAGAAGCCAGCAAGTATTCCTGCGACAAAACGGGTTTGAAGTCCCAGTAAAATAGCTAAACCACCGCCAAGTTCGATTAAAATGACGACAGGAAGGGCTGCACTGGGTACGCCCATCGCCTGCATATAGCCAACTGTTGCAGCATAGGCAGTAAGTTTGCCAAATCCTGAGACAATAAATATGAGTGCTAGACCTGCGCGCATTAAGATTGAGGCCAACCCGGCGAGGGCTGGTTGTTGTACAAGGCGGGCAATAAGTGCATTTGGATTTAACATATTCGAGCTCCGAATAAAATAATGATTGATAAAGAATATTAAGGTAAGTCAAACCAAATTAGCTGCGCATCAGTATCGGCAGTAATCGTGCTTGGCAGTGAACCGTTTTCAAAAAATACCGCATCACCTTCAGAGGCGATCTGATCTTCAGTACCATTGCTGATACGGATGTTGCCATTTACCACATGAATATAGCTGGTTTTCTTCTCTGCATCTAAACGCAATTCATGCCCAGTTTGCAGAAAAGTCGACAAGATTCGCGCATCTTGACGGATGACCATCCCATTAAAATCCGCGGCATGATTGTCTGTTGGGGCAACAATCAAATGCCACTGATTGGGCTGTTCTTTAACATTTAAAGCCAGTTCTTGATAGGTCGGTTCTGGATTTTTAATGTTAGGAAATAGCCAAATTTGGAGTAAGTGAACGGGGACATCGCCTTCGTTCATTTCACTGTGTGTCACACCTGTTCCTGCGCTCATCAATTGCCAGTCACCGGCCGTGATATGACCAATATTGCCCATGCTGTCTTTATGTGTCAGCTTACCAGACAATACACAGGTGAGAATTTCCATGTTGTCATGTGAATGCATACCAAAGCCACGATGTGCAGCGACACGATCTTCATTGATAACACGGAGTGCAGATACCCCCATATAGCGTGGATCTTGCCAGCTTGAAAATGAGAAGCTGTGTTTTGCTTTTAACCAACCATGGTCAGCTTGGCCACGATTTTCACTTTTATGTATAACATAAGCCATGATCTACTCCTGAAGTGCAAGTCGGACTTGCGAGTTGTTGAGAGCATATTAGGTGATTTAATTGATGAGTTAAATATCGGTTGATTACTATAACTTATTAGATAAACTTCATAATTGTTTTGTGAGTTGAGCCAATGCCAATATTGTATAGGTGCTATGTCGCATCAGAATGCTTACAATAGGCTTTTTTACAGATACTGAAAAGTCACTATGGCAAGCGTGCTCCCCATACAGGCATTAGTCGCCGATCGTGTTCCAACTCACGTGATCACAGGTTTTCTTGGTGCAGGTAAAACGACGCTGCTTAAGCATCTGCTCGCTCAAAAACCAGCCGATGAGACATGGGCGGTGTTGGTCAATGAATTTGGACAAATCGGTTTAGATGGCGCGCTATTAGAGGCTGAGGCTGGGGTTTCGATTTATGAAGTGGCAGGGGGCTGCTTATGCTGTACCAGTCAGTTGCCGATGCAGGTAGGTTTAGCGCGTTTATTGACGAAAGCTAAGCCAACACGCTTGTTCATAGAACCCACAGGTCTAGGGCATCCTCTACAGCTGATTGAGCAGCTCACCGAGCCGCATTGGGCACGAGCCCTAGATCTTCGTGCTGTCGTTTGTGTGGTGGATGGTACGCAGTTATTTGACGAACGATTAACGGGGCATGAAACCTATCAAGCGCAGTGGGCCTTGGCCGATGTTTTAAGCGTCTCGCATCATGACCAAATGTCTGATGCAGATCAGGTTCAATTGCAAGAAATGCTAAGTGACGCTGCGGCAAAGCAGACCACAGCACCGATTGTTTATCAGGCTAATTATGGTCAGTTGGATATTGCCTCGATCGATTTACCGCGCAGGCTCACCCGCCAGACTAAACGCTCACTCCTGCATCAGGCTCCGCAGAAATCAATCTCTGTCATTGATTCCGGTATCATTGAGAGTGACCTTGAGTTGCCCTATCATTACCATGAACAAGCCTTGGCGCAATCTGTAGGGGGGTGGCGACTGCCTGCTGAGTGGCTATTTCATCGTGATCAACTCTTAACATGGCTACTCTCCATGCAAGGCTGGCTGCGGATCAAAGGGGTCGTGCATGTCCAGAATCAGGCTTTGGAAGGGCAGTCTGAATGGCTTGCACTCAATTTGATTCCGGGTCAAATTAGTTTTACCAGTCATGCGGGGCATACCGAGAATCGATTAGAAATTATTACTGCACCCGATGTGGATTGGGCGAGCTATGAGCAGGATTTAATGGCATGTCTGATTGATCAGCATTCAGAAGGTATATCGTGAATAAAGATTTAAACCCGCTCATCAGTGTCCATGAGCGGGTTAAATCGATTAGCGTTGGTAGCGCAATTTTACCCAGAAGCCGATAAGTATCAGCAAACCACTGATGAGTAATATCGGCAAATCACCCCAACGCATATAGGGCGTTTGTCCGGTCATCGCGGGTAAGTTACCCCGCAGAATTGCAGTTTTAAACTGCGGTGTGCGTTTAACGATCTCACCTTGATCATTGATAAATGCACTCACGCCTGTATTGGTGGCACGAATAAACCAACGCCCCGTTTCTTTTGAGCGCATTTGTACCATCTGTAGATGCTGCAGGGGCCCAGCTGAAGTTCCAAACCATGCATCGTTAGATAACGTGACCAAGAAATCACTGTCCTGTGCATTGAGACGGGTTAGATTGGGGTACGCGACTTCGTAGCAAATTGCTGCTGCTAAAGCATGTCCTTTTACGTGAAGTGGAGCTTGTCCAGTCTCGCCTGCTGTAAAGCTTCCAGTTTTGCTTAAGCTGGGCAGTAGCCAGTCTAAAGTACCCGCAAATGGAATATATTCACCAAAAGGAACTAGTCGCTGTTTCTTATAGAGCCCTGACCCATGATCTCCAAGCCCGCCGATCGCATTGTAGAATGGCGGATCAATCGTTGACGTTGAGGTCATAGCACTGAGATCAAGAAAAGGAATGCCCATCACCCATGCGGAACGGTGTGCTAAAGCCGTTTCATGGGTTTTTTCGATGAAAGGTGCCGCTTCAGGATCATTTTGAAACATGGGAATTGCGGATTCAGGCCAAACGACGAGATCACGTCCCCATTCACTTTTACTCAGATTTTCATATATTTGTAGTGTTTTTTCTCTGTATTCTGTTAGCCATTTAAGGTCTTGAGGGATATTGCCTTGAATCAGTGATACCGAAAGTACAGGCGAGGCTTTGGGAGTTGTCCAACGAATTTGGTTGAGCCCTATACCCGCAGTAATCGCGATCACCAACGGGATAGCCCAAAACCAACGACGTCGCAGTAGTTCGGCAATCGCACAGCCTATGAAGACGACTACTGCAGAAACCGCAAATACACCAGCGACAGGTGCATAACCGTCTAGACCATGGCCGATGAGAGCATAGCCCACAAAAAGCCACGGAAAACCGGTAAACAACCACGTTTTGACCCATTCTAGGACAATCCATAGTGGCGCAAAAGTCAGTGGGGATTCCGGCAGAAAGCGGCGATAGAGCCATGCCCCAACCGCGTTAAATAATCCCATGATCAGCGCACCACCAGCGATCATGAGCAGCGCAATGGGAGCCGAAGTATCGCCGTAGTCGTGAATCGAGGTATATAGCCAAAATCCACCCACGGCCCAAAGTCCGAAACCATAAGCCTCACCCAGCAAAAATGCTTGGGCAGGCGAGCGCTGGTTAAGGAGTAAGTAGAATAGTGCAGGTGAAATAAAAGCGATCAGCCATAAATCATAGGGTGCAAAAGCAAGCGGAAGAATTGCTCCTGCGATTAGACTCGCCAGAATCGCAACCAGCATAGGCAGCTTGCCCAGAGACCACGTCGCAGTGCGGCGATCTGAGCGATGAGCGGAGTAGTTGGCTGTCGCACTCGCAGTTTTCTTTATGCTCAAATGATTGTCCTCTGCCTATTTGGATAAGATATGAATGGGCTCAAATTTGTATAATTTTTTGAGTAGAGAGAGGTCTTTATAACATACTCTACTCATTTTACTGGTTATTCTATAGCTGAAGAACTGGCTCGATGGGCACGAAGCAGTGTTAAACTCCGGCGATCAGCGGCTAATATCGTAAATTCCCAATCTTGAATCTCGATGGTTTCACCCGTCAATTCACTCACTAAACCGGTCTTCTCTATTAATAACCCGCCGATAGTTTCGACGCCTTCACCTTCAAGCTCTGCACCTAATTCTTCATTGAAGTGATCGATTGGTGTGAGCGCTTGAATGATCCATGCACCGTCAATATCTGGATCTGGAATGATACAGTCAGCAAGAGGATCGATTTCATCGTGCTCATCCTCGATCTCACCCACAATTTCCTCTAACAGATCTTCGAGGGTGATGAGTCCAGCAGTCGCACCATACTCATCAACGACAACAGCCATATGGGTCTGCGTATGCTTTAACATGCCGAGCAGTTGATCTGAGCGCGCTGTCTCAGGAACAAATACCGGTTGACGCAGCAAAGTATGCAAGTCAAAAGAAATAGTACCGGGTTGAATAAATCGCAATAGATCTTTTGCCAGTAAAACACCCACTACGGTGTCACGACCATCGCGTGAGAACACTGGGAACCTAGAGTGCGCGGACTCAATTAGAACCGGTAGAATTTCCATGAGTTCGTCATCCTCAAACAAACCGACAACGGATGGTCGAGGTGTCATCACTTCACGGACTGGGGTTTTGGGGAGTCCTAATACGCCGGTCAACATATCAACCGTATCAGGCTCCAAGAACCGCCTAGAGTCCTCAAGGAGTCGTACTAAATCATCTCGTGTTTCCGGCGTAGCCGACAGCCAGCGTTTAAGCCCGCGTACCGTCCACGCCGAACCAGATTCGCCACTCATATATAACCTTTAAAATTTAAAAACAAAGTGCATAATAGCTTATGCATAGCGACAGATATATGAATCATTATCAATTTTGGCATGCTTTGCTTTAAAATTGATGGAAAATTTTCTGCTAGGCTTAGCAGGGTGATGATAAGTGGAGGCCGTTGACCGTGGTTGAGCAGCATTTTTTAGATACGAAAGGATTGATTTGCCCGGAGCCAGTGATGATGCTCCACCGGGCGATTCGAAAGTTAACGACCGGTGAGATTTTGGTTGTTGAGTCGACCGACCCCTCGAGTATGCGTGACATCCCGAAGTTTTGTATCCATTTGGGTCATGAACTGCGCAGTCAAGTGCAGTTGCCTGCCGCTCGAAGTCAAGATCAAGAAATCTATCGCTTTGAAATTATTAAAGGTTAATCCATTCTAGCACTTAGCCAAATTATTTTTTTGGTGATCATTCGCAATATTTTGACATTATGCATTGTCAAATTTGGTATTTAGCGTAAAATCGACATGAACTTTTTACTCTACCCCTATTACAAGACGGAGTTACCATGTCGGTCAATATTAGCCAGCCGCTCAAAATCAATAAGCAAGTTTTTAAAAACCGTATCATCAAAGGGGCCATGAGTGAAGCGCTAGCGACTCCTGATGGAAAGGTGACCTCTGCGTTAATCAAGCTCTATGATACATGGGGTAAAGGTGGGCTAGGTTCATCCATCACTGGTAATGTCATGATTGATCATCGCGCAAAAAATGAACCCGGCGTGGTTATTGTCGAAGATGAAAGTGATTTGGCTAGATTGACAGAGTGGGCGAGCCTGGGTAAAAAATACAATACTGCGCAGATTGTTCAGCTTTCACATCCCGGTAAGCAGTGTCCTAAAGGCTTGAATCGTGAAACCGTCGCACCTTCCGCGATTGGTTTTGGTCCAGCCATGGCCCCTTTGTTTGGGGTTCCTCGTGCATTGACCGAGGAAGAAATCTATGACTTGATCCGTCGTTTCGGTGAATCCGCGAGAGTTTGTGAAAAAGCAGGGTTTCAAGGGGTGCAAATCCATGGCGCGCATGGTTATCTGGTTAGTGCGTTCTTATCGCCTAAACATAATCATCGGACAGATCAATGGGGCGGCAGTTTAGAAAATCGGATGCGTTTTCTTTTAGATAGTTTTAAAGAAATTCGTAAGCAAACCAGTGCCGGTTTTGTCGTTGGTGTAAAGTTGAATTCAGCAGATTTTCAAAAAGGGGGATTCACTGAGGAGGATTCGGTCGCCGTGTTTAAGGCATTGGATGCATTAGGTGTAGACTTCATCGAAATCTCAGGGGGAACCTACGAAGCACCTGCTATGGCTGGCGCTAAACGTAAACAAGTTACCAAAAAAGAAAGTACCATTCAGCGTGAAGCTTATTTCCTAGAGTTTGCCGAGAAAGTTCGTAAAGAAGTAAAAACGGTACTGATGGTGACTGGCGGCTTCCGTACTCGTGCAGGCATGGATGCTGCTTTAGCGTCGGGTGCGTGTGATTTAATTGGTATTGCGCGTCCTTTGGCGGTTGAGACGGATGTAACCGATAGCCTGATTGCGGGTTCAAACGTCAAATATGCGACACAGCCGATTAAAACCGGGATCCCACCGATCGACAAATTAGCGATCATGGAAGTCATTTGGTATGCCGCACAGTTTCGGGCGATAGGGCAAGGTAAGGCGCCAAATCCTAAACTATCACCGCTAGGTGTGTTTCTGCGTTATATGAAAGGGAGTATTCGCGAGATGATCCTGAAGCGTAAACCGATCATTACCCAATTGCGAGCAAGCTAATTTTTCAAGTTGTTTAAACTGTTTTTAAAAACGTTGAACCTGTTGTGAAATTAAACAGCCCATTTACGGGCTGTTTTTTTTTGCTTAAGGATTCAGGATCTGAAAATAAACGAGAGTAAGTGCTGAGGGGGCTAGCTAAGTTTTGCACTATTGCGATTCGATAAATGCCCTTCCTTCTATCATTTTGCGACATCACTTTTTTATAAAGTCTAGAAGCCCATAATCTTTGTCCGATTTTGCTTACAATCAATTCCGTTTTTTGTCAGCGCTTTCTTCTCAGATTGTTGGTCAAAAAATATTCTTTTTTTAAGAATTCATCGTATTGTCATGAAGCTCTGCGTGTCGTAGCAAGGGTTTAGCTAGTTGTCCACAAAAGCTGTGGATAACATTGTGGGCAACCATGGGATTGACAACGTAAATAGGCGCTGAGTAAGGCGTGGCAACAAATCGTACATTTTTTGATCTATTAATATATGTATTAAATACAATAACATATATAAATCAAGTTTTAAATTTAAATAAAAAATGACAAGTTTTTTCACTATGCATATAAAAAGAGTATTGGGTCTGCCTGTGGGCAATTTATGTGCATAACTTAGGTGCCTAACGGTCATTATATGCACCAAAAACAATCAAAAAATGATCGAGCTGGTTTATGGTGATCATTTAATTGTCTAACAATTCTGAGTCGCTCACGATGTGAGGCAACTTTTGGCATTTTAATGGTTTTGAGGCATCGAATAATGAATCTTATCACTGATCAGGTCATAGGCTACTCTGCTGCAAAGACTGTAAAAAATTATCCGATACTGCGCGGAGAGTCTTTGGGTTAAGGGTCTATTTTATAGCTTGAGTGACGGTTAGAGATTTTGACCACGATCAGTTATTTTCAAAAAAATATTTTCTAACTGATCAATTCATAACAGGTCGTGTACGTTAATTTCAGATCGCTTGAAGCCGCTATGGCCCTCTGACTCAGTCACTGCAAGCCTTTACGCTGTTGTCCACAAAACTTGTGGATGGGACTGTGGACAACTATAGGGTTGACAGGTCTGATCGACCAACTATCAAGGGATTCAGTTGATTTGTGTGAATTTTAACCATGTAATAAATTACAATATAAACAATTAGATATATAAATCAAGTTATATGAAATTCAAGAAATTGCTGATCAAGTACTGTTTGTTCAGGAAAGGGGCAGATACGTCACGTGTGGATAAATTTTGGTGCATCCGCTGTAAACAGTTCAAACCCAATACGGATAAATCTTAAGCACTTGTCTCTGTTCATAAAACAATCGAAACTTGAATGACTCTTGTACTGGTCACTTTTTTCCAAAATGACGTCTTAATGTCTTGAGACATTTGAGATTGGCATTTCAGTGCTCAAAAATGATAGGCTTTGAGTCACATTTACGCACACATATCGATTAATATGGCAGACCAACTTATTCAAGGTAATGCGGGTAGTCTACAGATTCGCCCGTTATGGCAAGAATCAGATGCAATCGCAGTGATTTGCCACCCTCATCCGCTTATGGGTGGAACCATGGATAATAAAGTTGTCACGACACTCGCACGTTTTTTTCGTAATAGCGGCATCTCTGTCGTGATTTTTAATTTCCGAGGTGTCGGTACAAGTACAGGTGTCCATGCTCAAGGTGAGGGTGAGATTGAGGATTTATTGTCAGTTTTGGATTGGATCGCTGATCAAAAAACTGCACGACGTTTATATATTGCTGGCTTCTCCTTTGGTGGCTATATCGCTGCTGCTGGTTTTAGTCGGTTGATGCAAGAAAATCCTCATCAGTTTGAGTTGCAGAAACTGTATCTTGTGGCGCCAGCAGTAAAAAACTATCCGATGCATGATTTAGTATTGCCTGATGAGACCTTCGTGATGGTTGGTGCAGAAGATGAGGTTGTCCCGCCGCAAGATATCATTGACTGGGCGACTATCCGCAATTTTGATTTAGCAGTAATCGCAGGAAGCGGTCATTTTTTCCATGGGCATTTGCCTGATATTGGATCGCAATTAGAGAGCCGTTTTCCATGAATATGCCACTGAACCCTTCTACAACGTCAACTACTGATGTCCGTACACCCTCTGAACGATATGCCGCCGCACTGAGCAGCGGCTCTTTTATCCACGATGATGAGCAAGCCAATGCGGTATATGCGCTAGATGAGCTGTATCAGCAGCTCATGCAACGTTATCAGCAAGCGCAGGGTTTCCGTTTACGCCGCGCTGCGGCTCCTAAAGGCGTATACCTTTGGGGCGGTGTCGGACGTGGAAAAACATGGCTGATGGATCAGTTTTTTGAGGCGGTTCCCTTTCGTCGCAAGATGCGCATGCATTTTCATCACTTCATGCAGCGTGTGCACCGAGAGCTCAATCAACTGCAAGGCCAGACTGACCCGCTAGAAAAAGTTGCGGATATCATCTATAAAGAAGCCGTCGTGATTTGCTTTGATGAGTTCTTTGTCAGTAACGTGATTGACGCGATGATTTTAGGTGATTTATTTGGCATGTTGTTCAAGCGCGGTATCACCTTGGTAGCCACATCAAATATCGCACCTGAAGGACTCTACAAAAACGGCATCCATCGTGATCGCTTTCTCCCTGCGATTGCCGCTGTACAGGCTAATTGTACGGTGTTAAATGTGGACTCAGGAATTGATTATCGCCTGCGTGTACTCAAACAAGCCAACCTCTACCGTTCACCTTTGACCCATGAAGCTGAAAATTGGATGGCGGTTCGTTTCTGTGCTCTGACCAAAAACCATCTCATCTCACAAGAAGAGATCACGATCAATGATCGCTTAATCGAGGTCGAAGGGCGTACTGATGATTTGCTCTGGTGTCATTTTGATGAACTCTGTATGAAACCCCGTAGTGCGGCTGATTTCATCGAGATCGCAAAACTGTATAACACGGTCTTGGTCAGCAGCGTACCTGTCTTAAATGACCAAATTGCCGATGCCACACGGCGTTTAATTTATTTGGTTGATGAGTTCTATGATCGACGCGTCAAGCTCGTTGTGACCGCACAGCAACCGATTCTTGAGTTATACAGTGGCGAGAAGCTGGCGTTTGAGATACAACGGACTCGGTCGCGTTTGCTTGAGATGCAATCTGATGATTACTTGATGGAAGCGCATCGGCAGGCGGATTGAGGTTTTTTAGCAAATCTTTTGATTTGAAGGGGAAGTGCAACTTGGAAGTACAAGTAGACGAGTTTGGAAATCCACATATCGGACAGTTCAGTGAAGATGGATTTGTGGATTGTGTATTTCGAGTCAAAAGCCTTATTGAAACTTCGGATAGTTATAGTTTTCAATTATGGGCATCACATCAAGGTGATTTGCTTAGTTTTGCTGCGACTGTTGTGAAAGGAATTAAAGGTGGTTTTGATTCTGAAATGCAGTTAATTAAAGATCATGTTTATCATAACGGTGTAAAGTTTTTTAGAACAGGTTCTGAAAGCGATAGCCTAATTTCAATTCTCTCAACTCTATATGGTAATGAACCAAAAAAGATAAAAATGGTTCAAGAAGCTACTTTTACAGGTATTGCGCTTCATCAAGATCCCATTGATATGAGATATGATGCTGTTAAGATTAAAATCTTTGGTAAAGATTCAGAGCCATTGAACGAAGATGATTATTATGAATCTTTTTTTAATCTCGATTTAAAAAATGGCTTTGTATTTTGGAATGAAAAAGATCCTGATTATAGAGCTCCATTAATTCGCGGATTATCTGAGTAAAAATAAAACACACTTTAGAGCGTCAGATGATGAGAGAAACGTTAAGACGCAAAATCATTGATGTTTGCAATCAAAAAATTAAACAAAAGGGAGAGAGCGTCGGCTTGTCGTTTTATGCCTTCTTTGCAAATAAGAATGATGATCCGCAGTTACTTATGGAAGCTGCACAGTGGTGGATTCTCACACATCAATTTGATCATTTTGAAAAAGCCATAAAGATAAAGAAAATGGTTGAAGAAGAGATGTGCGTTAAGGTCGAAATTTAAATTTACTGTCCATTATTCGTCGAACTCATCATTATGCCCACCATCAATACCCTCGAAGAACTCCAAGCTGGAAGCATCCAAAACTGTAAACGGATTAATCTTTCATGTGGGCTGAGCTCTTTTCCATCTGAAATTTTCGATCATGCCGAGACTCTAGAAGTTTTGAATCTATCAGGGAATGCATTGACCGCATTACCTACGGATTTGCATCGACTTAAAAAACTCAAAATTCTATTTTGCTCTGACAATCAATTTCAGACACTACCCAGTGTGCTGGGGCAATGCCTAAGCCTGACGATGATCGGATTTAAAGCCAATCAAATTCGCGAGGTCCCTGCAGAATCATTGCCTATTCAGCTACGTTGGTTAATCCTCACCGATAATCAAATTGCTGAACTGCCTGAAAGTATCGGTAAATGTTCCAAACTACAAAAATTGATGTTGGCGGGTAATAAACTAACTCGATTGCCATCGACTATGGCTGCCTGTCAGAACCTTCAATTACTGCGGATTGCCTCCAATCAATTGGCAGAGTTACCCAATTGGTTGCTGACCTTGCCGAAACTTGCATGGCTTGCCTTTGCGGGAAACCCTTGTACGCCACTGCCAACAGAGCACACCGCAATACGATCTACAGACTGGCATGATCTCGACATTCAACATCTGTTGGGTGAGGGGGCTTCGGGTCATATTTACCAGGCATTGCTCAATGATCCTCAAACCCATCAGACTAGAAATGTAGCGGTTAAAATCTTTAAGGGGCAACTGACCAGCGACGGATTACCGCAAAATGAAATGGCGGCAAGTATGGCGATGGGTTTACACCCCAATCTGATTACTGCAATCGGCAAAATTACGGGCCATCCAGACAACGCATTAGGTCTGGTTATGCCGTTAATCGATGCAAAATTTAAAAACCTTGCGGGCCCGCCTAGTTTTGAAACCTGCACACGTGATGTTTATGCCGATCATGATCGATATACCGTATCCATCATCCTTGATCTGGCGTATAGCATAGCCAGTGCGATGGCACATCTGCATGCTGCAGGGATTCTGCATGGGGATCTGTATGCGCATAATATTTTGTTTAATGCAGAGGCGGATGATCGTTCTCATTGCCTATTAGGTGACTTTGGGGCTGCAACATTCTTTACTGCAGATAAAGCCAGTTCAGCGTGGCTACAGCGCCTCGACGTATTGGCATTCGCTTATCTTTTAGAAGAGTTATTAGATCGTTGTGAAGCGCCAGAAGCTTTGGTTACTCATGAACTTTGGACGTTACAACAGCATTGTTCTAATCGGGATGCTTTACAGCGTCCGACGTTTGATGACATTCAATCAAGAGTCGCCTTCATCCGCACATCTTTTTAATAACGATTAGGGTATAAAAGTATTTTTGGGTTACGAAATAAATGTCTCAATATTAATCCACTGAGTCAGCTTTGGTGGATAATTGACCTCATATTCAGTTGAGCACTTATGACATGTTGAAGCGCGTCTTGTTGTTGACCATGGTCACCGTCATCATCCAAGGGTGTGGATCGTTTTCGACAGTTGGGCGTGATCCATACGCGGTCAAAGCAGAACTTATCCAACATAAAACCAAGTGCCGCTCTATTCCGCAGATCTATAGTGGGGTGGTGTACGATGCTTGCCGCGCAAATAACAAGAAAAGTAATCCGGGATCAGATCTTTTTGGTGGTGTTGAGTTAAGTCTTTTGAGTATAGATATGATTCCTTCCTTTATTATGGATACTTTTGCGCTGCCTTATACTGCTTATCAGCAATATAAGTTAGGCAATATCAATATTGAAAAAGAGTAAGTCTCTCAGCAGAACCGGAGCTTAATGCTCAGCATGAATCTTCCGCATAATTTCTGCTAATAATTGGCGTTCAGGCTTGGTCCCGACAGTGATGCGTATACATTGACTCAAAACCCCGCGCCCGGGACGTCGTATAAAAACACCTTCTTCAGCGAGGCGTTGAACCCACCAGATGGACTTTTCAACACTGCCGACATCAATCGTCACAAAATTAGTCGATGAGGGGATCGCCCTTAAACCCAATGACTCCGCCAAACGGTAGTATTCAGTACGCCCATCAGAGACTTCTTTTGCAACCTGTGCAATATAGTCTGGATCTTGTAGAGAGGCTGCACATAGCACCTGACCCGCTAAATTAACCCCAAAATGCTGTCTGATCTTATGAAACGCAGTTACGTAGTCTGGATGTGCCAAGGCATAACCGACACGTATCCCTGCGAGTCCATGCGCCTTAGAAAACGTCCGCAATCGAATGACGGGGGCCGCAGTTATATCAATCTGTGCAAGTTGATGACTTGGTATAAAGTCAGCATAGGCTTCATCCAAAATAAGCACACAAGATGGGGGAATTTTTGCAATGAATGATTGGATGGCGTCTCGATCAAAAGCCGTGCCGCTTGGATTATCGGGATTGGCTAAATAGATGAGTTTCGCGCCATATTGAATCGCGTGACTTAGAAGTCCCTCTAAATCAACCTGATCCCCTGCATAGGGGATTTCTATTAATCGTGCACCAAAACCGTTCGCATGAAAATTAAACGTTGGATAGGAGCCCAGCGTCGTAATGACGTAATCATCTGGATCAATAAATGCACGGATGATGAGGGCCAATAGTCCATCGATCCCTTCACCAATCAGTATAGAGTCTATTGAATAATATAACTTTTTTGAAATTAATGTACGCAGCTCAAGACTTTCAGGATCGCCATATTTAAAAAGTTTCTGAGCGATGTCTTTGGCAGCCCTCAGAGCCAAGGGTGAGGAACCCCAATTACTCTCGTTTGCACCAAGACGTAGCAAGAAGGAGCGTCCAAGCTCCTCTTCGATCGCTTCTGGTGCTTTAAAAGGGGTCGTACTAGGCAGTGCATTCACTTGTTTGGCTAAAATGGTATTACGGGAATGTACTTTGGACTCTGTCGACATGATATTTATAATCTTTGTAAGATATCTGTTTTATAACATAATTTATTAATTTTCGAATGTCTCAATTATGGGAAATTGTGCTAATAATATGCATTAAAATTATGTTGGCATGCTTTGTGCTTTCTATTAAGCATGATGCAAAGCAATGCGATTTGCTAAGCATCGACAACTTATTTTAACTGCGGCAATGAAATGATTTCAATTTCTTGCTGCTTTGAGCAAAGGCGCTCATACCGAATTTTTAGGTATGGGCGTTTTTTGTTTTTTGGGATAGCGATATGCAAGCACAGATTCTGCCAGCAACTCAAGAAAGCCCTATCGCTAAGCGTGCGCGCCTAGTTGTGATTGGTAATGGTATGGCCGCGATGCGTACCGTTGAGGAGCTCCTGCATCTAGAACCTGATCTATACGATATTACCGTGATTGGACGTGAGCCACACGGCAATTACAACCGGATTATGTTGTCACCTGTACTCGCTGGCGAAAAATCATTTCAAGACATCATGTTGCATACGCCGGAGTGGTATGTGATGCATGGTATCAAGCTCATTTCTGGGATTGTTGCGGAATCTGTACATCGCAAGCGCCGCGAAGTGACCTTAAGTAATGGTGATGTGGTGGGCTATGACCGCTTATTGATCGCGACAGGTTCAAATCCTTTTGTCATACCCATGCCGGGTCACCAGCATCCTGCGGTGATTCAGTTCCGTGACATTCAAGATGTCGAAAAAATGGTGGCAGCCGCAGCTAATCTGTCTGGGCAACGCGCCATCGTTTTGGGTGGTGGTTTACTTGGGTTGGAAGCAGCTAATGGCTTAGCGAAGCGTGGGGTGAAGGTCACGGTTGTGCATGACATAGACTATTTGCTCAATCGTCAATTGGATCGTGAAGCGGCCAATATGCTGCAAGCAGCGTTAGAGACGCGTGGCATTGAGTTTGCCATGGGTGTTAAAAGCGATCATATCGTGATTGATGATGCCGGTAACTTGTGTGGCTTGGCGTTTAAAGACCGCGAAATGATTGAGTGCAGCATGCTCGTCATGGCGGTAGGCGTACGCCCAAACGTAGCCCTTGCTAAATCAATGGGTTTACAAGTTGATAAAGCGGTATTAACCGACGACACCATGCAAACTTCTGATCCACGTGTCTATGCCGTAGGTGAGTGTGTACAGCATCGCGGTGCATTGTTTGGTTTGGTGGCACCACTCTTTGATCAAGCTAAAGTTTGTGCCAGTCATTTGGCAGAGCATGGCATCCGTCGTTATGTGCAAAAAGCCACGGCGACGACACTGAAAGTCACCGGCGTTAATTTGTACTCTGCTGGTGATTTCAGCGGTGAGGGCAGTGAGACGCTCGTGATGCGAGATCACAGCAATGCCGTTTATAAAAAGTTATTCATCAAGGGTAATCAGTTGGTCGGTGCTGTGTTGTATGGCGACATACAAGATGGCGTAGCTTATTTTGATCTGATTCAACGCGGTACGGATATAGCACAGCAGCGCAACACTTTGATTTTTACTCCTGTGCATTCTTCAGGCGACACCTCTGCTCAAGACTTAAAGGGAGCAGCATAATGTCAGCGAATCATTCCTTTACGCCCATGATTGGCGAAGCCATTAAAACAACATGTGCCTACTGTGGCGTTGGCTGCGGTGTTTTGGCCACGGTAGATAGCGATCGTCACTTCACTATCGCGGGTGATCCAGAGCATCCTGCAAATTTTGGTCGTTTATGTGTCAAAGGTTCGGCTCTCGGTGAGACGGTTGGACTTGAAGGTCGTCTGCTCTATCCTGCGATTGGCGGAGTTCGTGCGGATTGGAATCAAGCGACTACCTATATCGCCAAACAACTCAAAGACATCATCGCTGAACACGGCGCCGATGCGGTCGCATTTTATGTTTCAGGTCAGTTTTTGACTGAAGATTATTACGTGGTCAATAAACTGGCGAAAGGCTTTATTGGTACGCCAAATGTCGATACCAATTCGCGCTTATGCATGTCATCAGCCGTTGCAGGCCATAAACGTGCATTTGGTACGGATACCGTGCCAAACAACTATGAAGACTTAGAACACGCTGATTTGTTGACCTTTGTTGGTTCTAACGCCGCATGGTGTCATCCGATTCTGTATCAACGCATCAAGAAAGCCAAAGCAAGTAATCCTGCGATGAAAATCGTCTCGATTGATCCACGTAAAACCGATACCAATGAGATTGTGGATCTGCATTTGCCGATCAAGTCAGGTATGGATGTTCTTCTGTTTAATTATTTGTTGGTTGAAGTCGCCAAAAGTCCAGCACTTAATCAAGCCTATATAGAACAATTTACTGATGGTTTAGCCGACGCACTTTTGGCGGCACAACGTGATGTCGCCTTGGGTGATGTTGCTGAGCGCCTCGGTGTCAATGAGACCGATCTCGGCCAATTTGCGGACTGGTTTATTGCTACACCAAAAGCGATGACGCTGTTCTCCATGGGTGTGAACCAAAGTGGTCAAGGGACAGACAAGGTCAATGCCATTATCAACGTGCATTTAGCCACTGGGCGTATAGGCAACGAAGGGGCAGGACCATTTTCGTTGACAGGTCAGCCCAATGCGATGGGTGGTCGTGAGGTGGGTGGACTTGCCAATATGCTGGCTGCTCACTTGGATATTCATGAACCTGCTCATCGTGCATTGGTTCAAAATTTCTGGCAGTCACCAACCATTATTGAGAAGCAGGGCTTAAAGGCTGTAGATCTCTTTGATGCCGTTGCATCAGGAAAAGTCAAAGCGGTTTGGATCATGGCAACCAATCCAATAGTTTCGATGCCGAATGCAGATCGGGTTCGTGATGCATTAGCGAATTGTCCACTGGTGATTGTTTCTGATGTGATGGCTGATACTGATTGCACCCGAGTCGCAGATGTGGTTTTACCTGCGCTGGGATGGGGCGAAAAAGACGGCACGGTGACCAATTCTGAGCGCCGCATTTCTCGTCAGCGCGGTATTTTGCCGGGTGCAGGAGAGAGTCGTGCGGATTGGTGGGCACTGGCTCAAGTTGCGCAAAAGATGGGCTTTGACGGCTTTAACTATCAAACAGCGCGAGATGTATTTGTTGAACATGCGGCTCTTTCAGGTGTCGATAATCAAGTCGGTCAAGTGCTTCGTGACTTCGATATTTCACCATTATCAACGCTTAGCCAAGTTGCATATGATGCGCTGACACCCATTCAATGGCCCATTAAAAAAGTCGATCAAATTCTTGTCGGAACCAAGCGCTTCTTTAGCGACGGTGGTTTTTTTACCACTAATCGCCGCGCAAAGATTGTTCCTGTGCAGAATGTTGCCACAGGGAATGTTACTAGTAACGAATTTCCTTATGCATTAAACACGGGTCGTGTCCGTGATCAGTGGCACACGATGACACGCACTGGTCTTACCGCACGCTTAACCCGCCATATCGGTGAGCCCTATGCGGAGTTAAATCCTCTAGATGCAGAAAAGTTACATGTATCAAATGGAGACATTCTGCAAATTAATAGCAAGTGGGGACAAGCCCTTGCGCGCGTGGTCATTAATGACGGTCAACAACGCGGGATGGTTTTTGTTCCGATTCATTGGAACGGGGTGAATAGCAGTCAGAGTCGTATTGGCGCAGTGGTTAATCCAGTCGTAGATCCTTTTTCTGGTCAACCTGAATGCAAGCACACGCCAGTAATGTTGCAAAAGGCTCTGCTGCATAGTCATGGTTTTATCATGACTTTGAATAGCTTAGCGCTAATAGATACTGATTACGCTGTCAATGTGCGTACATTGAATGGATTCCGCCATGAATTTGCGTTCAATAGTGATTCGTTACATGTAGCGAATGAAGATTCAATCAAATGGTTGTTATCTCAAATAGATGTGCCAGTGGGTGCCGAACGCATGGAATACATCGATTTGGCTCAAGGCGTGGTTCGTTTTGCTTGGATCTTAAATCAGCGGCTTATCGCATTCGCAGCGATCGCAGCAAATGTTGATGCACAAGCAACCTTACCAGCACGCTCTTGGCTTGATGATCAGTTAGGACAAGAAGTCAGCAGTGTGACCCGTCGTACTCTACTCTCAGGACTGGCTGCTGATCCTAATTCTGATGTGGGACCCATCGTCTGCTCTTGTTTTAGCGTCGGAAAAAATACGATAACCCGCGCAATTCATGCACAGAATCTGACAACTGTAGCGGCCGTGGGTCAATGCTTAAAAGCGGGAACCAACTGCGGATCATGCCAGAGTGAAATTTTTAGATTGCTTGAACAGGCGTGTAAACCTGTCGCAAGCGCGGTTTAGCGGTCAAAACGTTTTAAGTAACGAATGTTGATTGGTGTTTTTTAATTTAATTTTCAAATTTAATGGTTTTTTAAGTGGTGAGGAGTGAGATATGCGTATCGTCGTCGTTGGTCATGGCATGGTGGGTCATCGTTTTGTTGAAGTGCTTGCGCGTGATGCGTCAGCCGTCAATCTTGAGACACCTATCGATGTAACGGTGCTTTGTGAAGAGCATTTACCTGCATATGATCGGGTACAGCTCACCTCTTATTTTTCGGGCAAAACGGCCGATGATTTATCACTTGTCGCACCAAATTTCTTTGAAGACAGTGGTTTCAAACTGCACTTAGGCAAAGGCGCCACTGAAGTTGATCGCGCTGCTAAAACAGTAACGACCACCAGTGGTGAAAAGATTCCTTACGACAAGTTGGTACTGGCGACTGGCTCATTTCCTTTCGTCCCGCCACTACCGGGTAAAGATCGCCAAGATTGCCTCGTCTATCGTACGATTGAAGATCTTGAGGCGATGAAAGTCAGTGCTCAACGCTCAAAAATCGGTGTGGTGGTCGGCGGAGGACTCCTTGGGTTAGAGGCGGCTAAAGCTCTGAGAGATCTAGGCTTAGAGACCCACGTTGTAGAGTTTGCGCCGCGTCTAATGGCGGTTCAAATCGATGATGGTGCGGGTAAAGTCCTGCGCAATAAAATTGCGGGGCTCGGTGTTGGTATTCATCTCGGCAAAAACACCACAGAAATTGTGGATGGTGAAACCTGCCGTCATCGCATGAATTTTGCTGATGGCTCGCATCTTGAAACCGACATGATTTTGTTCTCTGCGGGGATCCGTCCACGTGATGAGCTGGCGCGTCAAGCGGGTCTAGATGTCGGCCCACGCGGCGGTATCGCGATTGGCAATGAGTGCTTAACCAATGATCCTGATGTCTATGCCATCGGTGAGTGTGCGCTTTGGGAAGGCCGTATCTATGGTCTAGTTGCACCGGGTTATCAAATGGCTGAGACTGCTGCGCACTCCATCATTGCCCATGAAAAGAAAAAAGAGTTTGTAGGCGCAGACATGTCCACCAAATTGAAACTGATGGGCGTAGATGTTGCGTCGATTGGTGATGCGCACGGGGCAACTGCAGGTGCACAAAGCTTTGTGTATGTCGATGAACCCAACGAAGTCTATAAAAAACTGGTGGTTTCTGCCGATGGCAAAAAACTACTGGGTGCAGTGTTGATTGGCGATGTAGAAGCCTACGGCGGCTTACTGCAACTGATGCTGAACGACATGGACTTACCGGACAATGCGCAAGCCTTAATTCTGCCTAGCTTCGATGGCTCTGCAAAACCAGCACTCGGCGCTGATGCATTGCCCATGACTGCGACCATTTGTTCGTGTAACAACGTGAGCAAAGGTGAAATTTGTGATGCTGTGGCTAAAGGCTGCATGGATTACGATGCGATCAAGGCCGGCACTAAAGCTGCCACCTCGTGTGGTGGCTGCGCGGCGCTCGTCAAGCAAGTGATGAATGCCGAATTGGAGAAAATGGGTGTCGAAGTGAAGAAAGACATCTGTGAGCATTTTGCCTATTCACGCCAAGAACTCTTTCACTTGTGTAAAGTTGGTGAAATCAAATCTTTTGATGCCTTGCTCGATAAACACGGTAATGGTCAGCATGATGGTTGTGATATCTGTAAACCGACTGCGGCCAGTATTTTTGCATCACTTTGGAATGAGCATGTGCTGAAGAAACCATTGGCCGGCTTGCAAGATACCAATGATTACTACATGGCGAATCTGCAAAAAGACGGCACTTACTCCGTCGTACCACGGATGGCCGGTGGTGAAGTCACTCCAGATGGTCTGATTGCAGTCGGTTCAGTTGCGAAAAAATTCAAGCTGTATACCAAAGTGACTGGCGGTCAGCGCGTCGACTTGTTTGGTGCGCGCTTGGAAGAGCTGCCGCTCATCTGGAAAGAATTAATCGATGCCGGTTTTGAATCGGGTCATGCCTATGGCAAGTCCTTGCGTACCGTTAAATCGTGCGTCGGTTCTACGTGGTGCCGTTACGGGATGCTGGATTCAGTAGGCTTTGCCATTCAACTTGAAAACCGCTATCGCGGCTTACGTTCACCGCACAAAATTAAATTTGCGGTATCCGGTTGTACCCGTGAGTGTGCCGAAGCACAAAGCAAAGACGTCGGTGTGATTGCCACTGAAAACGGCTGGAACCTCTATGTTTGTGGTAACGGCGGTATGAAACCACGTCATGCTGAGCTCTTGGCATCTGATCTCGATAGCGAAACATTGATTAAGTATGTCGACCGTTTCTTGATGTTCTATGTCAAAACAGCCGATCGTCTACAACGCACCAGTGTCTGGCGCGACAACATGGAAGGCGGGTTGGACTACCTGAAAGATGTCGTGATCAATGATTCTCTGGGTCTTGCAGCAGAGTTTGAGACGCAAATGCAATATGTCGTCGATACCTTCCAATGCGAGTGGAAAACCGCAGTGAACGACCCTGAAATTCTCAAACGTTTCCAACCGTTCGTGAACTCGAATCAACCCGATGACAACATCGTCTTTGTGCAAGAGCGTGGACAAATTCGTCCAGCGACAGCGGCTGAAAAAGCTGGACGCATTACGATCGTCGAAATGGCTTAAACAGTTTCCCACTTCCTTCGCTCAAAGAAGGAAGTTTTTTTATTCTCCAAACGTTTCGTGATTTAACGTTTACCCATATTATTTAATTTGAAGAGAACCGTCATGTTAGAAAAAATATGTACATTAGCGGACCTTGTGCCACTGGTTGGTGTTCCTGCACTTGTTCAAGGTGAACAAGTCGCGATATTCCGTTTAAAAGATGGCAATGTCTACGCGGTATCTAACTATGATCCGTTTAGCCAAGCCAATGTGATTGCGCGGGGTATTACCGGGAATTTAAAAGGTTTTGATGTTGTGGCATCACCGATCTACAAACAACACTTTGATTTAAAAACGGGACAATGTTTGGAAGACGAGACCATTTCGCTCAAGACCTATCAAGTCATGCTTGATGGTGATAATGTGCTGATCAAAACCCATTAATTTATTTTAATAATCATAGGGTTTGGTGTAAGGCAAGGATGGGGGATTGTCCTTGCTCATGCATCAACCTTTCTTTAAACTCATTCGCTGTTTGGGAGTGTCCACTTGGCTAATCGTATCCCTTTATTTAATTTCGCGGTACCGCGGATTCGTATCCTGCACTATTCGTGGATGGCATTCTTTATCACGTTCCTCATTTGGTTTGCGCATGCTTCATTGATGCCGACACTCAAAGTGTATTTCGGCATGAGCGATGCGCAAGTCAAAGCAATGCTGATGCTCAACGTGGCATTGACGATCCCTGCACGGGTCTTGATCGGTGTGCTGGTCGACAAGATTGGTCCTCGCAAGTCATATAGTGCTTTGCTGCTCATCAGTGGCCTGTTGTGTCTATTATTTGCGGCTGCTCAAACTTATAACCAACTGGCCGTCATGCGCTTCTTGCTGGGATTTGTCGGTGCGGGCTTTGTGATTGGGATTCGCTTGATTTCAGAGTGGTTCCCCGCACGGGAAGTTGGGATCGCTGAAGGCATCTATGGTGGTTGGGGTAATTTTGGTGCGGCGGTTGCATCGATGTCTATGCCATTTCTTGCGTTCCATGTCTTTGGTGGTGCAGATGGTTGGCGTGCTGCGGTCGCAACGACAGGCGTGATTGCGATTGTTTATAGTTATTTTTTCTATCGCGGTGTGCGGGATACCCCAGAAGGCTCAACCTACTTCCGTCCGATGAAAGCGGGCGGTTTAGAAGTCACCACCAAAGGCGACTTCGTATTTTATGCCTTGATGACAGCGCCGCTTTATCTGGCTTTAGTCTTACTCGCATGGCGTTTATCACCTGCGGGATTGAAGTTGCTGAGCACAGGTGAAACACAGATTGCTTATCTGGTCATCTTGATCTTAACGGTTTATCAATACTACAAAATTTGGCATGTGAATAAACACTTATTTGTGGCCAATGCCCCAGTACCACCACGTTATCAGTTCAAACAAGTGGCGATTTTAAATCTCGCGTACATGGCTTGTTTTGGCTCTGAACTTGCGGTGGTCTCGATGTTGCCACAGTACTTTATTGATCATTATGACGTCTCCAAAAGTCTAGCCGGACTCACTGCTGGTTGCTTTGCGGTGATGAATCTTTTTGCACGTCCTGGTGGTGGTTATTTATCCGATGCCAAAGGCCGCCGCCGTGTATTGATGATTTGCTTACTGGGTCAAACCTTAGGCTACGCCTTAATGTCTCAGATGGGCAATAGTGGTTGGACTTTGGTTATGGCTGTAGCCGTGGTTTTGATCACTTCTGTATTCGTACAAGGCGCTTGTGGGGCCGTTTACTCGATCGTGCCACTCATTCAGCGCCGTATGACCGGCCAAATTGCGGGTATGGCGGGTGCGTACGGCAATGTCGGTGGTGTGCTGTTCTTAACCGTGTTCTCCATGGTTTCGCCGACAGGCTTCTTTTATGTGCTGGCAGGAACTGCGGCATTGGCATTCATAGGATCATTCTTCATCTCTGAGCCACGCGGTCATATGATCGAAGTGCATCCTGATGGACGGATTGAGAAAATTGCGGTGGAGTAAGTCGAATCCTAGCGTAAATGCTATGCGTTTATCCCCAAGATGAACGAATAGACTGGGATGATCAATTGCTTTGATCATCCCTTTTATTTTTCCGTTATGATCAAGCTCGTATGATCAGATATGAATCATGCAAACATAAATCACTGAACTTAAAAACAGGTGTTTGAAGTCATGCCTCTCGTTGTTACTGCGGCGCAATATAGTGACAAAGGTCCAAAAGCCGCAAATGATGATGCGTTGGTGCTGCACTTGCCTGAAGGCTTTGGGCGCAGTGCGCATATGATGATTGCTGCGATTGCCGATGGCGTCAGCTCAGCGGAATCTGGGGGGCCAGCTGCCATGATTGCAACCCGTAATTTCTGTAGTGATTTCTTAGCCACTGACCTGAATTGGTCCATTAAAACCGCAGGATATCGGGTATTAACCGCGATTAATCGCTGGCTACACGGTCAAGGACAGCACTACAACCATCGCTATAGTACGCATCTAACAACCTTTAGTGCCGTCATCATTTATGAGCAATCTGCGCATATCTTTCATGTCGGGGATTCACGAGTCTGGAGGTTTAGGCCCGCGCAGTCTGGACGTGATCATGCGATTAAACAGTCGCTTGAATGTCTCACTAAAGATCATACCATTCAAACGGGAAGTTCAGAACAACTGATCCGAGCACTTGGGATGGATTGGCGGGTGGAAGTTGACTATCTTGAAGTGGATGTGCAAGTGGGCGATTACTTTCTGCTGACGACAGATGGTATACACGGTGTTTTATCTGCGCATATTTTATCTGATGTCATCCAAGAGCAAGCTCATCTGGCTCAATCATCTACAGATCATTTAGATCAGTGCGTGCAAAAAATGGCTTTACTCGCACAAAAAGCGGGCAGCCCTGATAATCAATCCTGCCAGCTTGTTCATATCGATACGCTTGAGGTTTCTCATCTACAGCCCCCCGATTTGGCCAGCTTTCCACCCCTCTTACCCGATAATTTAAAGCCAGGACACAAGGTGGATGGCTATGAGATCGTTGGCGAGTTACACGCCAATAGCCGCAGTAGCATTTATCGCGCTGTGCAACTGAGTAATAACAAGCAGGTCATTTTAAAATCGCCCTCTCACCAGTTCTGCGATAATGTGGCGACACTGCATGCTTTTGTGCAAGAGGACTGGATTGGTCAGCGGATCGAGCATCCCGATATCGTGCAGACTCTTGCTCCGGAGCAGCCTCGCCAATTTTTATACTTGGTACAAGAGTACATCAAAGGTTGCACGCTACGTCGCTGGCGAGAAGCGAATCCTAATGCTCCGGTCGAGACGGTCATTGGCTTTGTACGACCAGCAGTTCGTGCCTTACGTGCACTTCATCGCCGTGAAACGCTGCATCAGGATGTCAAACCCGATAACTTTATGGTTTGGCGTGATGAGCAGGGTAAAGATCACTTAAAACTGATCGACTTTGGCAGTGCGCAAGTTGGGAGTGTGACTGAGCGACGCGTCCGCCCAGGGGCATTGGAGTACGCCGCACCTGAGTATGTCCTCGATCAGAATATTGATGCGCGAGCTGATCAGTTTGCACTTGCTGTGACCTTTTATGAAATTTTGACAGGTGAGTTCCCTTACGGCAACCATTATTTGGCTGCTGAGTCTGCGGCTGACTTCGCCAAGTTAAGCTATATCCCAGCCTCAAAATATAATCCACATGTCCCTGCATGGATGGATGCGGCTCTAATGCGTGCATGTAGTTTAAATATGGAGCAACGATACGAGGATTTGGGGGAGTGGCAGGCGGACCTAGAGCGCCCAAATTACGCTCTGACCAGACCACGCATGCCCCTCATGGAAAGCCACCCCGTGCAATTTTGGCAGACGGTTGCGGCGTTACTGTTTATTGCCAACCTTTTTTGGTTGATTGCTTGGTTTAAGTAGCTTCATTTATTTGAAGTAAAAAAAACGGGCTTTAGAAAGCCCGTTTTTATACGCTGGTAAACCTTGGTATTATTCGTCAGTCATACTACATTCGTAGTTTGCTGGGTCAAATTGGCATCGAATTTTCTTGAGAAAACTCATCATTTGCTTGTCGTATAAACCGTCGTTTGTCAAAGAAATTCGCGATTCGCGCATGAGTTTGATATAACCAGCTTTATCTGCAGCTGGTACATCCATCCAATACTTCGGCTCAATGGCTTGTTCCGTCTCGGTGATGAAGGGATAGGCCATGGGGGTTTGCATGGCTGAGAACTCACGCACCAACTGGCCCACACCCTCGGGGAATCTCCCTCGATGCATCAACATCACGCCAGTGATTTGTATCAGAGGAAAGCGTACGATAGCACCTTTCACGGTACCATCCGGTGCTGTCATCCCTTTATAGAGTTCAAGGGGTTTAAAAATCAAAGCAGGTCCAGCCATGATATCGACCTGACCATTATTAAACTTACCAGATAGAGTCGTGAAGTCAACTGATACGGGTTGTGCGCCAATTTTTTGCACCATTTTGGCTTGAGTCTTGTCAAAGTCGAGAACCGCGATCTTTTTACCCGCTGCCTTAGCCAGCGTATTAATCTTACGATCATTGACCATAATATAAGCTGCGCCAACAGGAATAATGGAGACGACCTCGTAGTCTTTATTGATCATATACTTTGCGGCTTCAGGCTTTGAAAGGAGTTGAATCGCTTCTGTTAATTGCTTATATGATGGGATTGCACCGATTGCATCAAGACTACCGATGAAACCATTGAACTCTTTAGCGCGGAGATTGCTCATGGCCACACCATCGCATTGACCGGCTTTGAAGTCTTCAGAGGCAATTTTTTCGTTGGTATAAACGCGAATTTTGACGTCAGTACTGGCTTTGCGTTTGGCTTTAGCGGAAGCCATATCGATGTGCATATCCAGCGGGGAAGTCATTTTGACGTTGAGATCAACCCCTAAATTTTTAGCAACTTGCGTAAATTTTGGCAGATCTTTTACTGCTTTCATTGCAAAGTCAAAGCCCTTACCTTTAGCGCCTTCAGGAGAAAATACACACAGGGTGATGTTTGGTGGAATCTTATTCCATGTTTTTGGATCATCCATCAGTTTTTTTGCACGACCAAACATATCGGTGTATTTTCTGATTTCTTCCTCACTCGGTGGCTTGGTATCGATCTTGGCGCCATCTGGCGCTGAGGCATTGATTAAGCTTTTGACTTGCATCACGGCTTCAGCGATCTGCTTTTGATCGGCAGTTTGCGATGTCGCAGGCGCAGCGGAGGTCATCAATGGCATCATGGCGAGGGTAGTAATGCCGAGTACAGACCTCAAGCGTTGATTTTTGTTCATACAGATTCCTTTGTGGTGAGTTATTAGTTATAGCCATTCAACCATTTCAGTCATTTTTTAGCCTGAATGAAGTGGACTTAATTGACACTATGTATGCAGTCTATAACGCCCCTTTTCACGATCATATGACTGATGGTGAGTATTTCTCGGATTTTATGGTCAAGACTTGCTGAGGAGATATCGCATTTAAAGCGTAAATAGAGGGGGATTATTTCTAGCTTAAGCCTATGACGAGTTTTGAAAAGCTCAATACACCTTGATGATTTAACAAGAAGTCCCAAATAAGAAACGGGCTCATGAGCCCGTTTCTTATTTGACAGCGTTTATTCGTCAGTCAGACTACACTCATAGTTTGTCGGGTCGAACTGGCAGCGAATTTTCTTGAGGAAAGTCATCATTCGCTTGTCATAAAAACCATCTTTAGTCATCGCGATGCGAGACTCACGCATGAGCTTCATATAGCCGGGTTTATCTGAGGCGGGCACTTCCATCCAATATTTTGCATCAATCGATTTTTCAGTTTCATCAATGAAAGAATAGGCCATGGGGACTTGCATCGCTGAAAATTCACGCATCAATTGACCGACACCATCCGGAAACTTACCGCGATGCATCATCATGACGCCTGTGATTTGCACGATAGGGAAACGTACAATCGCACCTTTGATGGTTGTACCATCGGTTGCGGTCATGCCTTTATAAAGTTCAAGCGGTTTAAAGATTAAAGCCGGCCCCGCCATGATTTCGACTTGACCGTTATTAAACTTACCCGAGATCGTGGTTAAATCGACAGACACAGGCTGTGCACCGATTT
>CAYJTU010000005.1:36475-44213 GCA_964373105.1 uncultured Moraxellaceae bacterium | reverse complement strand
GTGGGTCAATTTTAGATGCAAATAGTGGGTCAGTTTTTAGTGACATTTGACACAGCAAGACCACTAAAATCGAGATGCCTCTTAAAAAATCAATCGTCAGATTTCTGGAACGAATCTCGGTTTGCGCGATGATCGTCATGCGTATTCATACTCTATAAAATTGGACGGAATGGTTTACCTATAACAATGTTTATAAAGGAAACTTAATGATTATAGACAAACTTATGTATGACAATTGAAACGATTCATTGCAAAGCGAGCCTCTCATCTGCGTGTAGTGCCTGCTGTACACCACCGTGAAATCTCCCTTCACACCCTCCGACCAAACTCCCCCTCCCCACCCAGCACTACACAACACGCCCCACTACTCAGCATCCCCATCCCACAGATAAAGTTATCAAAAAAACGTGTTTGCTTGCACTGAAGATTTAATCAAGAATAGATTTGAATAATTTTTTTACTAAACGGTAAACATTTAACACTTTTCTTTTTTTTAAATGCTTGGGGTTTTGATTTATGTTTAACGCTTTCCGCAGAAATGATGGTGTATATCTACGCCAGACTCCATTTCCACTCCCCTTCTATGTGTCTGGCGGCGCGCTCATCCTCGCGCTGCAATCAGGGGTGGTATACGCCGAGACATCCGCAGCCGCGAAGCCCAGTGAGAATCCCGTTGAATCCGTGGTCGTCACTGGTGTGCGGCGCGTCAGCGGCTTGAAAGCGGTGGACAGTGCATCGCCGATCACCGTCCTCGATGCCGCGACACTCAAGCGCACTGGGCAACCCGATTTGATCCAAGCACTCGCGCAAAATGTCCCGTCTTTTACCGCGCAAGCGGCGGGTGGGGATACAGCAAGCCTTACACTCGCCGCTCAATTACGCGGATTGAACCCCAACGATACGCTGGTACTGATCAATGGCAAACGTCGCCATACCAATGCCAATTTGTCGGTGGATGGCAATCCCTTTAACGGCCCTTTTAATGGCGCTGCTGCGACCGATCTCAGCCTGATCCCCATCGCAGCCATTGACCATATCGAAATCCTGCAAGACGGCGCCGCAGCGCAATATGGCACCGATGCGATTGCCGGCGTCGTCAATATCATCCTCAAAAAAGAGACCAGCGGCGGCAGCGTGTCAACCACTGGCGGACAGTATATCGATGGTGGCGGCAAAACAGCGGATGCCTCCGTCAATGCAGGCTTTGCGCCGACCGAGTCCAGCTTTATCAACGTGACGGCGGAAACCAAGTTTCATGGCCACAGCGTGCGCAGCAGCATCGACCCACGGGTCACCAGTCCTGCCAATATTGCCGCCATGCCACACCTCACCAGCATCCCCGGCTACCCCGACCTCAGCCCTGTAGTGGGCGATGCGGCATACCATCTGAATCTATTTTCGGTCAATGCGGGCATTGATCTGAACGAGGATCTACAGCTCTATGGCTTTGGCACCTATGCTGAAAAAAAGGCAAATGCGCATCAAATTTACCGCCTGCCCAATGCCCTGCCAGCCCTCTATCCCAATGGCTTTGTGCCGCGTGAAACCATCGACGAAAAAGACTTCGCCATCACCACAGGCATCAAAGGGCGACTTTGGGATCAATGGCACTGGGATCTCTCAACCACGTACGGCAGTGATAGCGTTGAACTGGGCAACATCAATAGCGCCAATATCTCACTCTACCAAGATACCGGCTCAACCCCAACCGAGTTCCATGTCGGCAAGTTTAAAACGACCCAGTGGACATCCAATCTAGACATCAACCGTGAGTTTGACATTGGCTTGGTCAAGCCGATCAATTTGGCGTTCGGTACTGAATACCGTAAAGACACCTATGCCATTGGTCAGGGTGATCCGGCATCCACCTACAAAGAAGGCTCCCAAGCCTTCCCCGGTTTTTTAGCGACCGATGCAGGTAGTCATAGCCGAAACAATACCTCGTTCTATGTCGACCTGGCGGCGAATCCCTTGGAGAAACTCAAAGTTGATCTGGCGGGACGTTATGAAAAATACAGTGACTTTGGCAGTACCCGCGTCGGCAAACTCACGGCGCGCTATGACTTTGTGCCCCAGTTTGCCCTCCGTGGCACCGTCAGCAACGGTTTTCGCGCACCGACGTTGGCGGAAGAGTACTACTCCGCCACCAACGTGAGACCCGACTCCGCCACCGTGCAATTGCCGCCGAACGCACCCGCAGCAAAACTGATTGGCATTGATGGCCTAAAGCCAGAAAAATCGAGAAACTATAGCGTCGGCTTTGTATTTAAACCGATCCCGAAAGCCACCATTACCCTAGATGCCTATCAGATTGATATCCGTGATCGCATCGTCAACAGTGGCACCTTAAATGGTTCGGGCTACGCCGTGAATTCGCCAGCAGTGCGCAGCTCCATCATTGCTAATGGCAATATCCTCGACCCCAGTGTGACCAAGACCGGCATCAGTATCTTCTCCAATGCGGTCGATACGCGCACCCGGGGTGCCGAGCTGGTGTTTAACTATGCCAGTGACTATCAGGATTATGGCCGTGTCGATTGGTCTGTCGCCGCCAACTACAACACCACCGAAGTGCTCAAAGAGAATCAAATCCCCAGCCAACTCGCGCCGCAGCGTTTGCTCGACAAAGCCGCGATTTCAGACCTTGAAACCGCAACGCCCAAGTACCGTGTCAATTTAGGCGCGCTGTATCGTAATGGCCCTTGGACAGTCAGTCTTCGAGAGTCCATCTATGGGCCGTCTTCAGAATACTCTGCGGCACCCGATGGCCAGACCTTTTACAAAACCACGATTTCAACCAAGGTCATCACCGACTTAGAGATCGCCAATCGGATTACCCCATCGGTCACCGTAGCGATCGGTGCAAACAATCTCTTTAATCAATACCCCAACAAAGTGAACGGCGAATTACTCGCGATCCAACGCGCCCAAGGCAGCTTTTTAGCCGGACGTGATCTGCCGAGTTTCTCACCGATTGGCATTAACGGCGGTTATTACTACGGGAGACTGACCTATACGTTTTAAAGCGCTGCTGCTAGATCAGATCCAACAGACAAAACTATGGTCCTCCCTCTCCCTCATGGAGAGGGTTGGGGTGAGGGTGTGGCAATCACGGCTTGACCGCATAACGACTCGAAATCGCAATCCGGTTCCACGCATTGATCACCACACCCAACCACTCGATGGCCGCCACTTCTGCCTGCGACAGGACATTGGCTGCCTCATCATAGACGGCATCGGGCACCTGCCCCACAGAGATCAGGGTGACCGCCTCGATCAGCGCCAAAGCCGCGCGCTCCTTCACCGTGAAGTATCCCGTCTCACGCCATGCGGGCAGCACATTGATCCGATCGCGACTCTCACCGCTGTCTTCGGCATCTTTGCCATGCAAGCGCACACAGTAAGCACATTGATTGAGCTGTGAGGCACGTAGGCGCAAGAGATGGGCAAAGCCTTCTTTGATCCCCGCTTGTGCCAGTTGCTCGGTCACCAAGTTATCAAGCTGTGCCACGCCTTGATACATCTCCTGAGACGCCTTGCCGAGGTTAATCCGTGAACTGCTCATGGTTGTACTCCTATTGTTTTTATCACCATTATGATGCTGTTTGAGATATCCCTGAGATGCCCCATTCAAGGCACACTTTCTCAAAAGGGATATAGAGATAGTGTGTTTGCGGGGATTAAAGATCAAGGCGGCGTTGCAGGAAAGCAACAGAGTGTTCATGTCAGTCTATGCCGCAAACAGCAAAGAGACCCTCCACCAATCAGCACGCCTCATCATCCCCTTCTCCCGTTCAACAGGAATGCCCATCATTCAAAAATATGAATCAATTTTCATATCGATATATGCGGATTCGCATACTCATCGCTAATACATTGTTTTTATAAACTTTACCTAAAGGTCAACTCAATACACGGAAAATACTTACTTATTTACTGGCATAAATGTTGCGTTACTATCAATCAACGCGATCAACAGAATCCAGCGACAGGATTCTTGAGCAGCACGATCTAAAAAACGCGTCTTTAAAACCTGTATTTCAACATCCCGTAGCTAAAAATCAGTATCGGACCCCGATATTTCAATATCCCGATATCCATCACAAAGGATTAAATAAACCATGAAGCTCCTTCCAACAATGATCGCAGGCATAATTTTAGGCACCACAAGCACGGTCTATGCCGCGCCACTCTTCACCCCAGTCTCATCAGACCTACTGACCCAAGCCCGCGCGGGACTCACCGCAGCTGCCAGTGCGCAGTCGAAGCAACTCAGTAAGATCCAAGGCAATGCCGCAAACAAGAGCTATACCTTGGTTAACATCAACACCGCGACCCTCAATCAAGCCAATCTCGACCTCAATATCAGTGCCACCGACACCACTGTCGCCACGCGCAAGAAAATCAACAAACGCAGCGCCAGCAACTATTCGTGGTTTGGCAAAACCCGTGATGGCAATGCAATCTTGAGTGTGCATGGCAACGCCGTAGAAGGGATCATTCACCAAGGCAGCAAAATCTACCAGGTGCAATCGGTGGGCGGCGGCGTACATGCGCTGATCGAAATCGATCAAAGCAAATATCCACGTGACGAACCCTTAGACTTTGACAGCGCGCCAGCCATCAAGCCCCTCTTCTCCGATGTCCTACGTCCGATCACCCAAGCGGCCTTGAGTAGCAACACGGCGACAGTCTCTGCCATAACAACGACACCCGTCGTTGACGTGTTTGTGGCTTATACCCCCGCAGTCCTCGCACTCTATGCCGATACCGATGCCCTACTGGCCCATATCCAACTGGCCATCGATGACACCAATCAAAGCTATAGCAACAGTGCCGTCAACGTCAGCCTCAATCTGGTCAAAACCAGTGAAGTCGACTACACCGAAACCAGCAGAAAATCACGCACGATCCTCGATAATTTTTTGGGTAAAACCGACGGTAAAATCGATGATGTTCATGCCCTCATTAACGACAGCCTCGCCGATGTCAGTGTTCTCATCGTCAATAAAAGCGGCTTAGATTCATGCGGGATTGCAGGTACGATTGGCGGTGCGACCAAAGACAATGCCTTCGTGGTCGTCCAAGATAGTTGCGCCATTGGTAACCACTCCTTTGCCCATGAACTCGGTCATATCTTCGGCGCACGTCATGACACCGGATCGGACCCGACGACTACCCCTTATGCTTATGGACATGGCTACCACTATGCCAGTGCATGGCGCACCATCATGGCCTACCCAGCCTCATGTCCAACCGCGTGTACCCGTCTGGGCTACTGGTCGAATCCCAACATCACCTACCCGACGCTCGTCAACGGTGTGACGACAGCCATCCCAATGGGCACCGCCGCCAAAGAAGACAATGCCCGCGTGTTGAATGCCAGTGTGGCCACGCTCTCCAGCATTCGCTAATCCACGTACCGCTAAACAACAAAAACCACTGGGCACGATCCGTACACAGTGGTTTTTCTGCTTCGAGCAGGACGACCTGCCCTTTAGTGCAATTTTTTATAATGCTTTTCTAGTGAGATGCGTTTGAAATGGTATGCAAGATACATGAGTATCCGCCGCAAAATATTATTCAAACGCTGTAGTCAGTCGAATTACATCAACAACAGAGTTTATAACCGCCTGATTGCGTTTCATTTCATGCACAGTTTGTGACGTATTGGCAGCATACCAACCGCCAACCGCAATTTGAATTGAGCGCAAGAAATCAACCACCTCTTCACTCCTAATCCCCGGCCAGCCTTGCACACCCGCAAACACAATATCCATCATCTGGGGTGTTTTATCTTTCATCTGATGAATCAGATTCTCAAAGCTTCCATCAAAAGTCATTGAAAGCAAAAGCTTCGTATTATTTTCTAAAAGAATAAGACGTATATCGTGAAGTGCCTCAAGTTTAGTTACCGAATACAAGCAGCCATCAGCAGGACTCAAAATACGTTTTACATCGTCAGCAACATCCGCATGAAGGATTGCCACGCCTGTATATATGGACAAAATTCCACGTTTTATAAGCCCATGATCCACCGCACTGGGATATTGCGCGGTTAAAGCACTGACTTCTTTTTCAAAAAAGCCTTCGTTATCCGTTAATGGATTGATCACAGCCAACCCTCCTGAGTTTTAAAAATTAATTTTTCAATCACCACCGAACCGCGCAATCAACTAGAAAGAAAATCTCTCTTAGGCTTTATAGCAAGGAGAAAAATTTAACAAATTAAAGTATCAATATTAAAATATAATCAACAACAACTATAAAAATTATTATTTCCACTAAACATAAAAAAATCACGTTTGCAACTAGCAATAATAAAGTAAAAACCAACAACACCTGCGTAATTAGCATTAAAAATTCAATAAATATTAATTCATCTTTATCGCCATTAAGAGAAGCCATCAAGTCAACCAGTAAAATATTTATACCAACAATATATTATTATTTTATTAAATAATAGCTCCAAATCAGGTAAAAAAATAAAGGAAAGACAACATTTACAGCCCGCATCCGGAAAAAATACTATTTCGCAATTTTATTTTGTGTTTAGAAATAACATAAAATTATCCCAATATAGACTTTACCAAAACGGCTAATTAACACAGAATAAAGATGTGCCATGCCATCCAACTAAAGCATGGTACTACTCATAATAATAGCCTCGTCACTTACATTTGAGTGCCATTATAAGAGTTTGTTTTAATCACTTTCCGATAATAACTGGGTTGTTGATTGGTCCATCTCAAAAATGCTTTTCGAAAACTTGAGACATCACTAAAACCCACACGATTTGCGACTTCGATATAAGACAGCGTTGTTTTTTGTAATAATTCTACAGACTGATCACGGCGGATCTCTAATAAAATCTCTCGATAAGACGTTTGCGCTAATTTCAATTTACGCCGTAAAGTCCGTGAATGCATCGATAGCATGGCAGAGACCGACTCAATATCAGGATATATCCCTGGCTGAGCCAGCAAGATCATCTGGATCTTTTTCTTGATGTCTCCATCGATCAGCACCTTAGCAAGCTCTTGCTCACAATACTCAATAACTTGTGGTTTAATAACCGCTTGCAATGCATCAACCTTATGGTTACAAAGCGCGACATCATAAGTAATACTATTATTAACTTGTCCAAAGAGTACCTCACAGCCAAAGATTTCTTCGTAGAGGTGAGCGTATGCTGGCGCTTCAAATCGAAACGACACATTATTCAAACGAAAATTTGGTCCAAAAAACTCAGTAAATACGGTGTATTTCGCCGAAATATGAAACTCCAGTGAAAATCGATATTCAGGAGACTCCACATCACCACTCAATAATGGAAAAAAAAACCACGTCGTCATGTTATCCAACTGCTCATGCCATCCTTCGGCAAGAGGTCCGGTCATCAATTGATAACGCTCAATAAAAAGACAAAGATCTCGATGCGAAGTACTCAACTTCATACCATAGCCATAAAGACCCAGCCCACTATTGCTCGCAGATTGTCCCGCAATCAGTGCTTCGCCCGAAGCATTTGAAATGGTAATGACGCCTTCAATGAATTGTTTAAGCTGCGTTAAAGAGATATTCCCAGATAGGGAAAATAACCCGCTCCCCTTGATATTGCATGCTTGAAGTAACTTGCATATATTTTTGCCCTGCTGCGTAAAAACTGCAGAGATTAGCGCGACACTTCTCGTCGGAAAATTAGGTGTTTCATCACTTAATACAATGTATTTACGTA
>CAYJTU010000005.1:0-36465 GCA_964373105.1 uncultured Moraxellaceae bacterium | reverse complement strand
TACCCCTGTACTATAAATAGTAACTGTTTCACACTTTTTTAAAACAGCGCTTTCGGACGATTACATGATCACTTAGGACAAATGCTTTTTTTCTTGTTATTTCGGAAGGTTTTTATGCGGCATATCCAATCAGCGTAACACTCTTTGTGAGCAAACATCGTCACAAATGTGCTGCAAGTCACATATTCATGACCTTATGCGGACTGATCATTGTAAAGCGAGTGGATCATCTGCTCGATTACACGGCGAAGCTCAGTATGTCACCCAAAAAAAAAAGCCACTGCATATCGTGGCTTTTTTTAACTATGCTTTTTTTAACTATTGAAACATTCTACGACTTAGATCGATATGAGGTTTAACGCCGGACTCATCGCAAGTCGCAGCAGCCCTACACATGCTCAGTGCGGCTGATAATCCGCCGCCACTCCAGCCAGCCCGCGCTTGACCATGTCATTGACATAGCGCTTGCCAAAGGCCTCCGCATGGCCAGCCACTCCGGGGATGCGCAGGATCCAGCTATACACCCGCAGTCCGAATGCAAACAACCCGACCAGTCGGGCGCCCAGCGGACGACGGGGTATGCCCATGCCATCGGCCTTGGTATCGCCGAGCATGCGCCGCGCCAGCACCTCATGCACCGCGCGTGGTACCCGCTCCGCATCAGGCAGTTTTTTGAGGCCTGCCAGTAGCGCATCGGCAAGTTTGCGCGAATTGTCATCGGGGCTAAAGCATAGTGGTAAGATCCGCGCATCAATCGCGCGCTGCTCTTCTACCGTCTCCCCGAGTAGCCCCAAAGGTACACCAAGCAGACGCGTCACATAACGCCAGATCAGATAGTAGCCTTCATGCTCATCGGGTTGGATGTGAGCGCCCAGCGAACGGAGACTGTCCAACACCATCTCGCCAAAGAACAGTGGCCCCGCAGCGGTGTGCAACTGATTGATCGGTTGACCATGGATCACCTCCCAACTGTTTGTCGCCAGCAGACGCATACGCACCATGGCATGCATCAGCCGCACCCGCATGCATATCTCCCACGCCGCACCGCCAGGCTTGAGCGCCTCCGTGTCCAGTACCCCAAAGAACAAGGTCGACGACTCAAACAGTCGCCGTACCACGTTTTGCTCCAGCCGATTCGTCCCTGCCAAGATCCGCGCCGAGTCCGCACTGGCAAAGCTGGTCATCAGCCCACCGTGGATCAACGCAATCATCAACTGCGGAAAATGCCGATAGGCCATCGCGCCGCCGCGTTGCATCAAGTCAAAGTCTACCCAGTCTGGCACCGTCTCCATATCCGCTAGGAAATTCTGACAAGCGGCATCACCCTCCAGAGCCAGTTGCCTGATCGCAGGCAGCGGGCGACTCAGCGGCAACTGCCGCGCGCGAAGCAGAGTCACCACATCCTCAGCCAGCGGATCGCCCATCATCAGCCACGGTGCCAGCGGCATCGCCCACAGCCACGTGGTGCGTGATAGCCCCGGCAGTGGACTGGTGGCGAGGTGCGGATCTAATCGATCAGCGTCCAATAGCGAAGAAAGCGCTGCATACCCGTCCATGACATTGCCCATACGATCAAAAAAGAATAGATTTGAGGTTAGCAAATGCGTTTGTTATATTCAACATGTTGAATATTAAATCTGACGAATGGATGCTAGCATCACACTTTACATCGGAGGTTGATCATGTCACTACGCCACGTTCTGCTCGTTTATCTGGGCACCGGCGCTGCCAGCGGCTACGACATCGTCAAAGGCTTCCAGCATACCTACGGCTACCTATGGAACGCCAGCTTCCAACAGATCTACCGCGACCTCGCCAAACTTCACACCGACGGCCTCATCGACTGCGAGATCGTCGAAAACGCCCCGCGTCCGCCGCGCAAGGTCTACCAGCTCAACGCCAAAGGCTATGAGGCGATGCAGGACTGGTTAGCCGCCCCGCTCAAGCTGCCGCATGTCAATAGCGCCCTACTGGTCAAGCTGGCCTCGATCCACTTGCTCGATCGCAACGTCTTTGTGCAGGAATTCGAGCAGCATAAACTGGCCTATCAGCAGACCCTGAGCGACGTGTACCGCATGCAGGCAGTTTTCTTATCACTGCCGCCGACAGTCTTGGAGAAGTTTGAAGGGATTTACTTGACGCTTAAGCACGGTATCGGTCAGATCGAGCGCTGGCTGGAGTGGGCAAAGGAGGTCGACGTCTTTTTGCACAAACAAAAATGGCTAGAAATCACGCCCGCCGACGCACAGCTCTTTACCCAAGTCATTCAAGGCAGCAATCCAGAGCGCTAAACCACCTCGTTGGCCTCGCCTGCGCCCATCGATGTCCGTGGACTAAAGCGATCCGTCCGAGGCTTTTAGACTGGCGCGCAGTGCACTGGGGCTGCGCTTTTTGACACGTTTAAAGGCGCGCGAAAACGCCGACAGATCGCTATAGCCCACTTGCTGGGCGATCTGCAGCAGCGATGTGGTCGTCTCGATCAAGAGCGTTTCAGCACGGACCATCCGCACCTCCTCAATCAACTGCGAAAGCGTATAGCCTTCCTCCGCCAAGCGCCGACTCAAGGTTCGCGTCGACAGTGCCAACCGATCTGCAACCTGTGCGATATCGGGGTAATCACCCTGCTCTGCCGCGCCTGCCAGCAAGTGACGCACGCGTACGGACGCCTGATTATAGTGCTGCAAGACCTGTAATTTGGCATCCAGCAACGCTTCTAGCGTCATCCGCGTACTGCGATTTCGCGTCGCAAGCGCTTGACTGAGTACCTCACGCGGCAGGATCAATTGATCGTCACGCTTTAAGAACTTAAAAGACGCATCGCCATACGCGGAATAGGCAGCCAGATCACCGCGCCGCTCATGGCGAAAGTGCGCCTCGACCCCTGTGAAAGGTACGCTTCCCAACTCAGGCTGGCCTGACGAATAGCGGATCAGCTTGAGCATATTGCCGATCACGACCTCAATCAGCGTCTCATCAAACGGACTGCCCAGACTCACCAAGGTGATGAAGCGAAAATGCACCTTATTGCCATGATCCTCTCGGCGCATCTCGACGCAAGGCATCATCAAAGGGAAATAGCGCCGCCCGATATCCAGCGCTTCCGCCACCGTATCCGCACTCAGCACCGCCATGCCGACCATGCCATTGATCGTGATCGGCATATGACGCAGATACTGCTGGGACGCGGATTCACCTTCGCGCAAATACCGCCTTGCATAGGTCATCAGCGCCACGAACTGCGGAATCGTGAGTCGGGTTTCAGGATCGTTTGCCTCTCGCAGACTGAGGCCGCACTGCGGATAGATCGACTCGACATCCCGGCCCTGCGCACGCACAAGGCTCTCGACCATCTCTAGGTATTGGATCGGGAAGGTCAGTAACATTTGCGGGAGAGGCATCTGAGGGTGCACTTTGAGCGGAAAACCTGATACTAGCACTCCGTTCATCAGATTTAATATTCAACTTGTTGAATATATGTTTCAGTTTTGCTAGCCTAAAAAACATCCATCCTGATGGCAAGGAAAGCAAGGCATGATTAATAGAAAAGTTGTCAAAAAAGTGAATAGAGAAGTTGGCACCGCAAAAGCCACACCGACAACAACACGCACGACCCGCAGACATCAGCGACTCAGCCCAGCCCTACTCTTGATGGCACTGCTATCCGCAGGTAGCGCACAAGCACAGACCTTCTGTGTCTTCGACATGGTCGGTGCCCAAGGACCGCTGGCTTTGGCGATGCGTGATTACGCCGCACAGGCCAAAGCGTGGGGTGCCCATATCACCATCCGCAGCTATGTCGCAGAGCGTGTCGCAGCGGAAGACTTCAAAGTCGGCCAATGTGACGCCGTACTGCTGACCGGCATCCGCGCCCGCCAGTTCAACGCCTTCACCGGCAGCATCGACTCGATCGGCGGCCTACCCGACTACCCGCAGCTCAAATTGCTGATCGGCACCTTAGCGCGCCCCGAAGCAGGCAAATTGATGACCAGCGGCAATTACGAAGTGGCGGGCCTGATGCCACTCGGTGCGGCCTATATTTTCCTGCGTGATCGCCGTATCAATAGCGTCGCCAAAATGGCGGGCCACAAGATGGCCGTCCTCGACAATGACAAAGCGCAACTGGTGATGGCAGAGCGCATCGGCGCCCAAGCAGTCGCCAGCGACGTCACTACCTTTGCCGGAAAGTTCAACAACGGTCAGGTTGATGCCGCAGCCTCCCCCGCTGTCGCCTACCTGCCGCTAGAACTGTACAAGGGGGTCGGGAGCACTGGTGCGGTGCTCAAAATGCCCGTCGCCCAGCTCACCTTTCAAATGGTGATCCACCCTGAAAAATTCCCTGCAGGCTTTGGTCAGCAATCACGCGCGTATTTTTACGGCTTGTTTGATCCCACCCTCAAAACCATCCGCATGGCTGAGGATGACATTCTGTTTTTCTTTCCCCCGCCTGATGGTGATGCGCCTAAATACCGCGAAATGATGCGTCAAGCGCGGATCAGCATGACGCAAAAGGGCATCTACGATCCAAAAATGATGACCCTGATGAAGAAAATCCGCTGCCGTGTCGAGCCTGAACAATCGGAGTGTAGTGATGGCCAAGAATAACCGCGTGCTCTACCAGTTTCCGCTGTCGCTATACTGCGAAAAAAGCCGCTGGAATCTGGATGCCAAAGGACTGGCCTATACCTGTCGTGACCTGCTGCCGGGTCCACACGCCCTCACAGCATGGCGGCTTGCACGACAGCGCAGTCTGCCAGTACTGCGTGATGGCGGATTTGATGATGGCGTCGATGTTGAACAGGCGATCGGCGACTCGACCATGATCGCGCTCTATCTCGAACGCCGCTATCCGCAGCATCCCCTGCTCCCGACAGATCCGATTGCACGCCAGAAAGTCTTAGGCTTTGAGGACTGGTTCGATGAACTGGGCGAGCATGTCCGCCGCTACTGTTGGAGCATGGCGATTGATCGTCCTGAAGTCAGTGAAATTTTCTTTGGCTTCCCCGGATACGCGCGCTGGCAGCAGATGCTTGCGACCTACAGCAGACCCTTGCTCAGAGTGATGCTGCGTCGCACATTCAGCGTTTACCCCGTCCAAACCGCAGCGTCGTTGGCACGCATAGAAGATGCCTTGCAGCGTTTAGAGGGATGGCTGCAAAACAATCCGAAGCGCTATCTGGTCGGCAACCAATTCACCCTCGCCGACTTGACAGCAGCCTGCATGCTGGCACCCCTGATCGGGCCAGAACTGAGTCCTTGGACCGATGCGCGGCTACCGCGACTGGCGGAAGAACTTCGTACGCAATTGCGCGCCCGTGCAGCGGGGCAATGGGTACTGCGGATCTACCAAGAGCATCGCATGCCCTTCCTCTCAGCAAACCTACACCCCGACCCGACTTCACACCGTAACCCACTGGAGCTCGTATGAAAAAATTACTCATATCCTTGATCGTGGGCTGTGGCCTATGCACTCAAACCCATGCCGAAGACATCAATCCAAACACCGCAGCCCGCTTCATCGCGGCCTACTATCAAGCAATGCAAAAGCACGATCTGGCTAGCGTCAGCCGTATGATCGACGAGCGCGTGGTCATCAAAGTTGTCTGGACCGAAGCCAACCCCGCGCAGAGCTTTACCTTCAGCAAAGCCGAGTATCTCCAGCAACTCAAAGCCACGTGGCATTTTGCATCGAAAGACAACTATGAGATGAAAAACCTCTCGGCGAGCATCGTCAACGGCGTGACTGTCGTGACCTTACAGGACCAGCAAAGCCGGGTACTGTTCGGTAAGCCCACAGGGCAGTTGAATGACCTCAAGATCGGTCTGGGCGGTGACAATAGCAATCCACGCATTGCCACCATCAGCAGTAAGACCGCGTTCTTATAAAACCCAAAAACCACTGCATCGTGCAGTGGTTTTTTTAACGCTGTAAACGTGAAACGGATTAGTTAATCGGAATCGCGTTATGCATTGGCTCACGGTAAACTTTGCAATGGACTGGAATGGTCGCCAAAGTGTTGGCTGAATCTGCGAGCAGCACATCCTTGCCATAACCGCCTTCGCTCGATTGCACATGCACCGTCAATTTGCCTGAGCGGGTCTTGTTCAGACACTGTACTTCTGCTTTATTGGTGCCGACAGCAGGCTTGAGGCTGACATCACGCCCCTCCCAATGTTAGTTGTAATGCACGCCAGGCACAGGGTTAATCACGTTGGCCTCACAGGCACCGCCGGTCGATGCGGCACAGGTTAGCGTGATGCCCGAAATTCCAGGAGCCACTTTAGCTTCTACAGCTTGCACATGGACACTGGCAGCCAAACCCACAATCACACCGACCACAACGTTCAACGACAACTTTTTCATGTTTCTTCATACCCTATTAATAATAATCACAGCCATCACAAAGCTGTAAGGCATCACCCTCGATCCCATCATTCCAATGTCATCACAGGCCTACGCCCCAGCACTCCTCTACTACAGGATTTAGTTTAGGGTATATATGTCAGAATAATGACAAAACACACAGTTCATATATAAAAAGTACACATATAAATCAGAATTATGAATAACACGTATCTTCTAGAAGTTTTGTATATCTAAAACGACAACATTGGTTATTTGCAAACTCAAATGATGATTAAATATACTTAATTAACAGAATGATGATTTTTCATTTAAATTATTAAAAACAATGCTTTATATTTTAACTCATGGCTTTATTATTATTTAAAAATAGAACGCCCGCTGCGCAAATAAATGATTTTGCACAATCAGGCATCCTTAATCAAACTTTAGCTTATCGCATTAACTTAAAACTTAAACTTATTATCAGTTAAGCATTGCATTAATCAAGAAAGCTTGCGGGCTTCACATTAACTTTTAACCTCGAACAGCCACTCAAAGTCGCCGTTCAAAACACTCAGCGGTGAAGCCCTCAAACCCTCCCCATACCATCCTGCAAGGATCGCAAGATGGCATGTGCGTCAAAGCGCGCTTAGGCAGGCAGCAGTGCGGGCTTGTGGATATTGACCACTGCCTCAGTCTCCTCAAAGAAGGTCACTTCGCCGCTGCTCACGTCATAGAGTGCACCGACAAGAGCCACCTCACCGCGCTCAATCATGCCGCGCAGTACATCACTCTGACTGCGGATGTAGATCATGGTGTTTTGCACATTACGAATCGCCACACGATTGACGAAGTCCGTGGTCACCCCATCATCGCCATCCAGCACACGCTCTTGCTGTACTGCTTGCAAGATAGGCCCAATGATGTATTTGATATGCGGCGCCTCTTTAGACTGTGCAACATCGACGTTCTGATAGGCCATTTTGCAGGCCGCCGTCACTGCACCGCAGTCGGTATGACCCAAGACCACGAGCAACTTACTGCCCTTCAAGTTACAGGCGAACTCCATCGAGCCCAGTACCTTTTGACCTGCAATATTGCCGGCGATGCGCATACTGAAGATGTCACCCACGCCCAAGTCAAAGATCAACTCGGTCGGTGAACGTGAATCCATACAGCCCAAGACCGCAGCGATCGGATGCTGTCCACCCGATGTCGCACTGACCTGATGCGCCATGTCGCGGTGTAGGCGCTCACCTTTGACAAAGCGCTGATTGCCTTCTTTCAAGATGTTCAGTACTTGGGCAGGGGTCAATTGTGCTTGGACTTCATGGGTACTGACATCGACATGCTGCACCTGATCTTCCATCTCGCTATAGTGCTTTTTAAAGCCGATCAGACTGACCGTAATCTTGCGCATCACCGCCTCTTGATCACGGAAATCTATGATCAGTTGATTGATATCTGGATCGATATAGTCGGTGACACTGGCATCAATGATCACATTGGCACCGTTGGGCAGTTCATTGAGTGAGGTCGCAAGCGCGGCACGGTTCAAGAAACTGACCTGTGAGCCCAACTGCAAGCGCGTCACATCGCCGCCAACATGATGCTCTTTGATCTGATGCACACCACGGCGCAAGTTACTGTGCAGGATGAAACCCATACTAATGGTCAGACCGATGATGATCCCGATCAACAGATCAGTGAAAATGATCGCCACCACCGTGACCACAAACGGCCAGAACTGCTTCCAACCCTCACTGTACATCTGATAGAACAGCGCTGGGCTCGCCAGTTTAAAACCGGTCAAAATTAAGATCGCAGCCAAAGCAGAGAGTGGAATGGTATTGATCAAACTGGGTAAAGCCAGCACCGCGACAATCAGCAGAAAGCCGTGAAAGATTGCCGAGAAGCGTGACTTGGCACCTGCACTGGCATTCACCGAGCTGCGTACAATCACCGAAGTAATCGGCATACCGCCCAAGAAACCCGACAGTGTATTCCCCGTCCCTTGCGCAAACAATTCACGGTTCGGCGATGCCGCTCGTTTCAGTGGATCGATCTTCTCTGACGCTTCCAGATTGAGCAGCGTCTCAAGTGAAGCGACAATCGCCAAAGTGATCGCACCGGTATAGATCACCGGATTGTTCCAATAGCTAAAGTCAGGAAACAAAAAGATCCCTTCGGGATTGCCCATCACATCGGGCAGATTGATCAGATGCGACGGCACAATCGCCAGCGGCGAGCCCATCGCGATAAAGATTGAGTTCAGTCCCGCACCCAAAACCACCGCCACAAGTGCGGAAGGAATCATGGTTTTCTTTAAGCGGGTCTTATCCCAGAGCAGAATCGTCGCGATACACAGCATCCCGATCAGCGCAGCACCAAGATTGATGTTCAAGGACAGCAGCGCCGTAAAGGTATTGGTGCCGTCACTTTGCACAAAGCTGATGTTGTCGGTATTGATCGACTTGCTATAACCGACCAAGTGCGGCAACTGCGTCAGGATCAAAATAATACCGATCGCCGCCAAAAGCCCACGGATCACGTTACTGGGAATATAGTTGGCAAAGAAACCGAGCTTTAAGGCACTGAACACCAACTGCAAAATCCCCGCAAGGATCATGGTGAACAGAAAAGCCTCGTAATTGCCACCCAGCTTATCCAGCTGGGCCAAAATGATTGCGGTCAGACCTGCGGCAGGTCCTGACACGCTGATGTGCGAGCCACTCAAGGCTCCCACCACAATACCGCCGATCACACCGGCGATAATACCGGACAAAATCGGCGCACCAGAAGCATGCGCAATCCCCAAACATAAGGGCAGCGCCACCAGAAAAACCACCAGACCCGAAAGCGAGTCCTTCAAAATATCTTTTACATGTAGACGTGCGGATAACATCTCTTGATCCTCAAAGTGTCATAAAAAAAGAATAGATTGATCACGATGAGGCTAAATGTTTTACCGATTGGTCTGTGCTGGCAATTTGTGGAGATCGTATCAACTACTTGTCATAAAAATGTCATTTTTGTATGAAAAGGCTTACATATATACAATTCTTGTAAGCATATGCTTACTTTTTATGGATGTTTTTGGTATAAGCAAAATCCTTACAGCTTCTTATTACTGATAAGTCAATATTCAACATTTTTAAGAAGATAAATAAATAGACATAATAGATTGTTTTTAAACATTAATAATTTATGTTTTCCATCACCTACTGACTAAAAGCCTGATTCACAGCGGAAAACCACGGACTTCAGAGCCTCTTTATATGATACTCAATGTATCATATACTCTAAGTATCATATAAATCATACATCATGCTAAAATCACCCGATGAAAAACACTGCTGATGGTCGTAGTACCCGCTGGGATACCCACCGCCTTAAACGCCGCTTGACCTTGATTGAGTCAGTAATTGACGCGATTGAAATTGATGGCCCCGAGATTAGTATCGAGCAAATTTCCGAGCGCGTAGGTATGGCACGGCCACTGCTTTATCGCCACTTTGCCGATCGCAGCGCCTTGCAGGATGCGGTTGTGAGTCATGCGGCCAGCTTGCTGCTTGGCGCATTTGCACCGATTTGGGCAAACCATGCAAACATCGGATCGCTGGTCACACCGACCGTGCAAGGCTATTTTGCATGGGTACTGCGCCACCCCAACGTCAGCCGCTACTGCTTGCACCACAGTAGTCCCTTATCCGCACACAGCCTACGCACGATCATTGCCCAACGCTTAAGTGAGATTTTCCAGGCCTACTTTGGCACGCACGGCATGACACAAACCTCTGCGGACATCTTGGCGATCAGCCTCGTCGGCATGGCTGAAGCCGCAGCTCACTGGTGGCTTGCGCACCCTGAATCGATCAGAGTCGAAGCATTGGCTGTGCAAACAGGACATGCTGTGTTTGCAGTATTGCAAGCGCACTTGGTACAGATTGGGATAGTGATTTCGGACGATGGGGTGTTGTGAGCCCTTACAACATCACCTGCGTCCCGAGCTCCACCACCCGATTGGCCGGCAGCCGAAAATACGCCGCAGCGCTGCCCGCATTACGATACATCGAAATAAACAGCCGCTCACGCCACTGCGGCATCTCTGAACTGACCACTGGAATCAAGGTCTCACGTCCCAAGAAGAACGAGGTGTTCATCGGGTCTAAAGGCAGTCCCAAGTGATCAGCCTGCGTCAGTGCCCGTGGGATATCGGTTTCATCCATAAAACCAAACGCCACATGCACGACAAAGAACTGATCGTTCAGCATCTGAATCTCCAGCCGCTCCTTCTCGGGCACATATGGCACCTCATGCATCGCAACCGTCAGGACTACGATGCGCTCATGCAAGCACTGATAGTGCTTCAAACTATGCAGCAGCGCATGCGGTGTAACCTCAGGATCAGCCGTCAAAAAGATCGCCGTACGCTTGATGATCGGCAACTGCATCTGCTGCGCTTGCTTGACGAACAGCTCAAGCGGTAACTGATCTTGTTTGAGACGGTTGGCCAAGATACGCCGCCCTTGCTTCCACGTCACCATGAGCACAAAGACCGTCCCGCCCATCAGCAAGGGGAACCAACCGCCCTGCTCCACCTTGACCAGACTGGCGGAAAAGTACGCCAGATCGACCAGCAAAAATGCCCCGATCACCAGCAAGCTGCGCGGCAAACCCCAGCGCCAGTGATAACGCACCACGATGAACGCCAGCAAAGTGGTGATCGCCATCGTCCCCGTCACCGCCAGACCAAAGGCCGCCGCGAGTGCACTTGATGAACCAAAACCGATGATCAGCGCTGCGACCAAGATCGCCAGCGTCCAATTCAGCGCGGGGATATAGATCTGGCCCATGGTTTGCTGCGAGGTGTAATGGATCTCCATGCGCGGCGCATAACCCAATTGAATCGCCTGCTTGGTCAGCGAAAACGCACCCGAAATCACCGCTTGTGAGGCAATCACCGTCGCAAAGGTCGACAGCACCACCAAAGGCAATAAGGCCCAAGAAGGCGCCTGCAAATAAAACGGACTGGCAATCGCTTTCGGATCGAGCAGCAGCAAAGCCCCCTGCCCAAAGTAACTCGGGATCAATCCGGGCAGCACCATGCCCACCCAAGCCAGTTGGATCGGGCGTTTGCCAAAGTGTCCCATATCGGCATACAGCGCCTCAGCCCCAGTGAGTGCCAGCGCCGTACCGCCCAAAGCCAAAAATCCCAGTACGGGGTTATGGATCAAAAAGTAGACCCCATACATCGGATTCAGCGCCGCCAAGACTTGCGGCGCCTTGGCGATATTGATCACCCCCAGCACCCCAATCGTGACAAACCAGACGATCATGATCGGTCCAAACCAGCGCCCCACGCGCCCCGTGCCATGCTTCTGGATCGCAAACAATCCGATCAACACCGCCAAAGAAATCGGCACCACATAGGGCGCCAGTGATGGCGTAGCAATCTCTAATCCCTCGATCGCCGACAGCACCGAGATGGCAGGGGTCAACACACTATCGCCATAAAACAACGCCGCCCCAAACAGCCCCAGTGGCAACAACCAGCGCGACCCCTTGGTCACATGACGGCGCACCAACGCCATCAGCGCCATGATGCCACCCTCGCCCTTGTTGTCAGCGCTCATGATGAACACCGTGTACTTGAGCGTCACCACCATCATCAGCGACCAGAAGATGATCGACAGAATCCCCAGAATGTTGTCGTGGGTGATCGGTACGGGATGAAAGCTGCCACCAAAAATGACCTGCATGGTATACAGCGGACTGGTACCTAGATCCCCATAGACGACACCCAGTGCTGCAACGACCATTGGCAGGTTACGGTTTGGCGCTGCTGATTGCATATCCATTCCTCGTGCTGGTGTGCGTTCGGCGTTATCAATGTCAGGTATGTTTTTTTCACATGCTTTTTTATAACGAGCTTTTGAACTCTACTGAAGTAAACCCCACTCACAACAGCGATGCAAGCTGCAATAAAGCGTTTTTGTCTGTACGAAGATGGCAGGGTTTGAACCGTGTACCTAGAGATGACCGATGGGGTCATCGCCCAGATCCGCTTGAGGGGAGCACAAACGGATCCAGACGATGATAGCAGGACTTAGATTTCGGAAATTGCAACGACCGTCACCATCAGCCATAAACACATCGCAAGCACCATCAGACTCATGAGCACATGACGCAAGAACAAAAACACATAATGGAAAATGTCATCAAACGTCGCACGCTTCATATCTAACCGCGGCAAAGGCGCAGCAGTAGGTGCCTCAATCGAAATCAGCGTCGATGTCATGGAATGATCTTTAAACATGTTGGTGCGACCTCACTGGTGTGACTGATGACAGGTACTATGACAATTTCGCTGTAAAAACAGTCAAACTTCTGATGACATGGGCATAAAGATTGTGTCAATAACGACTTTTTACGGCCCGTTGATAACACATAAAAAAACCACTGCAGTTCACAAGCAGTGGTTTTTTTTATGTCTAGATACCCAGAATCACTTCATCTTCACCGGCCACACCATCATAAAGCGCGCGCCGCCCAAATCTGGGCTCTGATCGACGTGGGCGACCCCACCGAACCAAAAGGCAATCTTGGCAACAATCGACAGTCCCAAACCATAGCCACCCGATGCGCGGGTACGACTGTCGTCGAGACGGGCAAAGGGCTGGAAAACTTTGGCACGATCTTTCTCGGGAATCCCCGCGCCATCATCTTCGACACAAATGAATGCATTGCGCTTATCACCCTTGCCATCGATACCCGCACTGATGCGGATCTTGCCATTGGCATAGCGCATCGCATTGCCCGCGAAGTTCTGTAGCACACGGTGCAGATAGCGGCGATCGGCCATGGCCATATCGCCTTGATCAGGTTCATAGATCTCAATGATGGTCTCTTTGCCCAAAGCCCGCGTCTCTTCACCGACCTGACGCACGATCTCGTACAGCGGGATCGACTCCACGTTTAAGGATGGCGTACCTTGCTCCAGCGTGGCATAGGTCAGAATCTCATCGATCAGCTTATTCAGCTCTTCGATGTCTTTATCGATCTTCTCCTGCTGATCCCAACGCGAATCGACATCATCCGTGTCTGCCAGCATATCCACGCCAAAGCGAATCCGTGCCACAGGTGTACGTAGCTCATGCGACACCGCACGGGTCAGCTCGCGCTGTGCTTCAATCAAGCGCTGGATGTGCTCCGTCATGTTGTTAAAGGTCATCGCCAAGTGGCTGACTTCATCCTGCCCCAGCACCGGTACACGAGCCGAGAAGTCGCCCGAACGCACTTGGATCACACCTTTTTGCACCATGCGCAGCTTGCGGTCCAGCGGCCAGATCAAGGCATACACGCCCAGCAAAATCAGCACCAGACTCGACACCGTGACGATCACCACCAAGCGAAACGGCATGCGGTTAAATAACGCGATCGGACCTATCTCCAGCACTTGCGCGCCTTCGACGGTATTGATCGGGCCGAGAATGCGCAGGGTTGGATTACGACTCGTCCCCGTATCACGGTAGACTGGCACCACATCTTTACGCAGGATCCGCTCGCGCTGATCCTCATCAAGATTCAAATCAGACATTTTTTTCAAGGACAAGCGAAACGGCAAATGTTTGTTGAGCTCAGTCAAACGCTCTTGCTCATGACCGACATAGTGGGTGAGATCTTCGAGCAGAAACACACCCAGCGCCCGAATCTGCTGTTCACTGACACGGTCTACGCGGGCATGCAGCAACTCTTTACGACCCGGAATGGTGGTGTAGATGTCAGCAAAAGACTCAGCAGCCTGACCCGACATCGACGGGTTACCCGGCTCATAGCGCACGACCGACTTGCCCGCTTGCACTTGCTGATTTTCATGGCGGCTGAGGGTTTTCAGGACTTGAGCTCCGTCCACCACCGTGAGTTGCTGATTGACCAGCAATGACGCATCGTCGAGCCAGCCTTGCATGGCTTCCACATCGGGCTGACGCGCCACACCTTGGGCAATGATATAAAACGCTCCCGAGGCCATCGTCTCGCGGTACTTATCGATGCGATAGGCATTGACCTCATCCACCAACACATAGGCGAACAAACCCACCATCGCACAGACCAACAGCAGTCCCGCGTAGATTTTTAGAAAAATACTGTAGCGCAGCTTATCCATGACTCAACCATGTCGATCCATCAGCGTACAGACAACTGTCGATGGATCGCTTCTCTAATGAAATGTAAGAACGGTATGTTAAACGCAATCGCTTCATGCTTTAGAACCGTTATGCTTTAAACCACAAATATTTTAAACGACAAAGGCAGGAATGATCCTGCCCTCGTGTGACGGTGTACGTCCAATCCATGACTTAATCGCAGTTGCAAAAAGGCAAGCCCTTCTGCACGGGTCTTAAGCAGCGATCGATTCTTTGACGAATAGATAGCCTTTACTACGGACGGTCTTGATGCGTTTTGGATTCTCTGGATCATCGCCAATTTTTGGACGGATACGCGAAATGCGCACATCGATCGAACGGTCCTGACCATCATACTCAATGCCGCGTAGACGCTCAAAGATGTCTTCACGCGATAGGATACGACCCGCGTTGGAAGCCAGCAGCCACAGCAAATCATACTCGGCGCTGGTGAAATCGACTGGCTCGCCCGCCAAAGTCACGGAGCGACCGCCATTATCAATTACCAGATCATCAAACTCTAAACGCTGAGCGACATCTTCTTCGATGACTTTATCCGTGCGGCGCAGCAGGGCGCGGATACGTGCCAGCAATACGCGCGGTTGAACAGGTTTAGCGACATAGTCATCCGCACCCATTTCCAGACCCAACACTTGGTCCATGTCGTCAGTACGTGCAGTCAGCATCAGGATCGGATGGTTATAGTGTGGACGCACTTCACGGCAGACAGTCAGACCATCAGCACCTGGCAACATCACATCCAACACCACCAAATCAGGTTGCTCTGCCACGATACGACGAATCGCACGATGACCATCGGTTTCAACGCCAACCTCTAAACCGTTACGGATCAGGTAGTCTTGAGTCAATGTGGCCAGACGTTCGTCATCTTCTACAATCAGGATACGTGGCAATTTTTCTTCTTGCGTCATTACATCTCTCCAAGCCTTCGGGCTACATTTTCCAATTTAATAAATCAATAATATCTCGGTTCGCTGTGAGGGGGGATTGAAGCGCCTGTCCCTATAAGACAAATGACGACAATCTAGCAGCTTCCGCACACCTCACAGTTCATGTTTTAAATCATGCAGTAATCCAGCGCCGTTTACAATGTAAACGAGATCACCTTCACGAAACTGATACATCAGGGACACGTCCCAATAGCACAATCTGCACTTTTGGTTACATTGACAAAACCGCGCTTTATCAGGACCTGAAACCGCCGCGCGCAATCCCATAAAATCTAATTAAAATAGTATATTAAAGCCTTAAATGCTCACCAACCTTGCTCTGCTTAAAAGTGGACTAAATGAATCAAAACCGAATTTGAAATGTGGAGGCAGTTACATTCGAGCGATTATTTTTAATTTTTTTTTGCGATCTGGACCCTTTAACTTTTTACCACTTGGGCATTCTTTGTGCTTAAATTTTAAGCAGAAATGCACAAGCTTGTCTATCAATAACGTTTGCCTATGTATATAGCTGACCATACCTCACCGGATTCAAAATCGTTAAGTAACCCTCTCGATAGCCAGCACATGACCTTTTCGATGCGTGAGCTTGCCCCATGATCCCTTGATCATATAACCCTACTGGCTTTTTCCATCCAATCAGAATATGATGGTCATCATGAAAATACCATCCTCAGACAAAATCAGTAAGAAGAAGCTCTCACACGACCGCATCGTCGAAGTGACGTCACATGCAATCCGCAAGAGTGGCTATGATGGCACGGGCATCGCCGACATCATGAAGCAAGCAGGGCTGACCCATGGCGGTTTCTATGCGCACTTTGACTCGCGTGAAGCGCTGTTGGCTGAGGCCGCCGATCACGCGGGTGCAGATGCCGTGGCCTTGGCGACCAGCATTGCAGCCAGCGCGCCAGCAGGACAAGCGCTCAATGCCATGCTGCACGCTTACCTCTCGGATGCACACGTGCAAAGCATCGAGTTTGGCTGCCCAATTACCGCATTGGGCTCGGAAATGCCGCGTCAGGCTGATGAGGTTCGCCATGCAGCAACCCGCCATATCAAAGCCATGATCGACCTGGTGGCACGTCAGTCTCCCGACTGGGGAGAACCCGCAGCCCATGAGGATGCCCTGTTTACCGTCGCGGCGATGGTCGGCACTCTGCTGCTGGCCCGCGCGGTTGATGACCCCAAGCTCTCAAGCAACTTGCTTAAAGCCAGTCTTAAGCATTTAACGCCTGATACTTGACATCTAGCACCAAACACCCGAGCCTCAAATCAATCCCTAACACCCTGTAGGTAATCCCGCAAAAGAGCCGTTTTCAATTCGTTTACATAAAAATATGATGATCATCATATTTTGTGTTATCTTAATAATCATCCCATGGGAATCCGTCCCATCCCCCTTATTTTAAGGACACAGCAAATGAGCAGCAAAATTGCAATCGTGACCGGCGCATCATCCGGCATCGGCGAAATCACCGCACAGCTTTTGGCGAAATCAGGTTATACGGTTTATGGCACGAGTCGGCGTGGTGCAAGCGCGGGTAAGCAATCGTTTGAGATGCTCCCGCTCGACGTCACCAGCGAGGAGTCGGTTCAGACGCTGGTCAGTGAAGTCATCCGCCTGCATGGTCGCATTGATCTGCTGGTGAATAATGCAGGCTTTGGCGTTGCACCTTCTGGCGCGGAAGAAAGCTCAATTGCGCAGGCACAGGCGATCTTCGATACCAATTTCTTTGGTACTGTGCGCATGACCCGTGCAGTTGTGCCTCATATGCGCAAGCAAAAGAGCGGTCGTATCATCAACATCGGCTCAGTCTCGGGCTTCCTGCCTTTTCCCTATATGGCGCTCTACGCCGCCAGCAAGCACGCGGTTGAAGGGTACTCAGAGTCGCTTGATCATGAACTGCGCACGTGGGGTATCCGTGTCTCAGTGATTGAACCCGCGTATACCAAGACGGGGTTTGATGCCAACTTGCTCGCCCCCGATGAAAAACTGATTGAATACCAAGCCATCCGCACCGCAGTATACCAACGCATGAAAACCATCATGGATACGACAGCCGATGCGCCTATCGTCGTGGCCGAAACCGTCCTTAAGGCGGCTCAAAGCGAACACCCCAAACGGCGATATACTGCTGGAACCCTTGCAGGTCGTTTGAAACTGCTACGCCGCTTTGCGCCTACAGATTTAATCGATGCTGGTGTCCGTAAAGATCTCAGGCTTGATGCACCATCAGTGCAATGATTTGAATGACATGAGTGGAGATCAAACACTATGAAAGCCTTTATCATCGATCGTTATGGCAAGTCCGCTGTCGGTCAGATCACGGACACCCCCCAGCCTGCCCTCGGTGCACAGGATGTCCTCATCAAAATCCACGCCGCCAGCGTCAACCCCCTAGATCTTAAAATCCGCGAAGGGGCTTTCAAACTAATCCTGCCCTACCACCTGCCGCTGATCTTGGGCAATGATCTGGCGGGCACGGTGGTCCAAGTTGGCACCAAAGTCACACGCTTTATCGTCGGCGATGACGTCTATGCGCGTCCCGATGACGATCGGATCGGCACCTTTGCAGAATTGATTGCAGTGCGTGAAAGTGCCGTGGCGCTTAAACCCAAGTCTCTGAGCATGACTGATGCCGCCTCGATTCCCTTGGTTGGTTTAACCGCGTGGCAAGCGTTGGTCGAGAAAGCCCAGCTTAAAGCGGGTCAAAAGGTTCTCATCCATGCGGGGTCTGGCGGTGTCGGCACGGTGGCCATTCAACTCGCCAAGCATTTAGGCGCAACCGTTGCCACCACAACTGGTACCGCTAATGTCGATTGGGTGAAAAAACTCGGTGCTGACATCGTCATTGATTACAAGACCACGGCTTTCGAAGATGTCCTGCACGATTATGATGTGGTGCTCGATACCCAAGGCGGCAAGACGCTCGAGAACTCTTTAAAGGTGCTGAAACCCGGTGGCAAACTGATCAGTATCGCGGGTGCACCCGATCCGCAATTTGCCAAAGACATCCACGCCAATTGGATCGTGAAAATCGCCACCTACCTCTTAAGCTATGGCATTCGCAAACAAGCCCGCCGTCATCAGGTCAGCTATTCTTTTTTGTTTATGAAGGCCAACGGCGCGCAGTTAGGTCAGATTGCCACGCTGATCGATAAGGGTGTGATTCGCCCTGTGGTGGATCGAGTCTTTCCGTTTCAAGCGACTGCGGATGCACTCGCCTATGTGCAGCAAGGCCGCGCAAAAGGCAAAGTCGTGGTCAATCTGATCAAAACCGATTGATTCGTCGAAATTGAACACGACTTGGCCAGTGATGAATTCCGAACTTGCGAGTCAGATTGGTCATTAATGCAAAAGAATCAGGGGATCAGCGTATCGCCTGATTCTTTTGCGATCAAATCGATCCATCCTGATGTCCCATCCCCTCATCCAAACCGCTAAAATCGCTACCTCCCCCGCAGATCATCCTGAAACATTTTGTCAAAAATAATTCATAATTGAAAAACAGAATAATCCACAGGAAGCACCCGCCGCAAAGCCAATAGTGAAGGGATTTCACACCGGGTTATCCACAGAAAAAAAGCAGAAATCGTCCTGATATTTATCTGACCAATGTACTTGCAGTCGGACAAAAAAAACCGTATCTTGTGCCTATGCTGTAAGGCACACACTACAAGTTGTGTTTTTGAACATTATTTAGACCATCGATTAAACCATAGGATGACTATGGTGTTCCCAGTTTGGTGCCATCCCCATGCAAAACAATATCAATGGGATGGAAAGCGCACAAAAGCAGTGCATTTACACTGTTTTAGCCTGTTTGACTTGTAGCGATACAGCTAAACCACAACGCGGAAACACGATTGGGCACCATAGCTGAAATCATATATATCCGCATTTTGAATGCGACTTAAATTTAGTCATTTTTTTTGAATTCCCGCAAGGAGCAAACATGAACATTGCCACCAACACCGCACTAGACACAACCAGTGTCGCGGCGGCACCCGGCCAACTGCGCGTCATCAAGCGCGGCGGCACTGTCGCTCCGTTTGACGCCGAAAAAATCAGCGTTGCGATCACCAAGGCATTCCTTGCGGTTGAAGGCAAAGAAGCCTCTGGCTCAAGCCGCGTGTTTGAACGCGTCCAACACCTGACCGACATGGTCATGGGCACCTTCAAACGCCGCATGCCATCTGGCGGCACCGTACATATCGAAGAGATCCAAGACCAAGTTGAACTCGCACTGATGCGTACTGGCGAGCACAAAGTGGCGCGCGACTACGTGATCTATCGTGAACAACGCTCTAAAGTGCGTGACTCTTTAAAAGTCAAACCGCATCCAACGCTCAACGTCATCGACGCCAATGGCGTGCGTAAACCGCTGGATCTGGGCAAACTTGAGCGCACCATGCAATTCGCCGCAGAAGGCCTAGAAGGCATCGACGTCCAAGACGTGATTGATGAAACCATCAAGAACCTCTATGACGGCGTGCGTGAAGATGATGTCGCGACCACCATGATTCTGGCGACCCGTACCCGTATCGAATCCGAACCAAACTATACCTACGTCACTGCGCGTCTGCTGCGTGAAGACTTGCTGAAAGAAGGCTTAGGCTTCTTAGGTTTACCGCTCGATACCTCTGAAGGCGATGCGCTGGAAACTTACTTAAAGCGTGCGGTTGAGCTAGAGCTGGTTTCACCAGAACTGCTGACCTTTAACCTTGACGTGTTGAAAGCGGCGATCAAACCAGAGCGCGGTGCACAGTTCACCTACCTCGGTCTGCAAACCCTCTACGACCGCTACTTCCTGCATAGCAACGACGTGCGCTTTGAATTACCCCAGTTATTCTTCATGCGTGTATCGATGGGTCTGGCGGTGCAAGAAGCCAACCGCGAAGAACGTGCGATTGAGTTCTACAACCTGCTGTCCAGCTTTGACTACATGGCGTCTACCCCGACCCTGTTCAACGCCGGTACCTTACGTCCACAGCTTTCTTCATGCTACTTGACGACAGTGCCTGATGACCTGCATGGCATCTATGGCGCGATCCAAGACAACGCGATGCTCTCAAAATGGGCAGGTGGTTTGGGCAATGACTGGACGCCAGTGCGTTCATTGAATGCCTACATCAAAGGCACCAACGGTAAATCACAAGGCGTCGTGCCGTTCTTGAAAGTAGCGAACGACACCGCTGTTGCGGTCAACCAAGGTGGCAAACGTAAAGGCGCCGTCTGTGCGTACCTTGAAACTTGGCACTTGGACATCGAAGAGTTCCTTGATCTGCGTAAAAACACCGGTGATGACCGTCGCCGTACCCCAGACATGAACACTGCCAACTGGGTTCCTGACTTGTTCATGCAGCGCGTAATCGAAGATGGCGACTGGACACTGTTTTCCCCATCGAACGTGCCTGATCTGCATGACCTGACTGGCGTGGCATTTGCCAAGCGTTATAACGAATACGAAGTGATGAGCCAAAACGGCGAAATCAAACCGTTCAAGAAAGTCAAAGCCCAAGACCTATGGCGCAAAATGCTGTCGATGCTGTTTGAAACAGGCCATCCTTGGATCACTTTCAAAGACGTGTGTAACCTGCGTTCACCGCAGCAGCATGTCGGCGTGGTGCACTCCTCGAACCTGTGTACCGAGATCACCCTCAACACCAGCGCGGATGAAATCGCAGTGTGTAACTTGGGCTCGATCAACTTGGTGCAGCACATCACCAACGGCAAGCTTGACCACGACAAACTGGCACAAACGGTGAAAACCGCGATCCGTATGCTGGACAATGTCATCGACATTAACTACTACGCCGTGCCACAAGCCAAGAACTCGAACTTGAAGCATCGCCCCATCGGTATGGGCATCATGGGCTTCCAAGACGCACTCTATGAATTGGGTCTGGCTTACGGCTCAGACGCAGCGGTTCAGTTTGCTGATACCTCGATGGAAGTGATTAGCTACTACGCGATCAGCACCTCCAGTGACTTGGCGGTTGAGCGCGGCGCATACAGCAGCTTTAAAGGCTCACTGTGGGATCAAGGCATCCTGCCGATTGATTCGCTGGAAATCGTGGCGAAATCACGTCCAGCGCGGATGTTTGAAGTCGATCGTAGCGAAACCCTCGATTGGGCAACCCTACGTGCCAAAGTACAAAAAGACGGCATGCGCAACAGCAACGTGATGGCGATTGCCCCGACTGCAACCATCTCCAACATCTGCGGCGTGGCACAGTCGATTGAACCGACTTATCAAAACCTGTATGTGAAATCGAACTTGTCCGGCGAGTTCACCGTGATCAACCCTTACCTCGTCCGTGCCTTGAAAGCACGTGGCCTGTGGGATGTGGTCATGGTCAACGACCTGAAACATTTTGAAGGTTCTGTCCAACAAATCGGCCGTGTACCAGACGACTTAAAAGCCCTGTTTGCGACTGCCTTTGAAGTTGAACCACGCTGGATGGTGGATGCAGCAAGCCGTCGTCAGAAGTGGATCGACCAAGCACAATCGCTGAACTTGTACATCGCAGGTGCCAACGGTAAGAAGCTGGACACCACCTACAAGATGGCATGGTTACGTGGCCTAAAAACCACCTATTACCTGCGTGCATTGAGTGCGACCTCAGCTGAGAAATCAACGATCAACACCACCACGTTGAACGCTGTAAGCAAGGCTCCAACGCTTGTTGCACCCGTTGTCGCAGCGCCAGCAGCAGTGCCAACCGCACCAGTATCGGGCATTTCAGCTGATGATGCGTTCTCTCAAGCAGCCCCAGTTCCACTGGCTTGCTCGATTGATAACCCAGATTGTGAAGCGTGCCAATAACTTAACAATTTAGTTCATTTTTACGCTTCACTAGTTGCCGAATCTCTGCTATTTATAGTAGAGGTTCGTATAGAAAGTTGATTCAGGATTGTCCTACAATCACCATCAACACGCTGTACCGTAAAGCCCGATGTAGATGTACCCAGTGGGATTGTCTGGGCATGGAGCCCAAGCAAGATTATCTGATACGCAAACAAATGAGGTGGCTGCTATGAACACTAAAACCGCAAAAAAAGAGTTTGTTGATGCAATCCGTGAGAAAAAACGCGTCAAAGTGATTTTCTACTCACAAGAGCAAAAACGCTTTCTCGTCAAAGTTTGCGCGCCTATCGACTACGGTATGAGTGCAGGTTTGGATGACAGCTCAAATGCGGCTAGTGCGACAGAGAGCGGTGCTGAACGCCTACACTTCTGGGACTTTGAAGGTCAACCAGAAGGCCAGCATGCAGGAGAGCACAAACTCAGCCTCCGCGCTGACCAAGTACGCGGCATCAACGTACTCGATGAATTCTTTGATCCAAGCGAACTGGTCGCAGACGGTCAAAGCACAACTGGACGCAGCTACTCTTAATTGAGCGGCGCAGCATCTCTTTCGCAATCGGCGGGAGAGTATGAGATATTTTTCAAAAGTTCCAAAAAAGTTTAAAAGAAAGACCGGATAACGTGGCAGGATATCCCCCGATGAGATGGGAATATCAGGATAGAAGCCTTGGGATTGAACCTTGAGCCGAATCCTTGGAATAGTTTGGAAATGGAATGAAAAACTATCCCTGCTACGCCATCCACACCAAGTAATTAAGCAGCAACATCGCAATCGTTTAAGTAGCGACAATCTAATACGCGACACGCAACAACACGCGAAGGTTTAGATCTGCCCCATTACCGATATTGCACGTTTATTGAACACTTCCGTTCTATAGACGCTCGATTTTTGTTGCTAAAATATGGGTTATTCACCAGTTTCAAGACGATGTAAAACCAGATGTACCACGCCAATAATGTATAATAGTGGCTTGAATAACAAATAGATTTTCCGCTTGATTCAAGCGTTAAGCCGCGAGACCCAATGCCTCGCTCCCCAAGATTATGTACACGCAATATTTGAATGCCTGATTTAAATGAATTAACGAGGAATACGACATGTCAATTTTAAGCTGGGATGACTTCAATGATGATGAAGAAGAGAATGGCGGCGCGGCAACTGCGACTCTACCGCAACCAGCAAATCCGCCGCAATCTGCGAGCCAACCTGCGCCGGCATCACCAGAGCCAAAGCCGGCTGTGGCTGCTGCTCCATCCGCTCCAGCCGCAACTCTCGCTGCTGACGCCAGTGCCGCTGACCGCGCACAACATGCTGTAGACCACCTCGACGTCGCAGCAGGTCTTGAAGACTTGGAAATGGGTGCACAGCGCATCCAAGTCGACGACAAACGCATGATCAACTGCCGCGCTGACTTAAATCAGCTCGTGCCGTTTAAATACGAGTGGGCATGGCAGAAGTATCTCGACGGCTGTGCCAACCACTGGATGCCGCAAGAAGTCAACATGACCGCCGACATCGCGCTGTGGAAGTCTGAAAACGGACTGACCCCCGATGAACGTACCATCGTCATGCGCTCGCTCGGTTTCTTCTCGACTGCTGACTCACTCGTTGCCAACAACCTCGTGCTGGCACTGTATCGCCACATCACCAACCCAGAGTGCCGCCAGTACCTACTGCGCCAAGCCTTTGAAGAAGCGATCCACACCCACGCCTACCAGTACTGTATTCAGTCGTTGGGCATGGATGAAGGCGAAGTGTTCAACATGTATCGCGAAGTGCCAAGCGTCGCGAAGAAGGCCACTTGGGCGCTGAAATACACCCAAAGCCTCAGTGACCCAACCTTCCACACCGGCACCCCTGAAAACGATCAACGCTTACTGCGCAACCTGATCGCGTTCTACTGTGTGCTTGAAGGCATATTCTTCTATTGCGGCTTTACTCAGATTCTATCCATGGGTCGTCGCAACAAGATGGGCGGTGTGGCTGAACAGTTCCAGTACATCCTGCGTGATGAGTCGATGCACCTGAACTTCGGGATCGACGTGATCAACCAGATCAAAAACGAAAACACACATCTGTGGACACCAGAGTTCCAACAAGAAATCATCCAGATGATTTTGGAAGGCGCGACCATCGAGATCGAATACGCACGTGACACCATGCCACGCGGTGTACTCGGCATGAATGCCGCGATGATGGAAGAGTACCTGAAGTTCATCGCCAACCGTCGCCTGAACCAATTGGGCTTGCCAGAGCAATACGCTGGCGTGACCAACCCATTCGGCTGGATGTCTGAAATGATGGATCTGCGCAAAGAGAAGAACTTCTTTGAAACGCGGGTGACGGAATATCAGACTGGTGGGGCGCTCAGCTGGTAAGCGATGCTTCAGCCGTCGGACGACACATGAGTTGTCATGAACGACACATAAGCTGTCATGCAACGACACATAAGTTGTCATTGGATCGCAATATAAAAGCTGTCATGCAGAGCGTGACAGCTTTTATAGTTTACAAATGAAGTAATTTGACGTATCAGAATCGTGACGTAATTGAGTAAGGCCTCTCATTGATGACATCTTAAATGTTTATCAGGATCCAAGGCCTACTTACAAACTTTAACGTCAATCATTATTGGGAGGATTCGACTGGTAGTGATATTTGTTGCTTGGTACATACTCCTTTCTCTGCATTATGTTGATTATTTTGACGCTCTCATTGTGCTTTAAGTACTTGTAAGTGAAGTACCTAGTAACTTTGTCTTCATGCGTAGCTAGGATAATCTGTTTTGCCCTGAAGTCATTACGCAGCACCTCTACCAATGAAGACATATTGATGTCATCCATTGTCTGAACTGGGTCGTCGATTAAAATGCTAGAGAATTTGGTAGAATAAACACGGTGCAGTGCAAGTGTAAGAGCAATAACTACAGCTGATATCTGACCAGAGCTCATGGTATTGAGAATATCATGGTCGCTATCCCAGTTGGATACCAAACGCACATTCTTTAGCTCCTCCTCACCAGTAGGATCCTTGATGAAGATTCCTTGGCCAAGCCCTGCTTGGTGTGTTTGTAGTATTTTTCCCGAATATAGATAGAAAGGTATCTCGATATCTGTAATTAGCTTTTTTCTGTACTGGCGTATTTGAGTGCGAACAATCGTGATGAGCTCTGCCACATCAGACAGTGCACGCTCTAAAAGACGACTTTGTTTTGAAAGTTTTATGAGTTCGTCGGCAATATCTTTTAAAGAGCTAAAGTAGAGACTTTTAATATAACTCTCTTTTTTATCCAGTAGCGAGATATCTATCTGTCCGAGCTTTTCCTGTTCACTATTAAAATAATCCCTATAGATTCTTTCAAATATACTGGATCCGTTAGCTTCGTAATAGCCTTCTGAGGCAGTACCAATTACAGAGCGTATCCGTTGACATAGAATCTCAATCACCTCTGAAATATAGCTACTCCCACCTTCAACAGGAAAAGTGTTAGCTAATAAGTCATCATGCTCAATACGCTCTGATAGCAGCCATTTTCGAAGTCCATCTAAACGATCTCTCGCCGCTACTGCTTTCGAAAGAGATCGTAAGTCCTCCTGAGAAGGCGCAAGCGTTTGTTCCAGATAGGTTGTGCACGCCTGTATCAAAGGTGAAAGATGATTCAAGTTGAAGGCATCCCTAGATGCAACCAAAAGGTTATCGCTTCCTGATAGCTCTGATCGGAGGAGTTGCCCATGTTGAGATATTGCAAGTGATAGAGCATTGTGGCTCTCATAGTCCTGCCCACACAGTAAACAAGTAGACTCATTGGGTATCTTATTTAGGCCTGAAATCATAGCGTCATGGTGCTTGATGAGCTCTGAATATATAGAACTCAGGCCTCTGGCTTTATTTTCTTCATCTATACGCGTTTGTAGTGCGATTTCAAATGAAGCACGGCTATTCAGGCCTACAGTTTGGAATATGACATCAAACTTACTAATGGTGCTTATCTGCTTGAGATCGCCACTTCGAAGTATGGTATGAGCTTGCTTAATAAGTTGATATGTATTACTGCTTGCGACAAGTCGCTCGTTGTTCGTGATGGAGAGGAAATAGCCAATATAGAGCCCTAGCATCTCTTGTTGGAGTGTAGCACTATCAAAACGACGACTTCTCAAGAAAAAGTCTTGATGTCTCAGAAGGTTTTTAACGTTGTTGATTTCCGCTAAATAGCTGTTGAGTTTTTCTTGATTTAATTCCGTAATTGTAACCGCATCCCAAGATACTGTTTTACCTACAGAGGCTAACCATGGGAACGCGTAAAAGTGTAGCTCAACAGCTCCTGTTGCAGTGCTAGTGTTGTCATCAATTTTGTACAAACGCTTTATGTTTTCAATTTGGGACGTAACTTCTTTTTTGGAATTGGAGATCTTTTTGGAAAAGTCTGAAAGTTTATTAAATTTCTCATCAGCTTCTAGAGTGTTGCCAAATAGTTGAGCAAGCTCGACGGCTCTTTGCGCCTCGTTATTTGTTTTCAGGAATCGGGATGTCTCTTCTTGCTGGACATAATGGAAAAGCAGGAAATCGCGAGAAAAATCTTTGCTGCCAAAGTATGTATCTAATGCGTTCTCAGGCGTAGATATTGGCTCCCCATCTACAATTTCATTGAGTTCCCAAAGCTCTGTGAACTTAGAGATTTTCCTAGCGTTATTAGGAATAGTATTCTTAAGTTTTCGTTGAAATGTTTTTACTTGAGAGTCCTTATCTTTGAACTCTAGTATTATTTCAACATTATTGGCACCTTGGTGTGCAACAACTACATCTGTTGGTATCTGACGACTCTCCAGAGAAATAAGGCGGGAAATATTTCCAGTTAAGCCTAGTTCAATGGCATCAAAAACAGACGTCTTACCATATCCATTTGGCCCATCTAAGAGAACGAGATTATTATTTTCGAAGCTGATAATGTATGGCTCACCACCAAAGATTTTAAAGTTTATGAGCGTAATTTTATTCAGATTGATCATTCAGCATTACCCCAAATCCGCTCGACTTGCTGATGAATATTTTCATCTGTCCAAATCACCACGTCCGACTCCATTAGTTGACCATAAATAAAAGACTGGCGAGGGGTAAAAGATTGTTCAATCTCACTGCTTAAATCGATAAGCTGCTGTTCTTGGGGACTGTAAGTAATAAATGGGAGTTTGAGGGCAGATTTTAGTATTAGCGAATAATATCCATTGCTGTTTTGATTATTTTCCTTGAAATCTAAGAAGCTTTTTCCGCCTTCAGAATTGAGAATGTCATTGATCACACTATTTGTCAGATACTCTATTTTTTTGTCATCAATGTAGGTTTTTAAAGAGTGAAGTTCGTGTGCGGTGTAGGAGACAACATTCTTCTTAAAATTGTATTGATCTTCTTCAAGTGCAAGGATGGTCGTTTTGTTGATCTTGTTATGTTCATGGCAGATGACCATGGTACAATTTTTTTCGAAGGAGCGTTCAACCTTTCCTGAATTGCGGATTGATTCAAATAACTCTTGGGCTTTTTCTTCAAGGATGGCTTGTGCAGACTCATCGGATTGGATATGTGCCTGTAACGTGACGAAATATTCCTCTCTATCGCTTTCACTCGCAGGAATGAATAAAAACACTGCATGATTATCGAGACTACATTCTATATTGGCCTGTTGATAGCCACAGCTAGCAAGGATGTTATTTATAACATTGATCATTAAGTTAATAAATCCTTCGCAATTGATATAGGCACTAGTGTTATGTCTTTTAAGATTTCGTCCCGTTTCGAACGAGTATCATCCCCATCAGCTATTGGCGCCTCAGTGTGTGCCATCAAAGAAGGAGAAAATGAGTATAGATCTTGACCTCCATATATGAGATTTTTAACTTCAAATAAAATCTCATTCATACTTGGGTTTTTTATAATTTCCTTACCAATCTGACTCACACGGGCAGCATTTGTTATGGTTGTTGGCAAATAAAATTGATATGGCGATGTTGTAGTTCGATAGGTTAGCTTATATTTTAAGGCATTGTGTGATGCGCAAGTGAAGTTAATTGCATGAAGGATTTTTAATAATACGTACCGAATGCCTTCTGAATTTGTCGAAAGAGCGTTAAGCGTATTATTTTCATGCTCTAGGTAAATCTGAGGGGAGAAACTACGATAATGCGCCCAAAGATCTTTTGGGCTAAGGCTTAAAAGAAGTTTTCTAGCCTCCATTAAATTGCAATATACATCCTCTTCAGGCTCTGTGTAATCATCTGGATCGCCTATGTACTCGTCTATTAAGTGTGCAAATTGATCTTTAAATTTATAGACTAGATACTCACTACCAATATCTTCATGATCGGTTCTTAAGGCCCCAAGTATTTCTGGGAAGCCTATTGGCAAGCTTGTTTTTGTTTTATTCTCATGCCTACAAATGATGTGTTCATCTATATGCCCTAAGAAGTAGTTGAAGCATTTCTCCAGCTGTTCTTGCGTAACGACAATTTCTCTAGCGGTCATAGCTCTAGATATCTCGAACTTTATTTTTATATTTATTTCGGTTAGACCACAAAAATTATTGCCATCATCGTATTTATATGCAGCAAAGCGGGTAAGGCAGTCATTTTGTCCGAGAACTATTTCATTAAGAATATCTCTCAATTGATCCGAGCTTTTCCCTGGAATAGCAGCTCTGATTATTGCTGCTTGCTTTGATATTTGTTTTTTATCAGAAGCGGCATCATCCAGAACTATCCCTGTATCGCCAAGCGTTCTGTTTGTATATTGCGCTATGATAATCTTCAGATCATCTTTGATTGAGTCGGTCAAATCCGTAAAGTTAGGTTTAGAATTTATAGCGTTCCAAGTATGGATCCACCCATTCACACTAGGCACTTTATATAACTCGAGAATAACTCCGAGAAGAGCATTGGAGTAGGTACCATAGGAACTTTTTGCATAAGCCTTTACCTGATGATAAGAAAGAGCAACCCCTTCACTCAGAATTTCAAAGTCCTCAGTGGCCTCAAGCATCAAACTAAAATTAGATAAGTCATGACCTAAAGGATGATCATTTATCAGCTTAAGAGCATAAAAAAGAGCTACTTTCCCCTGATAATTGAAACCACTCCAGGATGGGGACGCATCAAAAGCCATACAAAACTCCAGCATTTGCATCTTTGGCAATTTGCGGATGAAAAGAACGACCAGATACTCTCATACACATCCCTATGCGCACTTAAATAAAGTTATGTTTTTCATGGCACTATGCCATTTTTTCTATTAATAATGTAATGTTATCTAGACTATATGAGAATGGCAGGTGGATCAAGCGAAGTTCAACTTCCTTCAGAAAAAACAATAAAAGGTCATTGAGTGACAAGAAAATGCATACGGTCTCTTGAAATTTATCTCTCTGAAAAATCTAATTTTGTCTTCATATCTACAATCAAAAGCGAAGGGATAAAAATTCAATATAATACGCATTATTCTAAATAAACCATTAAAAAACAAATATTTATTCAATACTATTTCGTAGTTTTCACTTGAAAAATTCATACAACTCTACTATGTTCCTAATAGGCACTTATAAGAATTGGTACAACTCTATGAAAACTCCGAATGAAATTAAACAGGAACTGAAACGCAGAGGAATATCAATCGCGGATTGGGCTAGAAAGAATGAATTCGCCCCAGAATTGGTCTACCAAGTCTTAAGTGCTAATCACATTCCCTTCCGCGGACAAAGCCACCAGATCGCCGTCAAGCTCGGTTTAAAAGATGGAGTTATCGAATCCAATGCCAAAGGTGAAATTAAGTAATTATTTTTTGGAGGAAAAGACCATGAAAATCTTATTAAACAGCGGATAAACAAACGGATCCTTACGGATCCGCTGGTTTTTACATTAGGTACAACTGTTTAGTGACTAAAGTATCTTCTGTAAAAACCCAGTCGTCAAGCCCCCCGCACTTAGTTTTTTTTAAGTGCAATCGACAAGCTCATCTCAAGAAACTGAATTTCTAAGATGAGCACGGTTCTAATCAAGAGATATAATTATGTCTTTCAATAACTTCGACTCAACAAAACCTAGCGCTCATCAATCCATCCTAGACCAGATTGATTTTGCATTTAGCCAAAAACCTAACATAGCGTCTATCCTCCATGGACAGCGTCGCATTCACCAAGGTTCCCCAGGGCGTAGAACATCACTTTTTCCAAGTCGAAAATGTGGTGGGGCCATCGCTTTAGAAAGTCGTCTGGAGCTTGCATATGCGGTGCAACTAGAAAGCAACCCAGACGTTGAAAGCTATAGAACCCAAGCACTAAAGATACCGCTATCCGAAAATCATGTTGCATTCCTGACTTTCTTATCCGCAATCATAATGGCAACTTCGAGGTCCATGAAGTAAAACCATCAATCCAAGAGCTATCTACTGACAGACAGCAACGATTTGACCGCATCGCCGCTGTTCTAGGTCACATTGGTATTCAGTTCAAAGTTATTGATTCAAGCTCCCTGTTGCAACGGCAGTCACTGAATCAGATATTGCAGCTCTACTCACGCGGTCACTTCCGTGAATGGACAAACTTTGAGATCCACCTGGCCAAAGAGGTTTTATCAGATAAAGCTTTTGAAAATGAATCGCAGATTTATTTAGCTTTAGAAAGAAATCAAATATCACCTCACTTAGGCGACTACTTCCTATTTCATAAACTCATCGAAACGACCAACGCCAAAAATAAGAATCGGTCTTGGGAGAACTCGCTATGAACTCACCTATGCCCATTCCCCACATCGGTACTCGCTTTTCTTTTCATGGCGCACAATTTGAAGTTAGTTTTGTAGGCCATGGCATGTGTCGCTATTCCGCAATAGCGGGTGGAAATACTTGCCAAATCACATATTCACAATTCGAAGAATGGTATCAATCTGGTGAAATTAAATACGAGTTTTATGCTGATGGCTTAATTTTGGATAGTCAAAAATTATCTACTATCACACGCAAGTTCAGGTATGTACAGGCAGCTTTAACGGAACTTGCTTGTCCCACTGCAATTGATCCCCTAGCCGCAATCATTATAAAGGTTTCTCATGAAATTAGTGACTTATCCCCACCTAGCCCTAGGACTGTAGCTCGCTGGATATATTCTTATCGCATCCACAATGACCATGCAGAACTCATTGAGAAAAAAAGACCAGGAAATCGCTACTTAAGATTTTCCCCAGAGATTGAGCAATTGATCTTTCAAGGTATCCATGAAGTGTACTTACGTCCTGAACGTCGTGACTGTAAAGATGTTCTCGCATTTATTGTTGGCAAAATGATGCAGCGTGGCTTGACCACGTATAAGCGACCTAATCTAAAAACCATTCAGCGGCGAGTCCAGAAACTTGACCCAATTGTTGTGGCTAGAGCCAAAAAAGGAGCACGTTTCGCTAAAAAACTAGCCAAAGCAGCAGGCATGGCAATCATTAGTCCTAATGTCATGGCCTTAGTCGAAATTGATACCCATACTCTGGATATCATTGTGATTGACCCCGCTACGGGCGCAATTCTTGGTCGCCCCTTTCTCGCATGTGCGATTGATGTTTACACCCGAGCCATTATTGGCACTTACATTAGCCTTTACCCACCCAGTGCATTAACAACCTTAGCCGTCATCAAAGATATGATTACTAGGCCCAACCGTGGCCTACCAGGTGGCGTCCCAGCTCAAATTATTCCAGATAATGGCGTGGAATTTAAAAACAGTTCCTTTTCTCGATTTTGTGAAGCCCTTGCAATCACGATTACACCATCCCAAGTAAAAACACCTGATGATAAGCCACATATTGAAAGATTTTTCGGAACGCTGACGCGTGGAGTGATTCAGAAGCATGTAGGAACGACGTTTTCAAATCCAAATGAACGAGGTGACTATGACTCTTACAAACACGCTCGAATGACGCTTGAAGAGATTACAAGCGCTATTGACTGGTGGATTAATGAGGTTTATCACACTGCAATCCACTCTGAGACAGGCAGAGCTCCGATATTAGCTTGGGAAGATGCCACTCAATCAATAAAACCATTATCACTCACCATAGATGACGCCAATGTTCTCTGCCGGCAACCATTTACTAGAACCATTCAACAAGGCTGTGTACAAATCAATGGTCTGCATTATTACTCACATGCATTATGCACATTAGAACTTCAAAAAATTTCAAAGGTCACTGTTCTTATTGATGAGTTAGATCTGAGCCATGTGTTCGTTATACATCCCTCCCAGAAAAATACGGTCATTCTTGCCGAATCAACTGAGCCCGAATATACATCTGGCTTGACCAGCTATGCACATCAAGAAGCTCAGAAAATTAAACAGGAACTCACAAGATCCGACCTTCATCGCCTAGGACCCCATGCCAACTTACTTGCCCGATGGCACTTATTAAAAAAAATACAGAACGACCTGCAAAAGAAAAAACCCAAGCTACGCAAGCTGGTAATAGACATTCCTCAAGAACTGCAAAAACTTTCCATTTCGGTGAAACCACAAAGGGTGGTTAAAGAGGTAGCACCTGAAGAAACCCAGAGCTCACATCAAGCCCCTTCTTTTGCTTCTATGGAGATTTAATGAGATGGACGATCTTGAAGCTATTTATCAACGTGTTGCTAAAATCAATCAATTTGTCGTACGCCATCCCGAGTTTGACCACGCATTAAGTGGCATACAAGAATGTATGCACAAAAGCTCTATTTACCAAGAGCCTATTGGGAGCGTTTTACATGGTGAAGGTGGGCATGGAAAAACAACCATCTGCAACGTCATTGTACGGCAAATACCATCAACCAATCGAGTCGATGGGGCATACGAAAAAACAATTATCCCAGCATTCTATGCACAAATTCCATCACCAGCATCGGTTAAATCAGTTGCTGGGATATTACTTCAACAGCTTGGAGACCCTAATCCACTAAAAGGCAATACGACACAAATGACTTTAAGACTATGTCACTTACTCAAAGAGTGTGAGACAAAGCTCGTTTTTCTTGATGAGTTCCATCATTTATTTCGATTCCAAAAAACTGCAACTAAATTAAATATTATCGTTTGTGATTGGATAAAGTCTCTTGTTAATGAAACAAAAATCAGTTTTTGTCTTGTAGGATTGCCTCAGTTCGCACCTTTGTTGGAGTTGGATTCCCAACTTGCCAGAAGGTTCCAATATCACTACCAGTTAACGCCCCTATCATTAGGAACAGCAGAAGCCAAGGGCTTTCTTTTCCCTTTTTTAGCTGAAATCGAAAGACAAACGCGTCTTCGCTGCAACATTTCCTTTGAGATGGCATTAGACTCCCCACTTTTTGCTCAACAAATCTATGCCGCAACTGGGGGAAACCATGCATTTATCATGTCCTTACTCAAAGATAGCATGCTCTTTGCACTCAAGGACTCCAGAGAGATCATTACAGTCGATGACTTTAGTCAATCTTGGCAACAAGGTACGACTGCACAAGTCAGCTTAACCAAAAATAATCCATTTAAGATGTCACGCAGTATTTTGGCTAGTCAGATCAGGAGTCCTGTATGAACAGGAAACCTCTGCTCATTCGTCCAATTCCTTATGTAGATGAAAGTGCGGCTAGCTTACTCATACGGGCAGCTGGTGGTAATGGCTACCAGAGTGTGCACCTGATGATTAGCAAGTCTAAATTCTATGATAGTGGATCTGCTAATAGCGACATCACTCAATGTGAACGGTTCGCCAGTATTTTGAAGCGGTTGGGATTATCTACCGAATATGAAAATTTAGCATTTAGCCGAAAAAGCCCAACTAAAGTATCTCCAAGAAAGTATTTACAAGCCTATATCCCTGACTTTTTGTTTCGCAGGGATGCCCGTTCATTTTGTCCACAGTGTCTGAAAGAGGCGCCTTACTGGCGCCGTCTCTGGTTATTACGTCCCTATACTGTTTGCTTAAAACATCAGATACTACTCCACGACCGTTGCTTCAACTGTAAAAAAGAGCTTGGAGTGACTCGAAGCAATATTTCACTGTGCAATCATTGTGGTAGTGATTTACGTTCAATAACTTGCCTATCGGCTAATCCAGATGCAGTCGAATGGTTTTTAGATTTACTTAATATAGGAGATCAAGAAACTTTTAATATGTTCTCTGATTATTGGTTAGCAGTGGAAAAATTTGATTGGCTTCCAAACAAGATAGAGAGCGATCACTCGCGTGTAGCAATGTCTTATCAATACTTTATTGACCAAAGCAAATCGATTGAAACACTCACTACCCTACTGAATCAAAGACTTACTCAAGCTCACCCACAGATTCAAGTTGTTCATTTCAGGAAAAGAAATAAAATATTTCATTCGTATATTGATGCCGCTTTATCAAGATGCGGAGCCTTTAATGTCCCTGCTCCAGATCATTATCAGCAATATTTCTCACTCGCAGAAACCTGCGCCATCTTACAAATTTCTCATTTCAGGTTGCAAAATCTAATCAAGAAAAATGCAATTGATGTCGAATATCTGCCGAATCATTTTGCTGTTATTAGCAGCATCAAAATCGAACAGGTACTTTTAAAAGGATCGCATCAAGAATATTTAAAAGCACCACGTGGTCAAAGTATGACAAAGGGAGATCTACTAACAATACAGGACATTGCATCTCGGCTAAATGTGCATAAAGAGATGGTTCGTTCCCTTGCAGTCAAAAATTGGCTGAAAATGGAGAAGATGAAGGTGGATGGTTACGTTCAGTATGTAGCCACACCTGTAGCGGTTTCTGACTATGAGAATCAGTACATTATGGTTGGAACCTTAGCTCGATTTTTAAGGGTTAACTCAACAAATCTCGCAGACAAGTTGAGACATTTTGGGATTGAACCCATTGGCGGCCCTCACATTGATGGCCTAAAAACAAACCTGTACAATAAATCTGATGTAAATCATATTAATACAAACATAATTTCAAATCTAAAGATTTTTAAAACTTACACTGGACGCCCTTCCAAAGAACGGGCGAAACTTATGCACTATGAGTCGGATCCAACTTTGTATCGCTCACTGTCCTATGCAGCTCAAAAGCTTAGTATTAGCCCATCAAAAGTAGCTGTTCTTGTACAAAAACAAATTCTTAAGAAAGACCATAATTGTCACACCACCATCAAGATAGAAAAAGCTTCTCTTTTTGCCTTATTAAAAGAGCTCCAACGTGAGGATCTAATAACTTTGCAAGATGCAGCAAAGCAATTAAATTGTGCTCAGAACTGGTTACATATCAACTGGATAAAGACTGGATATTTAAAACTATATGATTACGAATATTGGCAATTTGTCAAAAAATCTGATGTTGATAAAGTTAAGACCATACAAACTGAATACATGACAGCATCCGAAGCAAGCTCCCTTCTTGGCATGCATCGGACTCATGTTGTAAACCTGCAGAAACAAGGATTAATCTCGCCCATAGAGCTCAAAATATCCCAAAAAGTGAACTTTTATCGACGTGAGGATGTAATGCATCTTGCAAAACGAGGCTACATAAAAAGTGTGAACGATGCATCCGTCCTTCAGGAGAGCACCAATGAGTGACTCTTACTCACCAGTTGAAATTTACGACACCCCAATCCGGGGTCGTTTATTTGTCGTCGGTGACCTGCACGGTTGCTATACTCTTTTCATGCAACAGCTGAATGATATCGGTTTTAATTTTAATGACGATCTCATCATTTCCGTGGGAGATTTGATTGATCGCGGACCTGAAAGCCTGCAATGCTTTAAGCTCTTGGATCAACCTTGGTTTAAGGCAATTCGCGGAAACCACGAACAGTTCTGTATCGATAGCACTCTAGAGCCCGAGATGCAGTCTATACACTGCAAGCATGGGGGCGAATGGCTCTATAGATTAGATATGACAACGCGCGAATCTGTCATTCAGCGGTGCAAACAGTTGCCGATCATTCTTGAGATCTCGCATTCCGGAAAAAGATACGGCTTTGTCCATGCTGATATTCATCTCAATGATTGGACAAAATTCAAAGTTGTTGAATGTCGTGAGAAACTGACCCACTTATAGGTAAAACTGGCATTAAA
>CAYJTU010000004.1:34490-46999 GCA_964373105.1 uncultured Moraxellaceae bacterium | reverse complement strand
TTATTAAAAACTAATTTTGTTGAAAAAAATCATCATGAGCACATCAACGTCCACACCGATTTCGTTTGAATTTTTCCCACCTAAAACAGATGTCGGTGCAGAAAAAATTATAAAAGTTCATCAAGAACTGCAAGCATTAAATCCTGCTTACTTCTCTGTTACTTATGGTGCAGGTGGTTCAACTCGGGATCGTACGTTAGCAACGATTGATGCCATTCATGGGCAAGGGGCGCCTGTGGCACCGCATTTGTCCTGTATCGGTGATGACAAAGCACGCATCGCTGAGCTTTTAGAGCGCTACGAGTCTCAAGGCATCCGTCACTTGGTCGCGCTGCGTGGTGACCTCCCTTCAGGTCAAGTCGGTTTAGGCGAACTCCCCTACGCGCGTGACTTGGTGCAATTCATCCGTGAGACAACCGGTGATCACTTCCATATTGAAGTCGCCGCATATCCAGAGATGCATCCGCAAGCAGAATCGTTCAACAAAGACATTGAACAGTTTATTGCCAAAGTTGAAGCCGGTGCAAACTCGGCAATCACTCAGTTTTTCTTTAACGCCGATAGCTATTTTTACTTTGTCGATGAACTGGCTAAACGCGGTGTTCATACCCCGATTATCCCGGGCATCATGCCAATTACCAACGCTAGCAATTTGATTCGCTTTGCAGACTCCTCAGGTGCTGAAATTCCGCGTTGGATTCGCAAGCAGTTAGCCGCCTATGGCGATGACAGTGAAAGTATTCGTGCGTTTGGTCATGACGTTGTAGTGAATCTATGCAAGCGCCTGATCAAAGGTGGCGCTCCAGCCCTACACTTCTACACCATGAACCAGACAGAACCCACGCAGCAACTGGTGTTAGATATTCGTTAATTTAAGCGATATGATCAGAGACCATTAATGTCTTAGAAACGAGTCTTGAGTGTGTTGTATCTTATGTATATTCCCAAGTCGTTTGAAATGAATGACACAGCACATATCACACAGCTCATTCAAGACCATGGCTTTGCAACGCTGATCCACCTCGATCACGGTATCCCCATGGTCAGTCATGTCCCGTTGTATTTAGATGTATCACAACAAAAACTGACTGGTCATCTCGCAAAAAAAAATCCGCATAGCGACTTACTAGACGCCTCTGAGGCATATGCGATCTTTCATGGTCCACATGATTATATTTCCACTGAAAATCACTTTCGCACACAAGGTGTACCAACGTGGAACTATGCGACAGTCCACGTCCGAGGGCGTAGTAGCGTGATTCATGATGACGCGCTTATTACAAAGCGCATCACTGAACTCTTGCACCAATACGAAGAAACTGCACTCAATACGAGCCTTTTTAACCAGCTTAAAGGTGCGATTGTCTTTTTTGAAATTGCGATGGATCATGTTGAGGCGAAATTTAAGCTGAGTCAGAATAGAACGGTTCAAGAACAACAGCGCACAATTGTAGATCTGCAAAAACGCAATCCTGCATTAGCCAGTCTCATGCAAAAGGTACTGTTTGAATCACCATGAATAGAATGATCAGCTCAACCTCCCCGCTTTGGCACCCATGCACACAAATGCAAAGCCATGAAACCATGCCACCCATTCAAGTGGTTCGGGGTCAGGGTGCATATCTCTACCAAACCGATGGCACACCGCTTCTGGATACCATCAGCTCATGGTGGGTCAATTTGCATGGACATAGCCATCCACAGATCAATGCAGCGATCATCGATCAGTTAGGGCAGCTCGAACAAGTCATGCTCGCAGGATTCACCCATCCGCCGATTGAGCAACTTGCTGCGCGCCTCGTCGAAATCACACGCCCAGAACTGACGCGTTGTTTCTTTGCAGACAGTGGCTCGGCGGCTGTGGAAGTCGCTTTGAAAATGAGTCTGCAATACTGGCAGCAATCAAATCAGCCCAAGCGTAGAACATTTATCTCGTTGCAAAATGGCTATCATGGTGAAACGCTAGGCAGTCTAGCAGTCACTGATATCCCTTTATTTTCCAGTCAATATCAACCCCTGCTCATCCAGCACATCCGCGCACCATCCCCTGACCTGACTTTAAAAGAAGCTGGGGAAAGTGATGAGGTCTTTCTCAAGCGTCAGTTTTCAGCTTTAGAGAAAAACCTCACCGATCACGCTGAAGAAGTCTGTGCAATCATCGTAGAGCCACTCATCCAAGGCGCAGCGGGCATGAAAATGTATCCGCCGATTTATCTGTCTTGGTTGCGCGCTCTATGTGATCGATTCAATGTTCATTTAATTCTAGATGAAATAGCAGTAGGTTTTGGGCGAACAGGCACCATGTTTGCGCATGAGCAAGCCGATATCACGCCTGATTTTTTATGCCTATCTAAAGGACTGACCGCAGGCTACTTGCCCATGTCGTGTGTGATGACCACTGAGAGTATTTATCAAGCCTTTTATAGCCCCCAAGTTGCGCGCGGCTTCCTACATTCGCACAGCTTTACGGGCAATCCCTTAGCGGCTAGAGCGGCGCTGGCATCACTGGACATATTCCAATCCGAGCAGGTGCTCGTACACAACCAGCTTCTGATTGCAGCGATGCAAACCGCATTGGCTAAGCTTCAGCAACACCCGCATATTGCACACATTCGTCAAACGGGGATGGTCGGCGCATTCACTTTGGTACAAGCCAATGGTCTACCCTATCCGACTCATGAATCACGCGGACAACTGATTGCACAATTTGCCATGAAGCAGGGTATTTTACTGCGCCCAATTGGCCATCATATCTATCTCATCCCTCCATACTGCATCACCACAGACGAGATAGAGCATGCGATCGATATTGCACGCCAAGCCATTGAGTGGGCCGTCATGCAGCCAATCACCATAAGTCACCCGGCTTCAGGTTTAAATCATTCCATAGGAAATTTATCATTGCCATGAGCCGTTTCTATACCGATATGCCGCTTGAAGTAGGCGATAGATTTGAATTACCCGAAACCGTTTTTCATCACTGGGTTCGTGTTTTGCGTGCACAAGTAGGCGCACAAGCGACGTTATTTAATGGCTTCGGCGGCGAATACCAAGCCGAACTTATCGAAATCCACAAAAAGAATGCTTATGTTCGACTCTTTGATTTTGATCCGATTGACCGTACCGAGTCTTACTTTGTTACGCTCGGGCAAGTCATGAGTAAGGGTGATCGCATGGACTATGCGATTCAAAAAGCCACCGAGCTAGGCGTTGGAGAGATCCAACTCCTGACCAGTGAACGCTGTGAAATGCGCCTTAAATACGACCGAGATCAAAAGAAAATCGATCATTGGCAGCAAGTTGCGATTGCAGCCTGTGAGCAGTGTGGCTTAAACCGAGTCCCTAAAATTCTTGCGCCCTTATCGTTATCAGAGTGGTTTGAAAGCGTGAATGCGGAGTTAAAACTGGTGCTGGCCCCTATCGATGCCCCCGATCCGATTCCCAAGAAACTCCCTCAAACGATTGCATTACTCATTGGTGCGGAAGGCGGCCTTAGTGAAGCAGAGATTATGACCGCGGAAGAAAACGGGTTTTTACGCTGGCAAATTGGCCCGCGAATATTAAGAACTGAAACCGCGCCTGTTGTCGCCCTCGCGCGGCTAAGTATTTGCGAAAAATGATGTTACAACAAGCGTATAAAGTGATACCTTAACGCAAGGTAAAATCTAGCTGTAATTCATAAATATTAATCAACCAATGATTGGCTACGGGTCTATGTTTTTTTAAACATAAACTCCTAACTATTCATGGCAATAAAAGTAGAAAGACTCGCCACTTTAAGTGGAATGTAGGAGTGATGAATGTCTGAACAAGAAGACCAAAGCATTCTTATGCAACGCATTTGGCGTATGCAGATTACCAACGCTCGTGCGCATCAGGGCCTGCTGCATTTTGCTTTGCTTGGACTCGTCTTAATCACTTTTTCATTTTATCAACAGTTTTCATTGGTCGACAGTAATCAACTCGCTGGTTGGACTGTTGCTGCGATTAGTTTAATCGCTGTATCCGCAGTACTCAGCAATCATATCAATAGTCGGCAGCATCGGATTTCTTTTGAGATTGTCGATTTTTATTTACTGGTCAACACCTTTATTCTTGGTGTGATCATGGCTTTTGGTCAAATCATTTTTCGCGCCAATATAGCGCCATTCAGCACCCAAAATACTTTAGATATTTCAGTTAACCTGTTTGGACTGGCTATATTATTTTCGCATATGGTCGGGCTGATTTGTTATACGGATCGTTATCGCTACTTTTGTACTTTTGTTTTGACCAGTATGTCGCCATTGATCGCCCAGCAGTTAGTGCGCGGCAGCGAAACACTGATTAAACCCAATAGTATTCTGATCGACATTTACATCCTGTTTATCTTATTTTGTGGTTATCGGCTGCATAAGATTAGAACCAAATCAGCATGGCTTGTTATTCGTAACGAAAATCTTATCGATTATATGGAGTCTTCCAAAGACCACACTGAATTGGTCAATGGACAGCTTGAACAAGAAATGCGGCAACGGATTTATACCGAAGAAAAACTGCAAGAGTCCAATACCCGCCTTGAAGAAAAAGTGCGTGAACGCACTCAAGATCTGACCGACAGCAATACGCAACTGCAAAGCTCCCAACAGCGTTTAGAAATGGCGCACAGTGCAGGCGGTATCGGCACATGGGATTGGGACATCGCCCAACGTAAAATGCACTCCACCAACTTTGAGCAAATATTGGGTTATAGCGATGAAGAGATGGAGTCTTTTCTTGTCGATATGTCCAAAATTGTCCATGTCGAAGACTACCCGATAGTACGGCAAGCCGTTGCAGCTCACCTACTGAGCCATACCGACCGCTATGAAGCAGAATTCAGAATGCGCCATAAGTATGGCTATTGGGTGTGGATTCAGGATATCGGCCGCGTGGTCGAGCGCGACCCTAAAACACGCTTTGCAAAACGGATGGTGGGCGTACGCCGCAATATCAATGCAGAAAGGCTGGCCGCTGAAGGGCAGAAGCTGTCCTCAACGGTCTTTCAACAAGTTGCAGAAGGCATTTTCATCCTCGATGGTAAGATGCGCTATATCAACATGAATCCATTCTTTGAAAAGATTACCGGGTTTTCTAGAGACGAACTCATTGGCAATGGATTTTTAAATTTAAATCGTATCTTCACCACTCGCGCACAGCAATCTCAACAAAAAATCATCAAGACTTTAGAGACTGTTGGTGAGTTTGAGGGTGAAGCAATCGGCCAGCATAAAAACGGTGATGAATTTCCGATGTGGATGCACATCAACTCCATCGTCGATGAAAAGCTGCGCAAAACGCATTATGTGGGGATCATCAGCGACCTGACTGAACGTAAGAAAAACGAACAGCGGCTTTCTTACCTTGCCAATTATGATCTCTTGACCGACCTGCCTAATCGTAATTTTTTTAAAGATCACTTACATCAACTGATCTTGCAAAGTACAGAAGAGGATTCTTCATTCGCCCTGCTGCGTCTAAATCTTGATCGCTTCCGTTTACTGAATGACCTACTTGGTGCCGAAGGTGCCGATCAACTGTTAAAACAAGTCGCTCAACGTCTCTAGAGTTACGATAAACGCACGGGGATCATTGCCCACCTGGGCGGCGATGATTTTGCAATTGTCCTGCCCCATGAAGAAGAGCATCAAAAAGACTTAGAACAATACTGTGAGAAGTTACTGCAAATTTTTGAAACCCCGTTTGATATCCGTGCCCAAGAAATTACAGTGACCATTTCGGTTGGCATTGCGGTCTTCCCTGAGCATGGCCGTCAAGTTGATACGATTTCCAACTATGCTGAAAATGCACTGCAAGAAGCAAAACGGGTGGGTGGTAACACCATTCGTTTCGCCAGTAAGCAACTCGGTATCCAATCACTCGAACGCATCAATCTTGAAAACGCTTTGCGCAAAGCACTCTCCAGTGAACAGTTCGTCGTGTATTACCAAGCCAAGTTCAACGCAGCCACTCAAAAAATCGTGGGCTTTGAAGCATTGGTGCGCTGGAATCATCCGACTAAGGGCTTGATTGCGCCCATTCAATTTATTGGTCTTGCCGAAGAGATGGGGATTATCTCAGCATTGGGCGAATTCGTTTTGGATCAGTCTTGTGCACAGATCAAAAAATGGCAAGAATCAGGTTTTGATAATCTCACCGTATCTGTTAACGTTTCTGCACAGCAACTACAGCGTGGCAATTTCATTGCCACCATCGATCGCATCATCAAAAAGCACCAGATTGATCCGAGCTTGCTGGAGCTGGAAATTACCGAAACGCTGCTCATGGATGAGCCTGAAAAAGTTCGCGGCATTCTGCAAGAAATCAAAACACGTCATATTTCAATTGCACTCGATGATTTTGGCACTGGCTACTCTTCTCTGTCTTACCTTGGCCTCTACCCGATTGATGTCATCAAAGTCGACCGCTCTTTTGTCATGCACATGACCAGTAACCATGAACAACGTGCCATCGTCCGCGCGATCTTGGCGATGAGCCATTCGTTGAATATGAAGGTCGTCGCAGAGGGTGTAGAAACGATAGAGCAAGCTCAACTGCTCCGTGCCGAAGGCTGTGACTTATTGCAAGGATTCTTACTCAGCAAACCACTTCCGGCCTTTGAAGCGACCTTACTGCTGATTAATGCGATGAGCAATCCGCTGATTACGATCTGATTTAATCCAAACTCAGATCATCTCTGGATCGAGTAAAAAACCACACCGTATAACGGTGTGGCTATGCTCTTTTCTTAAAACCACGTTGCCGAAATACAAAACAATCCTCCACAAAAATACCGCTCTGCTATGGTACAATCGACCGCTTGGTACTTTTGCTACAAATCTTGTAGTGCGCGAACCACTTAACAGACTTTTACCATGAGTTTGTATCTAAGTCCGCTCTTCGCAAACGGCTGATCAAAAATGAGCCTGACCAATGACTGACTATAAGCGTGACTGATGCTATGAGTGACCGCTTGTCATTAAAGCCAGTCACGTCCCCGATATATGCTTTTATAGATGACTATCGTAAACGTTTTTAAGTATTCAATGAGATGAAGATGGACAACCAAGAACTCAAGCAAGCCGCACTCGATTACCATGAATTTCCAAAGCCTGGAAAAATTAACGTCGTACCCAGCAAACAACTCGCCAACCAGCATGATCTTGCACTCGCCTACTCACCGGGTGTGGCAGCGCCATGTCTAGAGATTGAACGAGATCCCTCACTGGTGTCACGCTATACCGCACGTGGCAATTTAGTGGCCGTAATCACCAACGGGACTGCTGTATTAGGACTGGGCAATATCGGCCCACTGGCCTCTAAACCGGTCATGGAAGGTAAAGGCGTTCTCTTTAAAAAATTTGCTGGCATTGATGTCTTTGACATCGAAATTGCTGAAAACGATCCAGACAAACTGGTCGATATTATTGCGTCGCTTGAGCCGACCTTTGGTGGCATCAACCTTGAAGATATCAAAGCGCCTGAATGCTTCTATATCGAAAAGAAATTACGCGAACGCATGAAGATCCCCGTTTTTCATGACGACCAACATGGCACATCCATCATTGTTGGCGCGGCACTGCTCAATGCATTGCTACTCGTCAATAAAGATATTTCAAAAATTAAAATCGTTTGTTCTGGTGCAGGCGCTGCCGCACTGTCGTGCTTGGATCTCCTCGTTGCACTTGGCGCAAGCCGTGAAAACATCATCGTTGCGGACTCCAAAGGGGTCATCACCACTGCGCGTCTAGCTACCCTCGATGAAAGCAAACGTCGCTATGCACAAGACATCACGCAGACTCGTCTCGAAGAAGTGATGGCGGATGCCGATATGTTCTTAGGCTTATCCACTGCGGGCATCTTGTCACAAGACATGGTCTCAAAAATGGCCGCAGACCCGATTATCTTTGCTTTGGCTAATCCAAACCCAGAGATTTTGCCAGAACTGGCCAAAGCAGTTCGCCCGGATGTGATCATCGCTACAGGCCGCTCGGACTATCCAAACCAAGTGAACAATGCACTGTGCTTCCCGTATATTTTCCGCGGTGCGCTAGATTCAGGCGCTACCACGGTCAATGAAGCCATGAAAGTGGCCTGCGTACATGCCATTGCAAAAATGGCCCATGTCGAATCCAGCAGCAAAACCTATGGTGAAGATGGTCAACGCTTCGGTCGTGAATACCTGATCCCAGGTCCTCTTGACCCCCGTTTAATTTTAGAGATTGCCCCTGAGATCGCACGTGCTGCAATGGAGTCAGGTGTTGCAACTCGTCCCATTCAGGATTTTGCGGCTTATCGTCAAAGCTTATCTGAGTTTGTTTATAACTCTGCGTTCTTGATGAAACCCGTTTTCGCCCAAGCAAAAAGCGATCCGAAACGTATCGTCTTCTGTGAAGGTGAAGATGAACGCGTACTCCGTGCCGTTCAATTGGTGGTGGATGAAGGCTTAGCACATCCAATTTTGATTGGCCGCCCAACGGTTGTTCAACATCAGATCACCAAATTCGGACTGCGCTTACAAGCGGGTATTAACTTTGAATTGGTCGATCCTGATAACGATCCGCGCTATAAAGAATACTGGCAGTATTACTACAGCCTCATGCAACGCCGCGGTGTCGGTGTTGAGCTTGCGAAACGTGAAGCCCGTCGTCGTACCACATTGATTGGTGCACTGCTTGTACACTTTGGCGCAGCTGAAGGTTTGATCTGCGGCACATTTGCGCACTACGGTTTGCATTTAGACTATCTGAAAGATGTGATTGGCAAAAAAGAAGGCGTCAAAAACTTCTATGCCATGAATGCGTTGATGCTCGAAGGTCGTAATCTGTTTATTGCCGACACTTACGTCAATGAAGACCCAACGGCTGAACAATTGGCTGAAATGACTTTATTGGCTGCAGAAGAAGTGCGTCGTTTTGGGCTGACGCCTAAAGTTGCCCTCTTGTCTCATTCAAGCTTTGGCAGTGCTGATGGCGAAAGTGCACAGAAGATGCGTGATACCTACCGCATCCTCTCCCAGATTGCACCTGAGCTTGAAGTTGAAGGCGAAATGCATGGCGATGCGGCACTTGATGAGGATATTCGTTTGGCCGAATTTCCAAACTCTCGCTATAAAGGCGCCGCAAACTTGCTGATTATGCCGACCATGGATGCCGCCAATATCGCATTTAATCTCCTGAAAACCTCAGCTGGGAACAATGTCACGATTGGACCAATCTTATTGGGTGCCGCAAAACCCGTGCATATTTTGACACCTACGGCGACCCCACGTCGTATCGTCAATATGACGGCATTGGCGGTTGCTGAAATTCAGCAAGCCCAAAAAGGTTTGGATTAAGCAAGGGCTTGTAAAATGATTGATTACGGCATCTATTAATCAATCATTTTCACGTTAACTGTTATAAAAGAGCATGTTCTATACATGCTCTTTTAATTTGAATGAATAAGATATCCCCCCGCCCCCGCATTTTCATCAAGCTGGTCTATGATTTGCTTAACTTTTAAACACCAAACCTCAACAATTTCTTCATGATCGGCGAATACACTCGCTCCCGGATACCAACCGAACCCAATTAATCACATTGAACCTATAAGAAAGGGGGTTTAAACCGATGGTACATATTCCTGCTACGGCGTTAATTGCTCTGATCCCGCTACTCATTTGGCGTATCTATTCACGGATCAAGCGCCACTTAGGTCCACAAAAATCCATACTATGGCGTCATATTGTCGTCGTCATACTCTATCCGCTCGCCCTAACTGCGCTATGCATTCATGCACTTCAGTACACAAGCAGCTTAATTAGTCTCGCTCTGGGTATTTTGATTGGTCTTGCTCTGGCAATTTATAGCCTACGCGTTACCCGCTTTGAATACCTCAACCTGAATTTTTTCTATACGCCGAGTGCGCATATCGGGATTACTTTGTCGTTAATCCTAACAGGGCGCCTACTCTATCGACTCTATGAGGTCTGCGGTGGTGGCATCACGCCGGAGGAATTAGAAGGATTAAGTGAAAGTCCTGCGACCCTACTCATCTTAGGAACATTTTTTGGTTATTATTTAAGTTATACCATCGGCATTTTACGGAAGAGATCGCGTTACATCGCGGCTAATCAAAAATAAGTGTTATGGATATGATTTGCACAAAATACCGTTCATCTAAATGATTCGACGAATAAGCTTGCAAAGATGCCGAAGACTTGTAAATCAAAACAGCAGCCACCAGTATATCTTACAGATAGAGACTTAAAAAACAGCGCTTTGCTGTGCTATAATCTTTGATTGGTCAGTTTGATCACATGAACGCAATACGTTGCGGATGGGCTTCATGATAAAAAGCCACAAGACACCATAACATGTAATAGATAGACTCGCTCGTGGTAAATCTGTTTTGGAAGTCAATTTCCTTACGATTCACCCGCTGCCAGCACTGCGCTGTATTAAGCAGACTTAGTATAAACCGAATTTGATACCAGTGAGAGTCGAAAAGATGAGTGATTCACAAACCTCCACCTCGCAAATTGCCGCGCTTATCACCAAAGGGAAAGAGCAAGGCTACCTCACCAACGCCGAAGTTAACGACGCCCTGCCCGATTCGATTACCGAAAGTGAGCAAATCGAAGATATTATCCAGATGTTGAATGACGTCGGTATTCCTGTGCATGAACGTGCACCTGAAACCGATGAGCTAATGCTTGAAAGCACCCCAGAAGCAGGCGATGACGAAGTCGCTGCCGAAGAGGCTGCTGCAGTACTTGCTGCCGTTGAAACTGAACCGGGCCGCACGACCGATCCCGTTCGCATGTATATGCGTGAGATGGGTACGGTAGATTTGCTGACTCGTGAAGGCGAGATCAGTATCGCAAAACGCATTGAAGATGGTATTCGTGATATTTTGCATGCCATGGCCTATTGGCCTGGTGCTGTTGAACTCGTTCTTAAAGAGTATAACGAAGCGGTCAATGGCGAACGTCGTCTATCCGATATCCTCTCTGGTTATTTAGATCCAGAAAGTGATGAAATCCCAGAAGTCATCGAAGTTGCTGAAGACGAAGAGATCATCCCAGAACTCGCAGTTGCTGAACCGGTCGCCAAGTCAGATGATGACGAAGATACTGCTGACGAGGAAGAAGCTGAATCAGGTCCTGATCCTGAAATTGCCCGTATTCGCTTTGCTGAGCTGACAGATCGTCATGCGGTACTGCAAGAAGCGCTTAAACTCGGACGTCACTCAGAACAAGCCAAAGCCGCACTGCAAGATATGGCAACGGTATTCATGATGTTCAAGCTGACACCGCGTTTAAGTGAAGAAATCAGCAGCATGGTGCGTACGACGATTGATCAAGTCCGTGCCAATGAACGCGAAATCATGAAGTTCTCGGTTAAAAAAGCACGTATGGATCGTGATCATTTCCGTAATCACTTCCCAGGTAACGAATCCAACCTAGCGTGGATTGATGAACAAATCGAACGTGACCCTCTTTTGGTGGCAGGCTTAAATGCTGCACGTGCAGATATCCTGTCTTTCCAGCAAAATTTGTTGGATCTAGAAACACTGCTGAGCTTGCGTGTCGCCGATATCAAAGATATCTCCAAACGCATGTCGATCGGTGAAGCTAAAGCACGTCGTGCCAAGAAAGAAATGGTTGAAGCCAACTTGCGTCTGGTGATCTCTATTGCCAAGAAATACACCAACCGCGGCCTACAGTTCTTGGACTTGATCCAAGAAGGGAATATCGGTTTGATGAAAGCGGTTGATAAATTTGAATATCGCCGTGGTTATAAGTTCTCCACCTATGCGACTTGGTGGATTCGTCAGGCGATCACACGCTCGATTGCTGACCAAGCACGTACGATTCGTATCCCAGTGCATATGATCGAAACGATTAACAAAATTAATCGTGTATCGCGTCAATTGCTGCAAGAGATGGGACGTGAGCCGACACCCGAAGAGCTCGGTGAACGCTTAGAAATGGATGAAATTAAAGTACGTAAAGTACTGAAAATTGCCAAAGAGCCGATCTCTATGGAAACACCGATTGGTGATGATGAAGACTCACATCTGGGTGACTTCATTGAAGACACCAACATTACTTCTCCGGTTGAAGCCGCTACTGCCGAAGGTTTACGTGAAGCGACTCGCGAAGTCCTTGCAAACTTGACACCACGCGAAGCGAAAGTACTTAAAATGCGCTTTGGTATCGATATGCCGACCGACCACACTTTGGAAGAAGTGGGCAAGCAATTCGATGTCACACGTGAGCGTATCCGTCAAATTGAAGCCAAGGCCCTGCGTAAGCTACGCCACCCTTCTCGCTCTGAACATCTGCGCTCATTCCTTGAGAATGATTAATTAGTTATGGTGCAGATTCGATAAACAAAAGGCTCCGATTATATCGGGGCCTTTTTTATAAAAAATACTAATATCTCGATACTATTATTTAGTATTACTACACAATATTACAAATGATACTCATCAATACAGCCGTT
>CAYJTU010000004.1:19936-34480 GCA_964373105.1 uncultured Moraxellaceae bacterium | reverse complement strand
CAAGATCATTGGTCATGCCTCACCAGAACTCCTCGGTGCCGTCAGTGATTTGCTTAAGCAACATTTCCCGATGCTCGATTTGGCACACCTCACTGTGACTCAGTCCAGTGGTGGCAAATATCACTCGATTGCGGCGGTGCTGCCTTTTGAGAATAAAGAACAGGTCAATGCGGTCTATGCAGATCTTGCTGCATCTGAGCATGTTAAAACGGCGTTGTAATCTATAGTCATCGAAAGTGATCATCTATCAGTAAAAAGCCGTACTTAAAGTACGGCTTTTTTATCATGACGCAACAACAGCTTTCATGACACTTGATTGAGATCAGTGTGCTCAGGAGGATCAATTGCTTTTGGCTGTTTTGCATACCAGCGCATTTCACTATAGATCACCAGTGAGGAAAGCGCGCAAAGTACCACAAAGCCCGATGTGATCGGGACAAGGGTATTGTTATAAAGCTGCCCGATAATCGTCGCTAAAACCAGCGATAAAATCGAGGACACCGCACCAATGATGGCTGAAGCCATACCCGCAACATGACCCATAGGCTCCATGGCGATCGCATTCAAATTACCAAACATCAAGCCAAATGCAAAAAACAGCAGCGATGCATAGCTGATAAACATCCAAAGATGAATCTGCGTGCCTGTGAGTTGTACGATCAAGAAGAATACCGACACCCCTGTGATCACCAACATCGCCCCCATACACACAGTACGCATCCCAAAACGAGCAACAATACGAGAGTTAACGAATGAGGCCACGCCCATGAAGAAGGCCAGCAATGCAAAATAACCACTAAAAGCCTGACCAGAGAGAGAAAACTGCTGCATAAAGATTTGTTGAGAACTGCCCAAATAAGCGATCAATCCCCCAAAACAAAGGCCCGTGCACAACAAATAACTCATGGTCGTCCGATTACTGACAACCTCAATAAAGCCGTGCTCAAACGCTTTTAGTTTAAGCGGGATGCGCTGACTTGGTGGCAAGGTTTCCTCTAAACGAAGTGCAATCCAAGCCCCTACAGACAGTGCATACACGATATAAACCAGGAAAATGGTATGCCAGCCCGCCAGTGAAATAATCAGTTGCCCTATACCCGGCGCAACCGCAGGGGCCACCATGAAGACCATCATGATGATCGACATGACTTTCGCCATTTGCGCGCCGCTGTATTTATCACGCACGACCGATATCGCAGCGATATAAGGACCAGACACGCCAAGCCCTTGGATAAAACGACCCACCAAAAATAGCTCAAAGCTCGTGGTGAAATAACACAGTAAGCTGCCAAAGAAATAAATCGCTATCCCTGAAAATAAGATGCGCTTACGTCCGATCGCATCAGACAGTGGACCTGCAATCAACTGCCCAATCGTCATACCGGCAAAGATACAGGTAATGACCCACTGTATACGGTTATCCTGTACGCCAAAATCCTGACCAATCTGACCTAATGCAGGTAATGTCGCGTCAATCGAAAATGAAACAACGGACATCAGCAATGCCATAAGCAACGCGAATTCTCTAGAATGAATACCAGACATGAAAAAACCTCTAGGAGATGAGCGACTTTAAAAATCTAATAATAGGATGATCGATTGGATCAATAGAAGGTCATTCATGAGTGAGTCATAGTCTTCTCACGATTGCCTTATGCTTTTGACTCATCATAAATAACCAATCAGTCAAATACCATAGAATAAAGATGAAAGTTTTCTTTAAATTTCAAACCCATATTTTAACTCTAATTTCCCATCACTTATTTTATGTTTTTTCAGATGCATAAGAAAAATAACGCTAAGCCCACAGATCAATCCTGACCTGAGTACTAACATCAAAGTAGAACCATGCATCCCCTGATCACATCTTTTTCAAAATTTAACGCCTATATCTTGCATCACTGCGCCACGCTCACTGACAGAATCGACCTCTCACACTGTGGAGCATCTCATGTCAAAAAAGAAAGTCTCTGACATTATTATCGACGCACTAGCTGCTGCTGGTGTTCAGCACTGCTATGGCATCGTCGGTGATACTTTGAACCATATTACCGATTCAATCTCTCGTAGCCCGATCAAATGGGTCCATATGCGCCATGAAGAAGTCGGCGCATTTGCTGCTGGCGGTGAGGCGTATATCACCGGAAATTTAACCGCCTGTGCAGGAAGCTGTGGGCCCGGGAGCTTACATTTCATCAATGGGCTCTATGAGTCACATCGCAATCGTGCACCAGTCATACTCATTGCCAGTCAAGTTGCGACAGCGGAAATGGGCATCGAGTTCCCACAAAACGTCGACTTTATGCCAATCTTTAAAAATTGCAGCGTTTACTGCGAGACCCTCATTAATCCAAGCCAAGCACGCCGCATGACGACACTGGCTGCACAAACGGCACTGACCAAGCGCGGTGTTGCTGTACTCATCGTTCCCGGTGACATCAGTGCGATGGAAGTCGAGGATAGCTCGGGCTTTCATATTCACATTCCCTCACCCGTTATTCGCCCCAGTGAAGAAGAACTTGAGAAGATTGCCGCTATTCTTAATAGCAGCCATAAAGTTGCCGTCTACGCAGGCTTTGGCTGTGAGGGCGCGCATGATGAAGTCGTTGCACTTTGCGAGATGCTGCAAGCCCCGATGGCCCATACCTCTCGCGCCAAGGACTTTGTAGAGTATGACAATCCCTATAACGTCGGAATGACAGGCATATTCGGCACGAGTTCAGGCTATAAAGCGGTCCTTGAATGCGAGACGCTGCTATTACTCGGCGCCGACTTTGCTTGGCAGCAATTTTACCCAAGCCATGCTCGAATCATTCAAATCGATATTGACGCTGCGCATCTGGGCCGTCGTCATCCGATCGAACTGGGTGCGGTCGGTGATGTCAAAGCAACGTTAAAAGCCTTGCTACCCCTATTAAGACCCCACGCAGATAAAACCTTTCTCAATGAGTGCACACATGAACTGGAACGTGTGAATCATCACCGGACACATGAAGAACGTGAGGGTAAAGATGGGGTTATCCATCCACAACAACTGGCCATGCTCATCGATAAATATGCACAGGATGATGCTATTTTTACCGCAGATGGTGGAAGCCCCATGGTCTGGCTATTACGGCATGTTCATGCCAATGGAAAACGCCGTACCTTATTAAGTTTGCTGCATGGGACGATGGCCAACGCCATGCCCCAAGCACTCGGGATTAAAAAGGCACTCCCTGATCGACAAGTCATTTCCTTCAGTGGTGATTGTGGATTGACGATGTTACTCGGCGATATGATCACCGCCATCCAAGAGAACATCGCGATTAAAATCGTCGTTTTTAATAATGGTACGCTAAGCTTTGTTGAGCTTGAACAAAAAGTTGAAGGGTTGCTTGATGCGTATACCGAGCTCAAAAATCCAGACTTTGCCAAACTCGCTGAGGTGATGGGCTATTACAGTGATCGCGTTGAGCATAGTGATGATTTAGAAGAAGCCGTCAAGGCCTTTCTGGCTCATCCTGGTCCTGCGCTCTTAGATGTCACCACCAACCGTATGGAGTTGGTCATGCCGCCCAAGATAGAAGCCGCATATGTCTATTCAACGGCTCTGTCATCCATGAAAGCCATTGCACATGGACGCAGTGGTGAAGTGATTGAACTGCTCAAGAATAATTTCTTGAAATAAAGCCTCTGATCTCATGATCAGCATGGGCACTTTCCAACTTTGCCTCCTTGGCTTGGATAGCGCGCCGCCAAACAATAGCGATGGAACTCACGTTCCGTCATCGGCACCTTTTCGGGATGCTGGGTGCGCATATGCAGACAATAATTCTCATAGTCTTGCACGCCGACCATCAAGCGAAAACTCTGCGCACAGCGTTTCATCACTAACTGCAGCCATTGCCACGTTGTCTTCGGCAAAGCGGGCTCTGGCGTAGCCCCTGATGCGATCGGGATGCACTGATGAATAATCGCTCGCCTCACTCTGACTTTTTGATAGTAGACGCCATTAGCCATTTTGACGCTCCTCACGGTATACGATTGCGCTCTCATGCACAGTTGGTACCTGAGACTTGAGCGCACGGCAGATTGCAAAGCATGCGGAGATCAACATTGTCACTGCCACTAGCATGAAAAAGGCACACAGCGCAGCATTGATCTGATTACTAAAGACAATTTTCTGCATATCATCAAAGGACTTTGCGGGTGCAATCAACACCCCCTGCTGGATGCCATCTGCAAATTTATTCGCTTGGGCAAGGAAGCCAACCCGTGGGTTCTCACTGAATATCTTCAGCCAGCCAGCAGTCATCGATGTGATAAATAACCAAATCGTCGGAATAATCGTCACCCATGCATAATGCTGCTTTTTCATTTTAAACAGCACCACAGTCCCCAAAATCAATGCCATTGCTGCGAGCATTTGATTGCCTATACCAAACAGTGGCCATAGGGTATTGATACCGCCCAGTGGATCAGTGACCCCTTGATAGACAAAGAACCCCCACCCACCTACAGCAATAGTAGTGCCCGCAAGATTGCCCAGCCATGAACGGTTATTAGCAAGGCGCGGGATCATGACACCCACTAAATCCTGTACCATGAATCGACATGCCCGTGTTCCAGCATCCACGGCAGTCAGAATAAACATCGCTTCAAACAGAATCGCGAAGTGGTACCAAAAGGCCATCATCGCCTTACTGTTAAACACATCGGTGATGATATGTGCCATACCCACTGCAAAAGTCGGTGCCCCGCCTGCACGAGATAAAATTGAATGCTCACCCACATCTTTGGCAATCATAGTCAGCGCTTCAGGGGTAATGACAAAGCCCCAACTATTGATAGCTTGCGAAGCACTTTCAACCGTTGTACCAATCAAAGCCGCTGGTGAGTTCAGTGCGAAGTAAACACCCGGTTCGATCACTGACGCACAGATCAGCGCCATGATGGCCACAAACGACTCCATCAGCATCGCCCCATAGCCTATGAAGCGGATATGACTTTCGCGCTCGATCAGTTTGGGCGTTGTGCCGCTGGCCACCAAGGCATGGAATCCTGAAATCGCGCCGCAAGCAATCGTAATAAATAGAAATGGGAATAAACTCCCTGCAAACACAGGACCACTGCCATCAATAAATTTCGTGACTGCAGGCATCTTCATTTCAGGCATAGCAAACACAATGCCGATCGCAAGACCAATGATCACACCGATTTTAAGAAATGTAGACAAATAATCACGCGGCGCGAGCAGCAACCAAACGGGCAAAACGGATGCGATAAAGCCATAGATGACTAATACCCATGTTAGTGTCGTTCCATGTAACGTAAACAGTGGACCAAGCACCGAGTCTTGCGCAACCTGTCCACCATAGACAATGGCCCACATCATGAGCACGAAACCGATTAAGGAGACCTCAGCGATTTTTCCTGGACGGATAAATCGCATATAAACACCCATGAATAATGCGATCGGAATAGTCGCTGCAATGGTAAATAGCCCCCAAGGGCTCTCAGCCAAGGCCTTCACCACCACCAATGCGAGTGCTGATAGGATAATGATCATCACCCCAAATGCACCAAGCATCACCACAACACCCGCAAATGAACCTAACTCTTGTTTCGCCATCTCGCCAAGTGAACGACCATCTCGTCGCGTCGAAATAAACAAAATCAGAAAATCTTGCACGGCACCCGCCAGCATGACACCAACCAAAATCCAAATCGTACCGGGAAGAAAACCCATTTGCGCCGCAAGGATTGGACCGACTAGAGGGCCGGCACCCGCAATTGCAGCAAAATGATGGCCAAAGAGTACCCATTTATTAGTTGGCACATAATCTAAGCCATCATTCTTACGCTCTGCGGGTGTGATACGACGATCATCAAGCTCAAAGACTTTTCGAGCAATAAATACACTATAAAACCGATAAGCAATGCTATAACAAGCGATTGAGGCCACAACCAGCCAAACTGCATTGACATGCTCCCCCCGACTGAGTGCCAACATTGAAAATGCAAAAGCGCCTATGAGCGCAACGATTAGCCATATAAATCCGGTTTTAAAACGCTTCATTGAGAACGGTTCCTTCGTTTTATGTCCACGCATGGGTTCGTGATATTTTAAGATGATGCATAGTGGCATAGTTCAGAATCAGTGACAAAAAAAGACCCATCGAAATGGGTCTTTTTTTACACATGAACACAATCAATCCCATATGGATTAACGTTTTTTCGCACGCTTTTTGAAAGCTTGTACCAAACGACGCTGACGTTCAGCATCGCGATCACTAATTTTAGTCTTTTTATCCGCGAATGGATTCTCACCACTCTTGAACTCAATACGTACCGGCGTACCTTCCATCTTGAACACTTTACGGAAAACGTTTTCCAGATAACGACGATAATCGTTAGGCACCTGATCGACTTGGTTGCCATGGATGATGATGAGTGGTGGATTTGATCCGCCCATATGCGCATAACGCATCTTGATCCGACGACCCGATACCATCGGTGGCTGATGCTGCTCAACCGCATCTTGCAACACTTGAGTCATGCGATTGGTGGTCACTTTGAGCCATGCTGAGTTATAGGCCTGATGGATCGATGGATAAAGCTCACCCACACCCGTTCCATGTAACGCTGAAATCAGATGAATCTTCGCCCATGGGATAAAGTCAAAACGACGCTCAATGTCTGCTTTAACTTGTGATCGTTCATAATCACTCATGCCATCCCATTTGTTGATCGCGATCACGATCGCCCGACCCGCTTCCAAAGCAAAGCCCAGCATGTGTAAATCTTGCTCAACAATCCCTTCACGCGCATCGATCACCACCACAACCACATGCGCATCTTTCATCGCTTGTAGTGTTTTGATCACCGAGAACTTTTCAACGGTTTCAAAGACCTTACCACGGCGACGTACACCCGCCGTATCGATCAAGGTGTATTGCTTGCCTTGACGCTCAAACGGAATATAAATACTGTCACGTGTCGTACCAGGCTGGTCGTATACTACGACACGCTCTTCGCCCAAGAGGCGATTCACCAGTGTCGATTTACCGACGTTTGGACGACCAATGATTGCCATACGTAAGCCAGGTGCGACTTTGTCTTCATCCAGCGGTACATCTTCGGGCAGATCGGCCAAAATATCTTCTAGCAACTGCGAGACACCACGGCCATGACTTGCAGCAACATGATGCGGTTCGCCGAAACCGAGCTTAAAGAACTCAGCAACAGCCGCTTCGGCATGCACACCATCTACTTTATTAGCGACGATATGAATCTTCTTACCCAGTACACGCAAATCACGTGCAACTTGTTCATCGGATGCAAGTAGACCCGCTTTCGCATCGACGATAAATAAAATAATATCCGCTTCTTCAATCGCCGTGCGCGACTGTTCAGCCATGTAGGAATCGATGCCTTGATCGTTCTCGCCGATACCGCCGGTATCCACGACGATAAACGACTTATTTTCATAGGTCGCATCGCCATACTGACGGTCACGGGTCAGACCCGGCAAATCCGCAACCAAGGCATTACGCGTCTTGGTAATTTGGTTGAAAAGAGTAGATTTACCGACATTCGGCCGACCAATCAAAGCAATAACAGGTTTCATGAACACTCATTCATCTAAAAAATTTCCCTTTTAACGATTGCTACAGACACTTAATTTAAGCGCGTGTAAAAAGTCAGGGACAAAAAAAGGGTTTGCATTGACCATGATAACAAAGATCAGCAATGCAAACCCTATATTATAACCGACTAATCGGCTCTGTGAACGTCTAACCGCTCATCAAAGCAAATTAACGGGCTTGCCAAATGCTTAAGTTGCCTTTGGCACTATTGACCAGCAAGCGATCGCCAACCACGCGCAGAGTAGAAATCGCACCCGAACTACTCACCCGGCCGACAATTTTACCTTCGGTTTGTTCAATCAGATGCAAATAACCATCTTGATCACCGACGACTAAGTAGCGCCCTAATACCACAGGATTACTCAGTCCACGATAAGCCAAACTGTCTTGAGTCCAAGCAATTTTTCCGCTTTGTTCATCGATGGCAATCAACTTACCTTCTGCAGTACTGACGTAGATATTCCCTAACCCTTCAGCAGGTGTTTTTAAACTACTGGCATCCACAATCCAACTGACTTGTTGATTGTCAATGTTCATCGCGGTCAATTGACCTTGGTAGCTCACCACATACAGTTGACGCCCAGAAACCAATGGATCGCCATCGATATCAATTAAACGCTGAACTTCTGATGTCCCGGCACTGACTGCGACACGGCGTTCCCACTTAGGCACACCCGTGGCAAGATCCAGCGCATAAATACGACCGGATGCACCCGCTACGATAACCGTGTTCTCATCAAACAAAACCGGTGCGGAGGTTCCACGGACGCTGAGCGCAGGCATCGGAATATCATAGGTCCAGACGGATTGACCGGATGTTGTATCCGTCGCAGTAACTGTCCCATCATTACCCAGTGCAACAACACGACCGCCCGCCACCAGTGCTGGTGATAGTATCGACGCGCCCGTATTTCGTATCCAGCGCTGCTTGCCATCCTGTGCATCCAGTGCAACCACTGCGCCTTTACCAGTGCCAAACACCACAATGCCATCAGCCGCAGTGACACCGCTGGTGATATCTTGTTTGGTTTTAATTTGCCAAAGTTGCTTACCCGTGGCGTTCCACGCGTAAACGCGACCAGAATGACTCGCCGCATAGACATTGCCGTTTAAGACATCCAGTTGAGGACGCAGAGGATCAACCTTATCTTCACCACCGATCGAGTCTTTCCAGACTAAACCCAATGCCTGCACAGGTGCCGTCAAGGTCGGCAATTTGCTGGGTTTATGAACTTCTGGTTTAAAGTCTTTACTACTACCGCAACCTGCGAGCACTAGCGCACTCGCCGCAACGACTGCCAGCGCAGTTTTACTCGCGGCTGGCCATGACATTAAGTTTGTGGGCAATGAAGCCTGTTTTAAAGCACTCATGATCGGCAATTTCATTAAGAAGCAGCTCCATTTTCAGTATTGGTCAAAGGCATATCACGAATTGGACTCGGCTGTATGATCTCTTCTGGAGTCAAGCCGATCACATTCATTTTAACCTTGAGAAGCTCACGAGATTGTTGGCGTTTTACAAGTGAAGACCACGCCGACTCATATGCCTTTTTTGCACCCGCTTGATCATTTTTTTGCAGGAGGATATCGCCTCGCAGCTCATCACGACTCGCGGTAAAAGCAGGATCAGTTACATGATCCAGTGAGGTCAGCGCTGCATCTAATTTATTTTGTGCTTGCTGCGCACTGGCCAAACGCAACCAAGCAATCGCGATTAAACCATCATCCTTAACTTTCACGGCGACGGCTTGAGTCAAGGCTTTCTCGGCACTGGCCCACTCCCCTTGGTCAGCGGTGACTTTTGCTTGTAACAGCAGCGCTTGTAAGGCAAATACACTGTCCGGATCCGACTTGACCAGCGCTTGCACGTTCGAAATGAAACGTGACTGTGCAGCTTTGTCGCCTGCGACTTTTGCACTGTCATCAACAACTTTCTGATACTGATGAATAGCTTGCAGGCTGTTCGTTTCTTGGCGGTTCTGCCAAGTTCTCCAACCAAAAAATACAATAAGCGCCAATAAGACACCGATCAAGGCTGCGCTTCCGTACGTTTTAATGAGCTTTTTGAGACGCTCAATTTGTTCTTCATCACTCAAATATTCGCTCATTACCGCTTCCTTTTCTTTCAATCTGAAACTATTTAGTTGTTAAATCATTATAAAAAAAATCAAAGACTACAAAGTCTTGATAAAACCATTAGTGCGCGACCAGTCGCGTAATCAATTGAGCTGCTAAATCCAGTTGCGACCAGGTTTCCTGCTCACCTGTTGCCAGAACTTTGACCGTCACTTGATGCTGTTCGTTTTCGCGCTCACCCAGAATCAGGGCTAAACGCGCACCCGATTGATCAGCCTTCTTCATTTGGCTTTTTAAACTGCCAAGCGAGCCAGTCTTCACACGCAGAGATTGATTCTGTGAGTCAAACGCATCGCGCAAAACCTCTGCAAGAAGCAAAGCCTTGGTTTGATACGCAGGATCTGCTAACAAAAATACATCACAATCCGAAACTGAGGCCGCCCCTTCACCAAGCTCTAGCAATAACAGTAAACGCTCCAAGCCCATACCAAATCCAACAGCGGGTACGCTTTGATCAGCTTTCCCTTTAAGTTGACCGACAAGCCCATCATAGCGACCACCTGCACAAACGGTTCCCTGAGCACCCAAGTGGGTCGTTGTCCACTCGAACACGGTCTTATTATAATAATCCAGCCCACGCACGAGCTTTTGATTCACCACATAAGGGATGCTTGCGGCGTCTAAATACGATTTTAATTGCTCAAAATGCTGCAAAGACTCGTCATCCAAGTAATCATGCAGTTTCGGTGCATCGATGAGAAGCGCTTGCGTTTGTGCATTTTTGCTGTCGAGGATTCGCAGTGGATTAGTGGTCAAGCGGCGTTGACTGTCTTCATCCAATTGATCTTTGCGCGCCACCAAATATTCAACCAAGGCTGCACGAAAGCGATTTCTAGACTCCACTTCACCCAGTGTATTTAACTCAAGTTGGACTTTATCGAAGATATTAAAACGCTTCCAAAGCCGCGCCGTCAGGAGACTCAACTCAGCTCCAATATCGGGAGTCGCAACGCCAAAGGTTTCCACGCCAAACTGATGAAACTGACGGTAGCGACCCTTTTGCGGTTTTTCATAGCGAAACATCGGGCCGATATACCATAGTCGCGGTGTCGTGCCTCGCAGCAAATTATGCTCAAGCATCGCGCGTACGCATCCTGCGGTCCCTTCGGGTCGTAGGGTCAAGGACTCAGGTGGCTCGCCTTTATCGAAAAACGTGTACATTTCCTTTTCAACAATATCCGTTGCATCACCGATCGCACGCTTGAAAAGTGCAGTTTGTTCAACTAAAGGTAAACGAATATGCTGATAACCGTAGGCATCCATCAGCTCAGCGAGTACGGTCTCTAATTTGCGCCAGCGACTGGCTTCACTCGGTAAAATATCATTAAAACCACGAATTGCATTAATTGTTGAACTGCTCATACTGCTTATCTACTACTTATGACTGACTTTAATCTGATTTATTTAAGTGATACGAATGATTTCTTTCGCTTTCGCAACCGACTTTTGGGCTTCAATCGTGGCGACTTTATCTCGCACCATCTTTTCAATCTCATCGACCAAATTATGAGTATCGATTAAATGACTTTTTTCACCATTGAGATACACCAGTGAGCGAGGTGCCGCTCCAACCACGCCAATATCCACCTCTTTAGCTTCGCCGGGACCATTGACCTTACAACCAATAACGGACAAATCCAATGGGGTGCGAATGTCCTCTAAGCGCGCTTCCAAAGCATTCATCACTCGAATCACGTCAAACTCTTGTCGCGAACAACTGGGGCAGGCGATAAAATTAATCCCGTTTGATCGAATATTCAGGGATTTCAGAATATCAAAACCCACTTTCACTTCATCTTCTGGCTCAGCAGCAAGCGAGACTCGTAATGTATCGCCGATCCCATCTAACAGCAAACCACCCAATGCAATGGCTGATTTGACAGTCCCTGAACGAAATACACCTGCTTCTGTCACCCCTAAGTGCAATGGATTATCGATTTGCGCCGACAACAAACGATAGGCGTCTAATGTCAAAAATACATTGCTGGCTTTTACGCTGACCTTAAACTCATGAAAGTTTAAACGATCTAAGATATCAATATGACGCATTGCCGATTCAAGCAAAGCCTGACCGGTCGGCTCTTTATATTTGATTTGCAGATCTTTCTCAAGCGATCCTGCATTTACACCGATACGCATGGATATGCCATGATGACGTGCTGCGGCAACCACTTCACGGACTTTATCATCATTGCCAATATTACCTGGGTTGATGCGTAAGCAATCCGCACCATAATCAGCGACTGCAAGCGCGATCTTGTGATCAAAATGAATATCCGCGACCAGAGGAACATTGACTTGCTTACGAATTTTGCCGAAAGCTTCTGCAGCCTCCATGCTCGGTACCGAAACCCGAACAATGTCTGCACCTGCATTCACACAGCGGTTGATCTGATCAACGGTAGCTGCGACATCACAGGTCTCCGTATTGGTCATGGTCTGTACACTGATCGGAGCATCCCCTCCGACAAAAACAGATCCAACCCGAATCTTACGCGTGGGTTTACGAACGATAGGCGTATGGTGCATGGATACTATTCCTAATTCTCATTCTGCATGAATATCACGTTAAATCGTATATTCTGCTTTAGCATATGTTAGCGGGACAAACGAAATACAGCACGGCCATCTGCGGTAGGTTTCAAATCTACATGTTCCCCATTCAGCGTTAAAGAAACAGAAGCTGCGTCCTCAAGGGTGATGCTAAAGGGTGAAACACCACTCAAGGTCAATGGCTCACCAGTACCATGTGTACCGCTGGCCAGAGTCTTTCCAGTGGCATCTTCTACAGTCGCATCACTGGATTTGCTAAACGTCAGCACTAACTGATCGTTTGCAGATACAGCAGGGCTAGGCAATGCGGATAAAGGCTGGCTCGTCGGTGAGGTAATAATATTCGCCACGCCACCTTGACCTGTATGCATATTCTCGCTTAGCGTTACAGTAGGGGTTTCACCATTTGTTACCGCTGGTGAGTCAACCACCCTTTTGACAATAGGGCGAAGAATCAAAAACAAAATGACCAAACCGATTGGAATAAGAAGCCACAACATCCAGCGTTTGCTTTTACGGGTTTTGCTTTGCAGTTTTGCGAGTTGCTGAAGGGGTGAGTTCTCCAAAGAGTGATTACTCGACAACCCTGTCGCGCTGGTATATATCTCATTAAACTGAGTAATCAAAATATCAGAGTCCACACCCAGCAAACGTGCATAGCTACGCAGATAACCGCGAATAAAAGCGGGTTCGGGCAGAGATTTGTACTCATCTGCCTCGATTGCAATCAATATACGTTCAGGAATATTCAACTCACTGGCAATCTCTTTTAATTCGCGCTGTTTAAATAAACGCGCTTGTCGCAAACGCTCACCGGGTCGCTGGGCATTCGTGGGTGCTTGTATATTGCTAGACAGTGATGAAGAACTTGTGGACATCGTATTACCTGAAGAAAAATCAAGGGTTGGACTAACACTGATCGCATCAGCATTTTGATTGTGGCTTATATTGGAGTCGTTTTCTGATTGAGAGGTAGAATCTTTCTCTGGGCTACTTTTTTCTAGGCGCCCCTCACCGCCTCCTAGAATTCCAGCATCGGTAGACGTGGAGGTACTTTTTGACACATCGACAGTAGGCTGGGCAATCTCTGCATTTGGCGTTTTGATTACACCAGAGTCTAATGAACTGGGTGTATCAGAAGGTTTTAATCCCATGCCGCCCCCGTCTTCAACAATTCATTATAATGCTGATATTCCGCGCTATTTGGATATGACAACTGCAAGCGCTCGGCCAATGATTGCAAACGTCCCGTATCTTGTGTCTGCCGTGCAATACGCATCCCTAACCATAATGAGCTCGCACTTTGCTGCTGAGAACCCAGTAACTGCAAATACTCGTCATAGAGTGTACGGGCAGCTTGAATTCGATTTTGAGTTAAGAAAATTTGTGCCAATTCAAAACGCGCAACTAAAGAGTTTCTGTTCACTTGTAATGCTTGAGTAAATGCTTGTTGAGCTTCTGCTTGTTTGCCCAGCACTTTCGCAGTGATCCCTAAATTCTCAAGCGCGGCATAACGCTCTGTGTACCCCAATTGTGATCCTGCGATTTCAAATTGAGTATAGGCTTCGGCATAACGCTTGCGACTACTCAAAAATACGCCATAGTTATTACGGGCTTGCGCAAAGTCATCCTTTAACGATATCGCTTTTTTAAAATACTCTTCGGCCTTGATTTGATTGGGCTCACTGCCCTCTCGCTGTAACAAGACACCCATCATGTTATTGGCTTCTGGTAATCTCGGCTCAGTTTTTAATGCAATCGCCAAACTACGCTGTGCGGCATCTAGATCTCCACCACGGATGTATTCCGCCGCCATCGCCGTCCGTGCACGCGCAGCGACTTCTGGATTAGGAGCGCCTTGCGCTGTCTTCATCATAGAAGTCGGCTCTGTCACCGTCGACTGACAGCCTGCCATCATCGCTAAAGAAAGCATCAGTACAGGCAGTGTTTTAGCAGGCGTATCTAAGTAAGCACTAAACATGCTCAACCGCATCACATTACTGACTGAATAATGACTTTTGCTGACTTGTCCATGCTTGTTGAATGCAACCACTCTTTAACCTCGCGTTCTCAATATTTCACTGCGCTGACCCAAATGGGAATGAGCGGTTTTCTGATCTTTTTCCAACTGATCCTGACATTGTAGAGCGACAACTATATGCATCCAACGCTCTGCACGGAGCGTCCGATCAACCGCGATTTTTCCGCGCGCATCCACTGCGAA
>CAYJTU010000004.1:10944-19926 GCA_964373105.1 uncultured Moraxellaceae bacterium | reverse complement strand
CGGCGGGTCCGATCGGCAACCTGTCCGACCAATTGACCACAAGCCGCATCAATATCATCCCCCCGCGTCGCTCTAACCGTGCAGACAAACCCAGCATCCGCCAGTGTTTTCTGGAAAGTCATGATCCGATCTCGCCCAGATCGCTCGTATGGTGCGTGAGGGAAAGGATTAAAAGGAATCAAGTTAATCTTACTGGGTAAATCACCTAAAAGTTGTATCAATTGTTTGGCATGCTTCAGCTGATCATTAACCCCATCCAACATCACATATTCAATGGTCACATGCTTCTTACGTGAAGGCTCTGAGATACCATCCAACGTATCGTCATCATCTTCGAGTAAGGCACTGCTTTGCAATAGCTTATTTGTAGGGATTGTTGCAGTTTGCTTGCTATTTTTTTGCGCCGCTTTGCTTTGTGCCGTTTTTTCTGACTCAGGGGCGCCACGGGCAACATACCGATGTGCCGCAGCAATCAGCTCAGCAAGTGGATATTTTTTATTTATCGGGACCAGTTCGTTGCGCAGCTCATCATTCGGGGCATGCAATGAGATCGCTAGGGCAACATCTATCTCGTCGCCCAGCTTATCAATCATCGGCACGATACCCGATGTCGATAACGTCACACGGCGCTTCGACATGCCATAGGCATGGTCATCCAACATCAACTGCATCGACGAAACCACGGGTACAAAATTAAGTAACGGCTCGCCCATCCCCATCATGACGACATTGGTCACGGTTCGGGTACGATCCCCAACGGGCACATCTTCCATATAGGATTGATTGGCGACCCAGAGCTGACCAATAATTTCAGCAGGCGTCAGGTCTCGTTGAAAGCCCTGTTTTCCCGTACTACAAAAACTACAATCGAGCGCGCAGCCCACTTGCGATGAAATACATAGTGTTTTGCGACCTTCTGCCGGGATCAATACCGTCTCAACTAAAGATCCCGCACCCTCTCCCACTCGAAACACCCATTTACGCGTACCATCCTTTGCATATTCACGATGCACGACTTCAGGCGCTGCGACATAAGCGAGCCGTGTTAGTTTCTCGCGAAGCCCACCCGCTAAGTTTGTCATTTCACTAAAATCGGTGACACCAAGCTGGTGAATCCACTTCGTCACTTGCGCTGCACGAAATTTCTTCTCACCAATACTTTCGAAATAAATTTCCAGTTGTTTACGGGTCATCCCCAGTAAATTCACTTTCTCGGCGATGTCTTGATTCAAACTCATGGGATCTTGCTCCACATTTGGCGCAAAGGGCTGGACAGCATCACTTGCGGAAAACGACAAGGCATCGGTTTGCGTAAGTAAACTGGGTGATTCCGGCAATATCTGCGATGTGATACTCGCATTAACATCTAAAACATTCATCACATTCTTTCCAAACTTTCTTAAAAACGGGGAATATCAAAACAGCAAAAACCAGATGTCGGAAAACATCTGGTTTTATTAGCACAAAGCGATGCTAAATCTAACGTATTGATTTTAACATGCGAGATGATCTAAGAGTCATACAATTAGAGCAAATCACGTATCAAAGCCGATACATCAGCATTGCATATTAACGAGTACGTGTAGTCACTTCGTCTGCAGTGAAGAAGTACGCAATTTCACGGTTAGCAGATTCTACAGAGTCTGAACCGTGCGCTGCGTTTTCATCAATGCTGGTTGCGAAATCAGCACGGATAGTACCTGGCGCTGCTTCTTTAGGGTTAGTTGCACCCAAGATGTCGCGATGTGCAAGAACTGCATTTTCGCCTTCAAGTACAGATACCAATACCGGACCTGAAGTCATGAATGCCACTAAATCACCAAAGAAACCGCGTTCTTTGTGTTCTGCATAAAAACCTTCTGCGTCAGCTTTCGACAGTTGTTTCATTTTCGCTGCAACAATTTTCAAGCCGCCTTTTTCAAAACGGGCATAGATGTCGCCAATGTGGTTTTTGCCAACTGCGTCTGGTTTAACGATAGACAGGGTACGTTCGATTGCCATGATGCAATATTCCTATTTTAGGGGTGGAGTCAATTAAAGCTAAAAAGTCAGGCGCGTATTATACCGACGCCTAGACACAAAGATAGGGCATGTTTTGTTTTACCGTTTTTTATCTGACCAAAACCAAGATCAAAACAACAGAATAGTTGCTAATCACTGCAAAACAATGACGATCAAAGCATCAAAAAAATTACAGATACAAAAGGATCGCAGCCTCGCTTACCCCATGGCATTAATCGACCTCATCGAGCCATTGCATTTGTATGGCTTCCAAAATTTTTTCATTCGAGCGATTCGGGTCATCTTGAAAATCGGGTAGTTCACGCACCCAACGATGTAAATCGGTAAAACGAATCGTCTTGGGATCCACATCGGGATGCGCATCAATCAATGCTAAAGCGATATCCAGTGAATCGGTCCAACGTAATGCCATGATTTATTTCCAAGCTAGAATTCAATCATGCAACTTTAGCAGGTTTTTAACCATTTAAACGCATCAAGACCGCCACTTTCCGCCTTTGTACTTGCCAACAGCTTTTGACAGCGCCTCATGTTTTGAATCTCATATTGTAATATGAGTGGCTCGTCAATGGCTAAAACTCCTCACAGGCACCTATGATGGCGAGCAACTCATTGCCTTGAGATAGAGTCCATCTGATTCCCAGGATCTGCCTTTGGGTCGATGGCCTGAACTTTAGTATCGCTAGCGGTTAATACCTCATGAGAATCTACCGGGTTTTTAAACTCGATCTTCGTATCTATCAATGTACTGGTCGGTAATGATGATCCTAGTGACATTCGACTTTTTAAGCTCTCATTCGTCACAAGAGTTACGCCACGCTCTTTCGCCGTGTGCATTGGTGCTACTGCATTATGAGTCATATCTGCCGGTTGCTCGCCATGAGGCGGTGCCTGAGAACGTTCAATAGCACCATTTTTTCCAGACTGCTGCGACTGATCACCACACGCAGCGAGACCAATAGATAATATTAACCCCATGATAATACGGTGCATACAACTCCCCCACTCATATGAATTGATTGATAATCTAAGCCACACTCATGCTTTTAATATCAAAAAAAGACCAATCAGATCATCAAAATCCAACTGGTCTTCCGCACTTTCAGGGCCTCACTATACTTTTTGAGCTTTATGGAAGTGTCTGTACCGCTTTTAACAGGTCTAGGCGAGGACGCGTAAGTCCATTGCGTGAATCGGTAATTGGCTTACCTGTAGAGGTCAAGCGATCCACAGTCTGTTGCACAGTGTCTGTCGGCGCTGCATTCGATGCGCGAAGTACAGCAATTGCACCCGCAACATGTGGCGTCGCTTGAGAGGTACCACTTTGAGTAATACCCGCTGCGGTGATTTGGGAACCGGGTGCTAAAAGCGTCAACAGATTACCACTATTACTAAAGCAAACAATTTTGTCAGCAGCCGTCGTTGTATCTCGACAGAGCAATGGGTTGCCCCATCCTAAAGAACCCATATTACTGTCATAAACCGCACCAACAGAAACAGCACCAGGTGTACATGCTGGGGCTGTGATACCCGTAGATTTACCATTATTACCTGAAGCAACGACAGGAACAATCCCGACTGCACGGGCATTCGCAAATGCGGTGGTATAAGGATTTCCAGATGAACATGCCGTATTGTAATAAGTGCCGCTCACGCCCAAACTCATATTCAATGCAACGATATTGTAGGTCGTTTTATTGCTAATCGCCCAGTTGATAGCCGCTAAGATATTTGAGTCGGATGCGCCAGCACCCTGAAATACATCCAACGCTGCAACTTTGGCACCAGGAGCAACGCCCAATACGATCCCAGCGACATTCGTTCCATGACCATTATCATCTAATGATGCATCATCAGGTGCAAAATCTATTGCTCTTACTACCTTACAGCTCGCAGGAACACCAGGTGCAGTACAGCTTCCAAATGCACTTCGCGTATAGTCAACACCTGTATCCAGAACTGCAACCGTGGTATTTGCGCCATCGTACCCGAGCGAATATGCCTGTGGTTGATTGATCAATGGCAAACTTTGAGCCAAGAAAGCTTCATTGATTCGGTTAGGATAAACTGCTTTAACATTGGGATCTGCTAATAGTTTCGTAAGCGCAGCGCGAGACTTGACGCGCGCAAAGCTGACAGGGAGTGCCCGATAATCACGAAGAACTTCGTAATCGCTTGTAGCAATACTGCTGGAGACCTTCTCTTTCGTTAATGTGTTGTCACGAATCAATTGAGCCACATCTACTTTTTTTGCATGACTGCCCGCTAAAGATTCGCCGGCTACCGCAGAAGATGGGGATACAATGTACTCGACAATCACATCATTTGATTCACTGTCTAGTAGCTTATCAATTCCTACTGCTTCAGCTTTCTTGCTGGCTGCAGGACTAAAGCGCTGTAATGCATCGGCTTTGCTGAGGTCCACTGCTTGGGCGATGCCGCTGGTCAAGCCGAGCAATGAAAAGGATAATGCAGTTATTCCAGTCGTTATTCTCAAACTCATCAGTATTTCTCCAAATAATAACGGATTAGGGTAAGGTGTAATAGATACCCGTACTTTACAGTTCATGGCAAAACTTAGAAGAATGAATATATTGAACCCAACTTGAAAATGAAATTAAGCAAGAGTTCAATATTTATAAAACTTTCCATATGGTCAATTTTATAACATAGCCAGAATCTAACCGATTACTTGAGAAAATGACAACTTTATTAAATGATATAAAAATAAAAATTTGTTATAAAAAACATAGACTAACTGATTTTAAGAATTAAAGCATAATATGTATATGCTTTCCCACATACCAAAAACATGACAAAAAATATATGCTTACCTATATTAAATATAAGTAAGCCATCCAACCTAACAACTAAGATTCGCGCCCTCAGATTGATTTAATCTTTTGATAAGCCGTTGTTCTTATTTAAATAAACTGACTTTACAAATGGGCTTTCAAGCAGCTTTAGCAATGCCGTTCGACTTTTTATACGTAAAAAATTCATTGGCATAGCCTCATAATCACGTAATAGTTCATACTCACCCGCTGAGAACAATGCATTGACTTTATTTTTAATTTGACTGGTGCCGTCCAATCCTGACACGTTATATTCGACGATCACATCATTGGATTCATGATCTAAAAGCCGATCTAGTTCATGCACAGAAATCTTATTTGAAACTTTATGACTCACCTGACTCATCACCTCAGCTTTAGTCAATACTTGTGAACGTGGCGATGCTGATTGACATCCATATAATACAAAGATCAATGAACAATTTAAAAACAGCCCACTTGATTTCATAACCCTAGCCTCATGATCAAGATATCAATGAGCATGCATAAAAAAACAGCCCTATTGAAGGCTGTTTTAGTAAATCCGCATGACCATATCAATCTTAAAACTCAGTCGATCTCGATAACGTCATCCGATATAACCGCCACATCAAGACCGCCACTTTCCACCTTGTGCCTGACAGCTGCTTTTGACAGAACCTAAGGTTTTCGGGTCTCGTTTATAATAATAACTGGTCATCGGTTGCTTAAAGAACCCCTCACAAATTCCTTGTGATTGTGCTGGGCAACTGGCCAGATAGGTAATCTTCGCAGCGGGCCCACCAAAAGCAGTAGTGGTTTGCGCCAAACTCTCACAGGTGCCTTTAAATTGGCTCTGAGCTACGCCATTGTTCTGCAAACAATCTTTAATGACTGTGGTTTCACCCGCCAGAGTAAAGCTTCCCTCCATCAAACAGGCTTTATCCTCCGCCATCACTTGGCTAGACATCGCCAAAATGGTGATCACATACAAATTGGATATACGCATAAATGCTCCCCGCCCTGTAAAAGCCGACTGAATATGATTTTAATGATGAATTGAACCACTCCATGGGTATATTGAAAACGGCTACACCAACAATTTACGCCATGTTTATTTCAATTTTATTTAAAAATAGCAGATTTTCTATCCCATTAAAATGACCAAGCCGCTCTTCTTTTTTCATAAATAAAGACAGCCCAAAAGGGCTGTCTTTAATAAAGTCATGGAGAGCTAGGATTTATTGTCTAGCCAATTTAATCCGATATAACCGCCACATCAGAAACAGCCAAAAGGGCATCACATATACCGATATCGCGACACCGGGTATTTGCGTCATGATTCCCAAGATCAATACCACAAAGGCCAAACAGAGATAGTTCGTCCACGGATACCAGAATGCCTTAAAGTGCGGCGTAACCCCTTCGCGGTTTTTTGCAGCACGAAATTTAAGATGCGCCAAACTGATCATCGCCCAATTGATGACCAATGCCGCGACAACCAATGACATCAACAGTTCAAGTGCTCGCTCTGGAATGGTGTAATTGACCAACACACAAATAAACGTCATCAGCGCAGAGACACCGATTGCAAGCGCAGGCACGCCACGGCGATTGACATGCAGGAATGCCTTTGGTGCATCACCTTGTACAGCTAGGCCATACAACATGCGACTATTGCAATAGACGCAGCTGTTGTAGACTGACAATGCTGCAGTCAACACGACAAAATTGAGGATATTGGCCGCCAAATCACTCCCAATGATCGAAAAGATGCTGACAAAAGGACTGCTTAAATAATTATCGCCACCTGCCGATAAACTTTGTAGCAGTTGATCCCAAGGGCGCAGCGAGAGTAAAACAACCAACGCGCCAATATAAAAAATTAAAATCCGCAGGACCAATTGATTAATCGCTTTCGGAATCACTTTCTTCGGTTCAGTCGCCTCAGCTGCTGTAATCCCCACCAGCTCTAAGCCGCCAAAAGAAAACATAATCAATGCCAAAGCCATCAGTAAACCATGCCAGCCATTCGGCAGAAACCCACCATGCTGCCATAGATTACTGATTGATGCTTCAGGCCCACCGGCCCCGCTTAATAACAAATAGCCGCCTAAAATAATCATCCCTACGATGGCAACGACTTTGATAATCGCAAACCAGAATTCCGACTCACCAAACCAGCTGACCCGCGTTAAGTTGATCAAATTGATCATGACAAAGAAGACGACCGCGGTTGCCCATGTTGGAATATGAGGCCACCAATAGTGAATGTACTTACCCACTGCTGTCAGTTCAGACATACCGACCAAGACATACAAGACCCAATAGTTCCAGCCTGAAAGGAAACCTGCAAATCCACCCCAGTATTTATGCGCAAAATGACTAAACGAACCCGCTACCGGCTCTTCAACGATCATTTCCCCGAGCTGACGCATGATCAAAAATGCAATCAAACCACCAATGGCATAACCCAAAATCATCGCTGGGCCAGCCATTTTCAGCACACCAGCTGAACCTAAAAATAGTCCCGTCCCAATCGCACCGCCAAGCGCAATAAGCTGAATATGACGATTCTTTAGCCCACGATTTAAGGACATTTCTGGTTGTTCATTCATAAAAAACAAATACTCATTAATCTTGACGATATGATAAAGGGAAAACGAAGTCAAAATGCATTTCAGATCGTAAAATCGAGACGGATAGGATCAGAAAAACGAGAGGGGCATAATCCCCTGAGATAAACAACCCAAGCAATAATCAGACCGTTTGGATCAAATTATAAAACTACTGACTAATCGTGATTTTTTTATACCGCGCCAAACCCAATGCACTTGACTATCTTCAAAGCGGTCACCCTCAAACCACAAAAACACGCCTTCCATCATTTCAGGCCAATCATCGGAGGTGATCTCTGGCTCATCGTGCATGACCGCTAGAAATGCGGCCAAAATCGTATCGTGACTGACCGCGAGCAACACACTATTTTCAGCGCTCGGCATATAATCATAAAGCAGACTTAAAATATCCCGCACCCCTTGGGCGGGCTGCTTCATCCCTTCAACTTGCTGGGAGAGAAATGCATTGATAAATTTCAGCGCACCATATTGACGAAAGATACCGCTCAACCGTGTCGCATCCACAACAAAACTGCCCGGTTCGACCAGCAGTGTTGTTTCAATGACATCCATGCGATTTTCTTCATTTTCATCCAGACTGCCGCCTAGCATCCGCAGTGCTGTATCCACGCAGCGCCCGATTGGACTAGACAAGCATGCCCGAAACTCACGGCCCGTCCATGCGCAGAAATACTCGCCCCACGCATAGGCAAGCTCCCGCCCGACTTCCGTCAGTGGGAGTGCATAACTGGCAAAACCCTGTCCATCTGCGGCCACACGGAGTGAGTGACGTGTCAGCAACACAATCGGCTGTACGACAGGCAATTGCGCAAGGCTTGCATGCATAGATACAGGGAGATGCGTAAGGTTTTGAGTGCGTTCTTCAGACATATCGCATTCTAACACGCTAGGACTCATTGATTGCTCACTTGATCGCCTATCTTTAACTGATCGTCGCATCCTAAAAGGCTTTCAGCTGCTCAGTCTGACTGACCAGATCATTAAAAATATCGCTACTTGACGTCATTTCTTTTTTATAAACCGACTGACCAGACCAGAGATTGGTGAATTGGGTGTTATTTTGTTTTTGTGATTCAGTACGGAGCGCCGTGGTTAAGCTGTTCTGTATCGGATAATTTGGAATAATACGGCCTGTGTCTTGCACATCTGCATCAAGCTTACGCATAAATTCATTTTGAATCCCACGGGCAAAACGACCCGAAAAAGTGCGCGTTAACACCGTATCGATGTCCTTAGATGTTTTCAATGCCGCCTTATATGCAGGAATAGCAATACTTTCGTCACTACCGATAAATGCTGTACCAATTTGCACAGCCGAAGCCCCCAGGGTAAATGCAGCCTTGATGGTTCTACCATCGTTAATTGCACCAGAGGCCAGTATCGGTATGGAGACATGATCAACCATCTGCGGGATTAATGCCATCGAGCCCACTTGCGGAATTGCAGAGGAATCTTTCATCAAGAAACTCCCACGATGCCCACCCGCCTCGATGCCCTCCACGCCGAGC
>CAYJTU010000004.1:837-10934 GCA_964373105.1 uncultured Moraxellaceae bacterium | reverse complement strand
ATGCCCTGCGCGGTTATTGCATCGATACCCTTTTCCGCGAGAACCTGTGCCTCCTCGACACTGGTTGCAGTACCAATCAAGAGTACACCCTGTGCTTTAAACTGTGCGATCACCTCATCGGCAAGCACACCAAATGTAAAACTCACGATGGGAACATGCTCATCGAGCAATATCTGAATTTGATCGTGATAGGAATAAAACTTGAACGCCTCGATAGGCTGACTTTGAAAAGAGAGCTGATGTGTACGCCCAAGATCTTGTAAATAATCAGCCATACTCTGCGCATTCATTAACGACTCTGGGTCAGTCGGGATATCATGGGCAAAAAGATTGACTGCAAAGGGTTTACTGGTCAGCAACTTGGTCTTTTGAATCAGTGCTAATGTTTTTTCAGGTGACAACCCACCGACTGGCAGTGAGCCTAAACCACCCAAGTTTGAGATTACGGCCACCATTTCTGGCGTTGTTACGCCCAGCATAGGTGCTTGTACAATCGGATAATGAATCCCCAGTAGCGTTGTTAATTCAGTTTGCCAGTTCATCACGACGCCCTCATTAGAAAATGATACCTACTCGACCTCAATCGTCGTACAATCCGCCCTGCTCGTGTCAAAAAGAGCACTTGTGACTCAAAAAATAATACGCGATCCGAATTCAAAAACCTCATTCCCCAAATAAATAATGAATATGATTCGTAACCATAAAAAAACAGCAAAGCCTCTCCCGAGAGACTTTGCTGTTTTTCAATCTCATATTCAAATCAGATAACGAATGAATATAGGCCCGCCATTACTCTTTATCATAGGAGAACTGGATACCCGCAGTGCCACCCGTTTCAATAAACAATTTAATAAAGTCTGGTGCCGTTTTTGAACGTACCCAATCCCGCTGTAACTCGCAGAATAACTGTGTCACGCTGATCAGCTTACCACCCGCCTGTTCGATACGGCGCAGTGCAGCCTCATGTGCAACAGATGAGGTACCGCCCACTGCATCGACCACCACATAGACTTCGTAGCCTTCGCTCAAGGCATCCAAAGCTGGGAAAGTCAAACAGGCTTCGGTCCATAACGCTGTCATGATCAGTTTCTTACGTCCCGTGGCTTCTACGGCCTGACGAAACTCGACGTCTTCCCATGAGTTGATGGTCGTACGATCATAGGTTGGGTAATCCCCAAGCACCTTGCGCAATTGCGGGATAGGCGGCTTATTCAAACCCGTCTGGACATTCACCGTTGAGTGAACGATTGGCAGACCATAGGCGATTGCAGCTTTTGCAGTACCGACAATGTTATTAATCAATAATTGGCGATCCATTGAAGCAATGGAATTCACTTGTACAGGTTGATAATCAATAATAATAAACGCTGAATTCTCGGGTGTCAGCAAGTGATCCTTCAAGGGATCACGAATAGTTTGACTGGTCATATCAATTTCCTATGCTTAAATGGCGTTTTCACCCACAGTTCAAGCCACTTATAAAATGAACCGTGACACACTGTGAACAACGCTTTAAATTGTGAAAGAAGATCAACATTGAGATAAATTACGCGCCTAATCTCAATGAATTAAGCATAGATCCAGAACAACAAGTTGTGTAGTAGATAAATATGGCTTTTTGTGTCCTATTTTTAGGACAATAGCAGGAGTAAAGGATGCTTAACCTGACGGATTAGCCGCATATGCATCCCAAAAGCATGCGCCTTGAAATCGTTAAGATGACTTAACATTGACGTATGAATATCCACAGGAATTTTGGTTATAATATCCTCTACGCTACAATCCATAACCCATGAATAAATACGCCTTTGACCCCGCTTAAATACCTCAATCACTACCCGATCCATCTTCAAGATCAGATTAGACAAATGCTGACTGAGGATAAACTCGGGGATTATCTGCAAAAAAAATATGCAGAAGCGCATCAGATCCAGACAGATAAAGCGCTTTACGGCTATGCTTTGGAGCTGAAACAAACCTTTTTGAAGAATGCTGCAGCGATCGATAAAGTCATTTTCGACAATCACCTCACCGTCGATCACCATGCGCTGGGTTTGAATACTGCGATTAGTCGTGTACAGGGTGGGAAGCTCAAAGCCAAAAAAGAAATTCGGATCGCGGCACTATTCAAAAATACCCCTGCGGCATTTCTACGGATGATCGTGGTGCATGAGCTGGCGCACTTAAAAGAACGTGACCACGGCAAGGCATTTTATCAACTCTGTGTACACATGCTACCCGACTACCATCAATTGGAATTTGATCTCAGGGTCTACCTCACCTATCGTGACGCGCTAAAAAATAAACCCTTAACATCATCATGATATTAAGGGTCTCGTAGAGATCGAATACTTGCTTAGCGCCAGTAATCATCCGGCGGAGGTGGTAGTGCAGCCAAGGCCGAACGCATACTATCCGACCACTGCTGCCTGATCATCGAAAAATAAGGATCATTCTCCGTCAAGCGGCGACCTTCGGGAAAATCAAAACTATCGTTCTTGTACACAACGAGATCCAGCGGTGTTCCAACCGAAAGATTAGAACGAATCGTCGAATCAAATGAGATCAGTGCACAGCGTAGTGCCTTATCCAGCGGCGAATCGTAACTGAGCGCGCGATCTAAAATGGGTTTGCCGTACTTACTCTCACCAATCTGAAAATAAGGCGTATCTGCTGTCGCCGCAATAAAATTGCCTTGCGGATAGATGCTATACAACTCAGTAGGTTGCCCTTTGATCTGACCACCGAGCAGAATTGAACTCGAAAACTCAAGCTCATCCGTACCCGCCAGCACTGACGCTGAGCTTTTCATGATACTGGTCAGATACTGCCCGACCAATCCTGCTGCATCAAAAATCGTCGCGACGTTATTGAGGTGTGTTCCAATATCCGCTTGAATACTATGAAATAACTTCGTTACTACCGCTTGTGAGGTCGCTAAATTTCCAGAACTTTGGATCACAATCATTCGTTCGCCAGGCACACCAAAGCGATGCAACTTACGGAACGTTGCAATATGATCCATCCCAGCATTGGTTCTTGAATCGCTAACAAAAATTAAGCCTTCCTTCAACCGCATAGCAACGCAATACGTCATCTCATACCCCACAAAATCGCTCAAGCATCACAGCTACAACGTCCAGCAAAAAAAGACAAAAAGACCTTGATCATGCATCTTTCCAGATTATGTTATTTTAGTACATTATGCGTATCTTTAGGGTATTAACTTGCCAGTACTTGTACCATCGCACTCAAACTTTCGTTGCCGCCGCCTTGACGCATACCGCGAACGGGTGCGGCATCTAGATAATCACGCCCTACAGCAGTCTGGATATGCTGCCTCGGTGTGAAGATTTGATTGCTAATATCAAACAGATACCAGCGCCCATCCAGCAGCACTTCTGCCCATGCATGACTTGCCATATGACTCGAAATCGGCGTATATAAATACCCAGAGACATAACGCGCAATTAAACCCCGATCACGGACACAGGCTAAGAACACGTGAGTATGGTCTTGACATACGCCATGTCCCAGCATGAATGCCTCACTGGCCGTAGTTCTTACGCCAGTTGCACCAGGTGTATAGGGCATCTTGGCAACAACCGCTTCAGCAAAAGCGATTAAGCCACTGCGGTCATGCGTCTTAAGATGCTGAGCAGTAAACTCTCGCATCGGCTCGTCAATCAATGTCATATCCGTAGGGTGCAAAAATATCTCGGGTGCAATACGATCATCAACGATAAAGTCCGCTTGATCATCGATCTCTATTTCACCCTGCGCCAATAGAAACAGATCACGATGCGGCTGATCCAGATACAACGTCGTCCAGATGTTGCCAAATCCATCGGCTTGCTCCAGCGTCTTGCCCGGCAGGGACAACTGCCAGCTCAAGACTTTCTGGTGTGCGATGGTTTGCGGGCTCATTCTTAAGTACTGCACACTGCGGCGCACCATTTGGTCATAGCGATAAATGGTTTGATGGTTAACGATTAACTTCATACGCCAGTCCTAAAAAGCTCTTGCACACGATCACTGAGATCATAAAAGGCAACCCGGTCATAGCGTTTGTTCAAGAGCATGATTGGCTCTTTCAAACGCTGCCAACCGATGGGCAATGCATCCAAGATATCACTTAAGGCTTTGATGTCCACAGCAGGACTTTTAATCAATCGCAGCGCGATATCAATACGCTCTACTGCCTCGCCCATGCGACAGAATAACTGCACCATTTCACTTTCATACTTAAAAGCTGATTGGCAGTTTTGCAACATATGGTGCATGTCTTCTACTGAAGTATGACCAAAACGACCTAAAGCATTGAACGCTTCAAAGGTTGGTGCCGTCAACACACCCCGAGCGGCCTGAATATTCTGTTTGACCGCATCTAAATTTGACGGCAAGGAGCCGGATTGATTGGGGTCATGAATTAGCGCATTCAGCGTTTCTGCATTCCAAGCAGGTAAACTGAAGGAATGTGCAAATGCCTGAGCTTCGGCATCGTCAGTAAAGGGCAGCAAATGGAACAAGCCATCGACACGAACCAAGTAGCGACCTAACCAATATAAGTGGGATGCGGTTGAAAGGGGTAAAATCATACGTCTGCTCCTGTTAGAGTGGCCGTTTCTTTCCCTAAATCAGCGCCAGTATGAGTAATTACATCTGAATCAATATCAACAACCCAGGTATCTTTAATCCCGCCTCCTTGAGAGGAGTTCACAACCAGTGAACCTTCCGTCAGTGCAACGCGCGTTAGACCACCCGGTGTGGTACGGACTTGTGTCGGACTACTGAGCACAAAGGGGCGCAAATCAATATGGCGCGGGGCAACGCCTTCTTCAACCAATGTTGGGCAAACAGAAAGCGCTAATGTTGGCTGCGCAATATAGGCATCGGGTTCAGCAATCAGTTTGCGACGAAACTCCTCCAGTTGCGCCTTGCTGGCTTTAGGGCCAATCAGCATGCCATATCCCCCAGATCCCTGTGCTTCTTTGACCACAAGCTCAGGCAAATGAGACAAGACGTACTTTAAATCATCAGGTTTACGGCACTGCCAAGTCGGCACATTATGCAAAATCGGTTTTTCGCCGAGGTAAAAATCAATCATATCGGTCACAAAAGGATAGACCGACTTATCATCTGCTACGCCGGTACCTGGGGCATTGGCAAGGGTCACATTACCCGCGCGATAAGCCGACATCAACCCTGATACACCCAGCATACTGTCAGGTCGGAAGGCCAAAGAGTCCAGAAATGGATCATCCAGACGGCGGTAGATCACATCAACTTTTTGCTTACCCGCCACGCTATTTAAAAAAACCTCTGCGCCATCGACAAACAAATCTTGACCGCTGACCAGCGGCACGCCCATTTCACGGGCAAGAAAAGCATGCTCATAATAAGCACTGTTAAAACGACCTGGTGTCAGCACCACGATCATTGGGTTTTCAACGTAGGTAGACTCTATGAGGGTCTGTTTGAGCAGTGCTGGATATTGCTCTACACCTAAAATCTTATTATTGGCAAACAAACCCGGCATCAACTGCTGGCTGATAGAACGCCCTTCGAGCATATACGACACACCTGAGGGTGTGCGTAAGTTATCCTCGAGTACGTAATACATGCCATCGCCATGACGCACCAAATCGATTCCACTGATATGCGCATAGATCTGTCCCGGCAGATCGACATTCAGCATCCACGGTTGAAAACAATCATTTGCTAATATTTGTGCAGCTGGAATAATGCCTGCACGAATAATATCTTGCTGATGATAAATATCATGTAGAAAAGCATTTAAAGCGCGAATACGCTGTGCGCAACCCGCCTCCATCACGCGCCATTCTTTAAGCGCGATGATGCGGGGAATGATATCAAAAGGGATCACACGCTCAGTATTACTGGCATCGGTGTACACCGTAAATGTAATACCTTTTTTATAAAAACTTTCGGTTGCCTCATGGTTGAGGGCAACCACTTTATCAGCACTCTGCGACTCAATCCACTCAACCACGTCTTTATACGTCGGTCGAATCGAACCGTCGGTGTAGCGCATTTCATTAAAGAACTCAGGGGCTTTATTGACCTCACCGATGAGATTATTTCCTGACTCACTCAAGGTATGTACCTCTAACGTATCTTCCACACTTAAAAACGGAGAGTTTCCCATAATGATTACGCCTCTTTAGAACATACCACTAAAATCATTATCAGAATGATGTACGGTTAACACTATGCAAAGTCAGTACCAGTCTTGACCTGTTATACCTCATTCTTGGCGGAAGACTGAGCAGAAACACCAAATTTTACAAAGCTTAGACGTATAAATGACGTCAAGCCGAGTATGTATTCATAAGAAAGGTGAGATGTTATCTCTATCTGAGCATATCAAAGAGCAGACAAAGATATCATGAAGGAAAAGAACAAAAGCTTGTTTAAGATAAGGAAAATATTACAAAAATATAGATTGCACCAAAACAGCGCAAAAAAATAATGGTGACGCACCAGCATCTAGAAGGGCGTCACCCAAACTGCACCGTTATCATACAGCGCATTAGACCAGAGTATATCAATATCAATTAAAGATTGAGTAAAACAGAGCTTAATCAGTCATGCAGCTGAATAACACCTTCAAAAACAGTGGCAGTAGGCCCTGTCATCCAGACCACTTCCTTTGGACGCCACGCAATGGTTAAATCACCGCCTTGCAAGTGAACGACAACCTCTGGGTCGAGCAAGCCGCGGCGAATACCACTGACCACTGCAGCACAAGCGCCAGTGCCGCAAGCCAACGTTTCACCTGTGCCTCGCTCAAACACACGCAGACACACTTCACGACGATTAAGCACTTGCAAAAAACCCACATTTACCCGCTCGGGAAAGCGAGGGTGTTTTTCTAGTAAGGGGCCTAATTTCTCTACAGGCGCTTTAAGGATATCATCAACAACAATCACTGCATGCGGATTACCCATGTTGACGACATCAAGTTCGACTTGCGTGTCACCGACGTCAACGTGATAAACCGCAGCATCAGCCTCTGCAGTAAATGGAATCTCGCTGGGACGAAACTTGGGAGCGCCCATATTGACACGCACCCAACCCTCTTCATTAATTTCTGGCTCGACGATACCGCTTTTGGTGGACACGCGAATTAACTTTTTACGCGTCAAACCACGCTCGTGTACAAAGCGCGCAAAGCAGCGCACACCATTGCCACATTGCTCAACTTCTGAACCATCCGCATTGAAAATGCGATATTTAAAGTCCACATCAGGCTGTTCCGGTGGCTCGACCAAAAGCAATTGATCAAAGCCAATCCCAAAGTTGCGGTTGGCGAGACCACGGATGAGCGTGGGGTCAAGGGTAACTTGCTGGCTGACCAAATCAATGACCATAAAATCATTACCCAATCCGTGCATTTTGCTAAATTCGACACGCATAATGGACTCCTCTTTCAATGGATGTGAGTGGGGATTGACTTAAGGAACGAGAGATTCGAGTGCCCATAGTTCATTGACAACTTCGCGCTTGCGTACCACATAAGCTTGATCCCCATCAACCATGACTTCCGCAGCACGCGCACGGGTATTGTAATTACTCGCCATAACAAAACCGTAAGCGCCAGCACCTAAGACGGCTAAAACATCTCCTGCTTCCAGAGCAAGTTCACGTTCCTTACCGATGAAATCCGTCGACTCGCATACGGGACCGACCAAATCCCAAACTTTCACATCTTGATGGGTCGGCGTTGACACGGGTTGAATGTCCATCCATGCACTATAGAGCGATGGGCGGATCAAATCATTCATCGCCGCATCGACGAGTGCAAAGTTACGATAGGTGGTAGGTTTGAGCATATCCACTGTCGTCAGTAGCACACCCGCAGTGGCACTGATCGCCCGCCCGGGTTCCATATAAACTTTAAGGCCTAGCGCTTCGAGCGCAGGACGCAGTGCCGCCGCGTACTCTGCAGGTGTAGGGGGCGTTTCATCGCGATACGTCACACCCAGACCACCACCGATATCAATATGTTTGAGGTTGATCCCCTGCGACTTCAAGGTATTGATCATCTCAATCAATTTATCCAGCGCATCATGAAACGGTGTCGTGGTGGTCAACTGTGAGCCAATATGACAGTCAATACCCACCACTTCAATACCAGCAAGACTCGCCGCCAAGCCGTAAATTTCATACACGGTGTCGTTCGGGATCCCGAACTTGTTTTCTTTTAAGCCCGTTGAAATATAAGGGTGAGTCTGCGCATCCACATCTGGATTCACACGCAAGGATACAGGTGCAAGGATACCGACACGCTGTGCGACTTGATCAATTCGGAGTAACTCCGCCGCTGACTCCACGTTAAAACACGCAATGCCCAGTTTCAGCGCGCGCTCGATTTCTTGTTCAGTTTTACCTAAGCCAGAAAATACGATCTTTGTAGGCTCACCACCCGCAGCAAGCACACGCTCAAGCTCACCACCACTCACGATATCAAAACCGGCGCCGAGTTTCGCCAATACATTCAATACACCAATATTTGAATTGGACTTCACCGCAAAACAAACCTGATGATCAATAAAACTGAATGCCTGATCAAATGCAAGGTAATTTGCCGTTAACGCTGCACGCGAATAGACATACAGCGGCGTCGCATATTGGGATGCGAGTGATGCAAGCGGTAATTTTTCTACTAATAAAGCACCATCTACACGGGTAAAACTCATGACGCACTTCCTACTACTGAACTTGCTGGAACATCTTTCGGCGCAACAGGTGCGGCTTCAGACTTTTGCGTATCCTTACTTTCAACTTTAGGGCCAAAGATAAAACTGGTTTTCTTTGCATCTTGCGTTGTATTGGTATTGGGCAGATACAGCGCACCTTTTTGACCACAGCCCGCCAAAATTAGACAAGCCACGAAAGTCGTTGCAATGACGACAACATTACGTTGAGACATAAAAGACATCCTAAAACACGTTCATATATGGTTAACAGTATAACTGAGTCAAGCGATGATCGCGGGCCAGTTGATGGGAATAATTTTGAAAGTACGCGGAGATGACCCCCTTAATGTTTCTAACATCACAAACGAGAAAGCCATCTTTTCAAAGATGGCTTTCTTGAATGAACACACCCAGAGTCATTTCTTAGGGTTTTGAGGCTTCATAGAATGGCGAGAAACTTCCATCCAGCAATTGTTCTCGCGCTATGGGATCCGTCGCAGGTAAGACGCCCGTCGATTGGGTCTGTGCGACATAAGCTGTCATCGCTTTTTGAACCTGCGGCTCACCCAACATAGCAAGAAACCCTGCCTGCTCGACCTTCATGCCCTCTGCAAGAGGCAAAGAACCCCCTTCAAGTACAGCCTGTTTGATCACAGCAACGGCGGGTTTAAAGCGGGTCGCAAGTTGATGCGCGGTAGTCAGTACAGAATCCAATAAAGACTCATGGGCAACGACCTCAGTGACTAAACCAAGGCTCTGGGCCTCAGTTGGGGTAATCGGGCGCCCAGATAACATGATTTCCAATGCGCGCGCACGGCCAATTAAACGAGACATCCGCTGTGTGCCACCCCCGCCCGGCGGGAAACCGAGCAGCACTTCAGGTTGAGCAATCTCAGCGCGATCGGAGAGGTAACGAAAATCACAGGCCATGGCCAGTTCCAAACCACCACCCGCTGTCGTGCCATTGATAGCCGCAATAAAAATTGTACCGCTTCTGCCCATACGCAGTAAGGTGTCGTGAAAATGTTGAAGTTGCAGAAGTCCTGCCGCAGGCGTACGATTTAAAAGTGAGCCCACACCCGGTACTGCATTGAGCTTTTGCGTCACATTCAGTGCAAAACTGGCTTGGCTTTGGGAAATCGCAGGGGCTTGCTTGGCGACGCTCAGTAACTCACTGACATCGTAATGCGCCAAGAAAAGCTCGGGATGGTCTCCCGTTAAAATGACCACACCGATCCCATCATCAGCATCTACTTGCTCAACAATATCAGCAAGCTCTCGAACCATAGGTTCGGTAATCAGTGCATGGGGTGGATTTGCTAAACGGGCAATCAACACCCGCCCGATCTGCTCTGTACTGATTAAATGTCCCAT
>CAYJTU010000004.1:0-827 GCA_964373105.1 uncultured Moraxellaceae bacterium | reverse complement strand
CCCATGGAATCCCCTATTTCCTATTATGTATAAAAACAGCTCTTAATATTTTTATGAAGCGGCATGAACTTAAAGTGATCTCAAATTATTGTCAAGCCTGATTCGATCGTGGTGAGTCTGCGAAAAGACAGACCATCTTGCACAAAAAAAACCGCCTCATATGAGGCGGTTTCTTTTATCTATGTCATCAAGTCAGCTTAAGCACTGGCTTCTTGCTTGGCTTTATTCAGTGCAGCAACCAATTGCGCTTTGCGCTCACGCAAGACTTGCGGTAATTGAGTACCAATCTTAGCAAACAGCTCTTCATGGCTTTCTAGTTCAGTCACCCATTGATCATGATCTTGTGCAGCGACGAGGTCAAAATCTTCACGAGAGAAGTCAGTACCCGTCCAGTTTAGATCTTCATAGGCAGGAACAAAGCCCATTGGGGTTTCTTCTGCATGGATACGGCCTTCGCAGCGATCAATGATCCACTCAAGTACGCGTGCATTTTGACCAAAGCCAGGCCATACAAAATCACCATTTGCATCGCGGCGGAACCAATTCACGTTGAAAATCTTCGGCATTTTTTGACCATTCGCTGCAGTTGCTGCTTGCAGTTGCTCACCGATATTCAACCAATGCTGGAAGTAGTCACCCATGTTGTAACCGCAGAATGGCAACATGGCAAACGGGTCACGACGAACAACGCCTTGCTGGCCTACAGCAGCCGCGGTCGTCTCAGACCCCATAGTCGCTGCTTTATAGACACCATCCACCCAATCAAAAGCTTCAGTAACTAAGGGCACTGTATCTGCACGGCGACCACCGAAGATGAACGCAGAGAT
>CAYJTU010000003.1:31458-47726 GCA_964373105.1 uncultured Moraxellaceae bacterium | reverse complement strand
TCATAGATGGCTTGCTGAAGATTAAAGACCATGGCATCAGTTAGCTTGCCGTGAAGTCGGATGTGATCAAGAAGCACAATATTCTGGTGCAAAAACACATCAAAACCACCGTCTTCAACAGCGGCGGATGCAAAAGCTACTACCTCGATCAAAACGGCCGCAACTTTGCCGCATGGCCGTGGTCACTGAAAAAACTCAAGCAACGCTTAACCGCACTTAATCTTGATGATTATCACGTGACCTATTTGCAGCCTAAATAACATCTAAATCGGGCAGTCCATCATCGTTTAGGTCGCATCAGCGGCCTCTACGTACTCTTTTGTCGTTTTGACAGACTCACTGGCGTGGGTCTTTTTTCGTTTTAAAACGCCATTTAGGGCGCTCGTTGTCCCTAATCTCCGTAATCTTTTTTTACATATTATCACCCCATTTACGCATAATTCTTATAGCGATTGATCCACGACTATCGCATGATGATTAATATTAAGCACTCCGCATTCATGGTGAGTGCATTTTCCGGCATGTTTATGCTGTGATATTGATGAACAGTAGACTGTTTTCCTTTATACTTTTTTTATACTTTTTTCAGGTCCCCTTTAATGCACCCCGATCCATCCTGTCGACAGACGCAGAAATTCCATGTCACGCACACACAAACCTTCAGCAATAGAGGTCAGACATGGAATTTCTAATGGACCCGACCATCTGGGTTGGTTTATCAACATTAATCGTTCTTGAGATTGTCCTCGGTATCGACAATCTTGTTTTTATAGCCATCTTGGCTGACAAGCTGCCTCCCCATCAACGTGACAAAGCCCGCCGTATCGGTCTTGCGCTGGCACTGATCATGCGCTTAGGCTTGCTGTCGATCATGTCATGGGTGATGAAGCTCACCGCACCGCTGTTTAGCATTGCCGACTTTGCCTTCTCGGGTCGCGATTTGATTTTGATCTTTGGTGGTTTATTTCTGGTGTGGAAAGCCACCATGGAGTTGCACGAGAAGCTCGAAGGCGATATCTATGTCGAAAATAAAAACCCTGTCTATGCGGGCATCGGCGCAGTCATTACCCAAATCGTCATTTTAGACTCAGTATTCTCACTCGACTCAGTAATCACCGCCGTGGGTATGGTGGACAATATCTACGTCATGATGACGGCGGTCACCGTCGCAATGGTTGTGATGCTGCTGGCCTCCAAACCGCTCACCCGCTTCGTCAACCAGCATCCGACCGTGGTCATGCTGTGTTTAAGCTTCTTGCTCATGATCGGCTTTAGTCTGATCGCAGAAGGCTTTGGCTTGCATATCCCCAAAGGCTACTTATACGCGGCAATCGGCTTCTCAATCTTGATTGAATCGCTCAATCAATGGCGTATCCGCAATTTTAACAAGAATGCCAATGCCCTGCCGCTACGTGCGCGCACTGCAGATGCGATCTTGTCCTTGATGGGCGGCAGTCGTGATCCTCAGTTCCACACAGATGACGATCAATCCCCCGCGCTCACCTTTGATGAAGATGAACGCTATATGGTCAGCGGTGTGCTTACTTTAAGTGAGCGCTCGATCCGCACGATCATGACGCCGCGCTCGGACATCTCATGGATTGATATCAATGGCACCACCGAGCGTATCCGTGAGCAATTGCTGGATACCCCGCACAGCCTCTTTCCCGTCTGCCGTGATCAGTTAGATCGGGTGATTGGCATCGTGCGCGCCAAAGACTTGATCGACATCTTGGATCATGAGCTGAATATTGCCGATCTGGTCGGCTATCAGCGTCCAATCTTTGTCTCTGAAACCATGCCGGTACTCAAGCTGATCAACATCCTGCGTAACTCCAAAGGCGGCCTTGCGATCGTGACCAACGAGTTTGGCTCCGTGCAAGGGTTGGTGACGCCGCTGGATATCTTTGAGGCGATTGCAGGTGAGTTCCCCGATGAAGACGAAACCCCAGATGTCATCCAGCAGGATGAGTATACGTGGCTGGTCAAGGGCAGCGCTGACCTGTATCAGTTAGAGCAGGAACTTGGCACTGATCATTTACTCGACGATGAAGGCTATATCAGCGTCGCAGGTTTGATCTTGAATGAACTCGGACGTCTGCCGACCGTGGGTGAAGTGGTGAAGCGCGAGAATGTCAGCTTTAAAGTGCTGGAACTGGCTGACCAACGTATCCACCTGCTCAGTGTGAGCTTGGACTCTCCTGATCAGGAAGCTGCTGAGGCTTAACGCCTGAACGATCTACGGCTTAAGCCTAGCTCCTCTCATCAAAAAAAATGGCGCCCTGTCTCAAGGCGCCATTTTTTTCATCATCTTCCGGCTTTTTCTTTGACCCAACCATACACCGCAGAAAACGGCAAAGCGCTACGCGCCAAGTAAGGCACGCGCCACAGCCCGCCATGATTGGCACTTTCGCTGATCAGCTCTAACGGATGATCAAGGGCTCGCTCCGGATTGGCGCTGCTTTGGGCACAGCGCAGATCATGCACCCACATCGCCGCCATAATTGCATTGGTCGTCGCGGGCTCAAAGGCTTCAACCTGAAACAGATCCGCCCCCTTAAATGCTGATTTCAAGATCGGATTTTTGATCACCGACTGTGTCATGGTCGACGGCGCAACGTTTAAACACACGTGTTGCCCCTCATGACGCGCCACAGTCGCGCGCCACTGCTGCAAGCGTTTTGCCAGGGCATAGTTCGGGCCTTGCTCAATCACCAGACAGTCGGCAATGCCGTAATATTTACCATTTTGAGAGAGGATTAATTCGTCGTTATTGGGCACAAAGAAATTCTTGAGCAACGCTACATGGATCGCATCCGTGAGGAACCGCCGCACAAAAGGACGATTGCCAAAGCGCTGTGCCGCCTCATCTGCCGTTTCGGCATTGATCGCATAGATATCGGTTGGCGTCAGCATGTACATCAAGCTTGAATCCGGTTTGGCACGACTGACCTCGGTCATCACCGCATCCATTGCCACCGAAACACGCACATGACGCTCGCCGTCTAAGTAGGCAATCGCCGCCAAATCAAGCTTTTGCTCAAAGCCTTTAAGCCATGTGGCGATTTCAGGGGTTTGCGTGAGTAGGTTGGCGCCCGCTTGTTTGAGCAAGCCACCCGCTATCGTATCCTGCTTGTCTTCAGTCATGATCGGCACGGGAATGTAGAGCTTGGCATTACCGTTTTGAACCGTCGTGACGATTTTTTGCCAGACAGCGGGGTTCGGTAGGTCTATAGCGACAATATTAGCACGCCACTTGGCAAGCCACGTCAAAGGACCCGCTTCCGATGCAGCGCCAAACAGCACCACGGTACGATCGGATAGATCAAGCCATTCCGGATGATCAATCACACGGCGCAGTGCGACGGCATGACTGGGTTCGACAATGCCATCGCTCTCCCACGCATCGATCTGCTGACGCAGACGAGCACCGGATAGCATTTCGCCATGATACGGCACCACCCATTCGGCGACCCCAGGACTTCCCGTGCCTTGCAGCTCAATGGTCTTGAAGGCCGGCGTGTTGAGTGTGCGCATGGCTTCAGCCAAACCATAGTGCTTCTGGTCACGGATAAAAATAAACTGCTTCCACGTTTCCGCCAAACCGCCGCGCGCAATGCTGATCGCCGCTGCGGGTGTGCGAATGCCCGACTCGACCAACGCACGGAAATGGGTGGGATATTGTTTGCGCCAGTTCTTGTCGCGGCGTACCGCCTCGGCCGCTTGTCGATTGCTACTTTCCAATGCGGTTGCAAGGATGGCTTTACCGGTGACGGTAGAGCTGGGTGCGCCGTTGTGAACTGGGGGAAACTGAATTCCGTCTCGAAGCGTGGACATAGAGGTAAACCTTAAAAACCGTTGTTTTTAATCAGAATTAAAACCAGCCGCAAGAGGAACAAGGATTCACTTCCATCTGTCCCTCACGGCAAAGACACGCCTGTGACCACAGCAATTGCATGTGCATGTCCTTTCGCTTAAAATATCCGACACCTGTAGCATTTCAAGGAAAATATAACACGTGTCGGATTTAGAGACAAGACCCGCTGACGACGACCTCAGCCCAAAGCCGTTGCCACACAGTCGCATGCCCCTGCAAGAGCGCAGTCAACAGCGTGTGGCGAAAGCACTGACTGCAGCCGTCGCCATGCTCGAACGTCTCGGTCCAGAGGAAACATCGATTTCAGAGATCGCCAAAGAAGCGGGTATCCCGCGGGTGAGTCTCTATCAGTTTTTCCCCAGTAAATACGTGCTGTATACCCATCTCTCCGAGCTCTATCTCGGTGAGCTCAGAGAACTCCTGATCAGCAATGTGACGCCGAAGGTCAAACATAAGACATGGCAAGAAGCCATCGTGATTATTGTCCGTGCGGGGACGGAGTATTTTAATAAGACACCCGCAGCCAGCATTTTACTGCTGGGCAGATCGACGAGCCGAGCGGCTCACTTGGTGCAAAAAACAGCGCTAAATGCCGTCAGTCAGGAGATCCGAAATATCTTTTCCTCTCTGGATAGACCATTGATATTCCCGACCGAACCAGACATTGCGGCTATCACCATCGAAATTGGTTTTGCATGCTGGAAGCACGGTTACTACCGCGACAACTATATTTCACCAGCGACGGAAACCGAAGCCAACCGCGCCGTCATCGGCTATGTGGTGGCGTTCAATATGCAGATCCCGACGTTGTAGGGCGATGCACGGTCGAGTGTAGTGCTGATTGAAAGGCGGAATGCTGTAAGTTACTTATGTAAATCAATTAATATTTGGAATTTAAAATTCTTTGGACATTCTGCTTGCAGAGAAAAGAATTTATTGTTTTATGAACCATGCATCAATGTCTCTGATATTTTGATTATCAACATAGCAAATTGGATCTTCGTAGCAAAGTGAGATATTTAGCCATTTCATAAATTTGTACCCAGGTGCTGGAATCGCTTTCAGGGTCATTCTTCGTCCGACTGGCAGTGAAGAGAAACATGATCCTGGACAATCTATCTTTGGCAAACCTGGATCTGGCCCATCTTCATAATATCCTTCAACTCTTCCTTTGCCATACAACTCATTGACAAAGAAATCCTGAAAAGATACCCAACGTGAAACTCTTTCTCTAACTGCATTAAAGCCTGCAAAATTATTTGCTGAGGAAGAACCAAAATTTATACCGCAAGGATTCCCGTGACATGGAATCGTCAATGCAGGGTTTGAATAGACTGGCACTCTTGGATAGGATGATGGATAACCCATTATTGTAGTAAAGCCTGTGGGGCCTGATCCGCCTACATGACCATAGCTAAAATCAAACACGCCTCGTTCTGAGGCGGCACCTTGAGTCGTATGATCGTGAAGCGATCCTAAATTGTGACCAATTTCGTGCGCCAAAGTTAGATCGTCGCATATGTCATCGTTAATATTGACAATGGCGTAACTGTGTAGCCGGCCTTGTTCAATGCTTACTCTCGGTAATGAGTCTGGCGTTTCCCTCCACCCCCCAATCCACCCTTCACCGCAGTTGCCGTTTCCAACATAGCTTCGTAGTACAGCAACAATATGAATACTGCCACGACGCTGCCAATGAATTTGTCTCATGATTGGATTATCTTGTCCTTCAAACGGCGTTATCATATCCAGCACATCCTTGTTAGGTATACCTGCGGGGATATTTAATGGACGAAACTGATGATATGGAAAACCGATCTGAATATAAAGTTTACTGTTAGCAAATGCCTCGCGAGTCTTTTTCTTTATCAGCTCAATTTTTGTGTAGAGCTTAGAATATCCATAGGAATTAGTCAGTTCTGAAGTCGGCAGTATTAATACATTGATGGATGTAATATCATTATTGAGAGGATTTTGACCGCTCGTAGCATTTGATATTTTTGAAATACTTCGAGAAGGAGGAATACCATCACTGCTACCCTGCTTGAAGATTAAACGTTTGATTGAACTTAAATCTTGTATTCGGACTTTCTCGTTCGTGCCCGTTAATTCGTAATATTTATTTTTATATTCTATTGACCCTAAAATAATGCCTTCATGGCGCACAATATATGTTCGATTATATGATGCATCATCGTGGTTTCCCCCCACCCATATAAGAGAGTGTCCGGTATTTTCAATTTCCTCAAGATTTACGATAATTTCTTCATCTTTCGGGAGAGCCAACCTCAGAGCATCGCCTTTTCTCATTTCAAATAGCCCAGAGACATCAAGCGACTCAGCCCAGTTTTGTATTTGAAGGGTCTTCACAACGCTGCTGCTTGAAACTTCTTTAGCTGCAAGTGGCTGCTTGAAGATTAAACTTTGGCAACTAGAGATCATTATCATTAGTGGAATCAAACTAAACAATCGCAGCATATCCTGACCCATCCTAGTTAATTCTTAGGTGCCCTAGTGACGTTATCACAAGTCATGCCCTCCCTAGAGACGCAAGCAACGATGGTTGCGTAGGCTGAAACCAACTCTCCGCGTAAGATGTATAAAACAAAATAAATAAAACTCAGGATTCTCTAAATTCAAGAATTGCTTCATAATTTTCTGGGTATTTATTGCACTTGACGCAATATTTAGACTCTGAGGACAAGACGCTGATTCACAGAGAGTGACTATTCGCTCTGACGTCACTCCGTTGATGTGGGATTATTTTTGGATAATCGAATCAGGTGCAGCTTTATATACAATATGCACATTGCCCTCATCTGCTTTGTAGTAAAAGAAAAAAATGAACAGTGCGATTAAAATAAAAAGAACCAATAGCAGCATCATCAAGAATTTTAGAATGGCTTTAAGCATCGATCTGACTCTCCAATTAGGGTTTCTATTAGGGAGATGCCGGTTCATCATAAGCCTTCAACATTGTGTGTTTAGCCTCATCCAGCACCTCCATAAAATCTGCTAGAGAAAATTTCAACGTGACATCCTCAGATAAGAAATACAAATCCGTTAAGAACTCAATTTCAATATGCTCTACACCCCTAGTACTTGGCTCAAATTTTGCTTTCTATAAAAATAAGTATTTTTACCAAACGGTTATATTTAATGATTGAAAATATTGATAACTATATTTCTTCACATTAAATATCAAACCATCCTGACGAGTGCAGCACGATGAAAAAGAATACCTTGATCCTCATGATCACCCTGCTTGCGATCGTCGCAATCACCATGGTCGGTTTTGCCTATTTCCAGCCCAACGCCAATGCAGCTACCAGCAACAATAACCCAGCCAGCGACCCCACATCGGTATCAACAACCTCAATAGACGCCACAGTGGAAGGTCACGCCATGTCTACCTCAAACCCATCTCAACCTGATCAAAACAGCCCATTAGGCAGTACGCCAAATACAAACAATACGGGCACGCCCGCAACTCCCTCATCGTCAAAAGCCCCCCTGCCGCCGCTTGAAGCAGGTGATCTACTCACGATGTCTGGAAAAATCATCGCAGAAGGCAACAACACAACCCCGCAAGGTGCGCTGCAACTCAAGAGCTATCGCGTCGAAGAAATCAACATCGAACCCGCCGCCGAAGTCACGATCAATGGTCAGACCCGAGTCGTCAACAAAGCATGGAAAGTCTCGATCACCGGTGGGCCGTTCACTGCACGGGACGCCCGCGCCATGCTGTGGAGCAATGACCAACTGCTGGGCTACGCCAGTGAAAGCCCCAACCTTGATGCGATCAGCGCCATCACAATTGATCCCAAGCAGCTCACCCAAGGCCAGACCTTATCGCTGTCTTACGATGTCGCAGCAACGAAGCGTCAATCCATCCCAGAAAAACTCGATGTCAGCATCAAACCCTAAACGCTCTTTATCACCCTCTCCACCCATCAACAACCAGAGATGATTATGTCTAAATCGATAGTCTGCAAAGGAATCCTATCTAAGGCTCTACCCGCTGCTCTGATTCTCACTGGCGTCTGTCTGCTGAATCATGCGGCGGTCGCAAGCACCAATAGTAATCTCACAAACAATGCCAATACCAACGTCACACCCGACCCCGGCGTGGCAGGTACCCACGGCTTTAGCCGCATCGAATACAACTTGGGAGATAGCGCGTTTCAACCCAGTAACTTCCCAACCTCACGCTCACTCAGCCCTGTCGAGCTGCGTGCATCGATACACTATCCCAAAGACTTAACAGGTGGCCCCTATCCTGTGGTGCTGTTTGAACATGGTCGCCATGTAACCTGCTTCAACACCTCAACCAAACGTGCATCATTGGCGTGGCCGTGCGCCTCAGGATCATCGACCATTCCAAGCTTTAAGGGTTATGACTACACCTCGCAAATCTTGGCCAGCCAAGGCTATATCGTCGTCTCGATCAGTGCCAATGGCATCAATGCCAAGGACAACAGCAATAGCGACTATGGCATGGGCGCCCGCGCCGAATTGGTGCAAAGGCATTTAGAGTTGCTCCAGCAGTTCAATAAAAATACAGGCGCGCTGGTTGGCAGTCTCCCTGCGACACTGCAAGGTCAGTTTGACTTTAGTCGCGTCGGCACCATGGGACACTCGCGCGGCGGTGAAGGCATCGTCAAGCATTACCTGCTCAATCAAAATGCAACGGGCGACAAAAAAGTCACTCTTAAAGCCCTACTCCCACTGGCGCCCACAGACTTTTCAAACCCCGTACCCAGCAATGTGCCGCTCTCAGTGATGCTGCCCTACTGCGATGGCGATGTCAGTGATCTGCAAGGCGTCAAATACTACAATCAGTCACGCTATGCGCTGACCACCGATACCGCCGCTAAACACTCGGTGCTGGTGATGGGTGCTAACCATAACTACTTCAATTCGATTTGGTCACCGAGTAGCAATGTCGGCGGGTCCGATGATTGGGGCAGTAGCAGCAATGCCTTCTGTGGCAGTGGCAGCGCCAATAAACGCCTGACTGAAGCACAGCAGCGCGGTGTGGGTCTGGCCTATATGACGGCATTCTTCCGCACCTATGTCGGTGGTGAAACCAGTTTTGCACCGTACTTGACAGGTGCCAGTGAGGCCCCTGCCTCGGCCAACCTCCCGGCCAACCCATCGGCATCGCTGAAATATATTTATGCTAACTACCATCCGGGATCAAGCAACAGATTGGTGATCAACAAAGGCACGGACCTACTGAATCTGGCCATTGATGGTTCTGCGATCAACCAACTGCTCAAGCCCTATGAACGCTGTGGCATCAGTCCTTCAGGCAGCACCTGTCCATCCGCAGGCAGTGGTCAGTTGCCGGAAAATGCAGTCAGCCAACTGCATATGGGGTGGCTGGCCAACAGTCTACAAACCAGTTGGGCGAACAACTTCACCACCGCACAGGATGTCTCCGCCTTTAACACACTGCAATTCCGTGCCGGTGTGAACTTTACCGACAGTGGCAACACAGCGTGTCTACCGGCCGACGTCAAGGTGCGCCTCAAAGACCAAAGCAATCAGGTCTCACCGTGGCTCAGTGTCAGTGACTACTCCAAAGCGCTGTACTACCCACCTGGCAAGTCTTCCTGTGCCAGCGCCAGTTCCGACTATGTGCCTAAAGTGATGCTGAATACGGTGCGTTTACCGCTTGCACAGTTCACGGGCGTTGATCCCAAACAAGTGCGCGCGATTGAATTTCAATTTGGCAATGGTAGCGATGCCACCTCCAGACGCATTGTGCTGAACGACCTGATGTTTGCATCATAACCACACGTTTGTCACCAATTCCGAAAAAGGCACACCCTCATGGTGTGCCTTTTTTGAGTGCAACGAGATGGGCTCAGTTGCTCGGATGAGGTTGAAGCCACCTTCCTTCTATGAGTCCGCAAATCGGCTACGAATCATCACATTAATCTATAGCTTTTAAAGAAAAATGCCGCGTAAAATGCGCCTTCATGTTGTTGATCACAGGATCAGCATGTGATGTAAGCACGGAAAAAGGAATATCCGATGCTCGACTGGCATTCCCGCCCTCAATATCTACATTTACAGTCAATGCTTCACGATAAAATCTAAAATACCCTTAGAGATTACTCATGAATTGATGTTTGGGTGAATGCTTAGAGACGAATAAGAGCGGAATGTCCGATCTAAAACGCCGTGGTCTAACTCATGCGAACGGGTCACTGCCAGCAAGTTCGATCAGGCAAGCGGATTAGAGATCAGATTGATGGTTTATGGCGTCCAAAGATAACAATGTGGTATTGGAAGCCCATTGAGCTGATAGAGATGACTGTCGTCAGCCTCTACAATCTACGCGATAGATGATACGAGCAGCCCAATTTTTTCAGGATGAAACAATACATGGACAACCGTTTAATGAAGAGCCGCAGCATTAGCCCCCCGTATTTTGCCAATACTGTGCGCGACTATATTCCCATCGCGTTTGAAGCACTCTATCAGCGGACACGGATGACCGTATCAGATGCGGATAAAAAACTGGGGCTTGAACTGCTCATCGAGGCCAACTGCGACCTCATCGATTCGGGCCTAGTGACGCTGTTGAATGAACTGTCTCGCATGGATCCCACGCTAAAATTCGATGATACTCAAGTGAAAGTCGAAGAAGTCAAAGCCAAAGCACGCCACTATATCCAGTGGGTTGGCGGTTATATTGCCAATGACCGCCTACCGCCCGTGATTGAACACTACCATACCATGATGCATCGCTTAGATTTAGGCACGGACATGAAGCCCTATCTCGCCTTTAATATCACACCAGAATTTGCCGCCGATTTGCAGCGGGTATTGCGCTCACTGGCCGAGGGCAGTGCCGATGATCTAGATGAAGTGGTCGAGCTGTTGGTGCGGGCCTTAGAAGAAACCATGAAGCCGCTCTTCATGACCCCAAAAGACCTGATGAAGTTCAATTACGTCGTCGACAAGACTTTGAATGGCGTAATCGCACTGGTGGTGTCAATCTACAAACGCATGCTGCGCAAAACCATTCCTAAAGTGCCGCGTGAATTATATCCACGCGTTGCCGAGCATTTGAGTACCTTTGTGGTGGTGTGAGGTCGCTAGAGCCGATCAGTCCCCGGCCCTGCGATCAACAGTTCTGCGAGTAATTCAGATCCTTTCCAACTCGGACGCGTCTCGCTGTGTTCGGCACGATGAATCAGTTCTACCAAGCGGGCATTGATCGGCGCGTGTCGTCCCAGTCGCTGGGCCAAACGCACCACTTCACCATTGATCCAGTCCACTTCTGTGAGACGACCTGCCGCCAGATCATCGGACATCGACGAGCGGGCTTGCGGATCGATGGTCAGCATTTTAGAAGCCAATCGGGCAAACAACACATCAGGCACATTGAGCAACCGCGGAATCCAGTGGGCAGGGAGTGGCGTCAGCTTAGCCGGTTGAATCTTGGCGACGCGCAGTAACAGCAGTGCCTCACGCTGCGCCAGCGCCAGACAGCGACGATAGTCGAGCTGTGACAATTCGGTTTTTAAAGGCAGATTGGCCAGTGCATTGATGGCGTTATTGAGGTTAAGGAGCAGCTTGGCCCACTGTATCGGTAGCATATCGAAATGCTCAATCAGCGGCAGTCCGGCACGTTTAAAATCCGCAGTAAAGGCATACAGCCCCGCATGCTCACGCACCTCAAGCTCCCCTTCGGAGCCTTGATGAAAAGTATGTCCGTCATGGATGACATTGAAGGGCACCATGCCTTCGAGCACCGTATGATGCGGCAAAGCCCGATGCAAAACTTCAGTATTGTCCAAGCCATTTTGAAAGCTGATGACCAGCGCACCCGGTTTCAACACCGCCGCAAGCGCTTCTGCAGCGGAAGCCGTTGCCGCGGATTTGACCGTGACCAAAACCAAGTCTGCGTCGGCTGCCGCAGTCACTTCGGTTGAAAACTGAATTGCTTCAGGCGCGATATGCCACGTTTGATCCCGGTAATTGGAGAGTGCTAGACCGTGCGTACGCAGTCCATCACCGATCCGCGCGCGACCGATCAGGTGAACGTTGCTGCCTGAAGCACGCAGACGTCCACCGATATAGCAGCCAATTGCACCCGCACCATAGACGCAAATTTTCATGATTCATCCCTAATCCGCGCAAGAACTCTTAGATACTATAATTAAGTGACTACAATCAAGATCCGATCAGTGCGATCCAATATAAGACAAAGCCGCGCACTTTAGTAGTGGCCTTTGTCCTTATGTCGTGTGCGGATCCAAGAGCTCAAGCTCCGTCAGGAGGCGATCCAAAAACAGTCTGCGCACTTCAGGCAGCACTTTGTGCGCGGGATAACAGCGCACAATCGAAATGTGATCGACACTGGCCCCCTCAGGATAACGAATATTTTCCAGATGGGTGCTCGCAGAATCGGCATGCGCGACATTGGCATCGATGCGGCGATCCGTACCGAGCAGATCACGTGCTGCGTAGTAGTTTAAATAACGCTTCACGCCCGCTGGAATCTTGCGCATATCAAAGCCCCACTGTGCGGGGACGAGGCGGCCTAGACCTCCCGCTGCCAGCGAGATTACCAGATCACTGGCATAGCCCTGCTTGCTCAGTCTGCGCGCCACCTTCACCACTTGCGAGCCGCCTTGACTGTAACCGATCAGCACAATCGGACGCCCCGCCGCCGCCGCCACTGCCAAATCTTTGGCGATGCGTGACGGATTCAGATGGTTGCTATAGAGCGTGGTGTCAGGATAGCCTGCGGCGCGCAAGAAACTTAGCAAATGCCGCTCCATATGCTTGCCTGCGACCAAACCATGAATCAGCGCAATACGCGGACCCCGATAGCCTACGGGGACGTCTGGGCGCCAAGAAATCGGTGAAACCATGCCATGTACTCAATAAAGAATCAGGTGGGTATATAAAAGCCGAGCCACGCGATAGGGCGACTCGGCTTTTGATGATCGACTCAAATCAGCGACACCTCAATAAAACATATCGCGGATGATATCGTCGGGACTTGCTCGGTACGCGTTGTAGTCTAGCAATGGCGATCAGGCTTTGGCTTCGACCACTTTCAAACCATTCTTCTGTGCCCACCACAACGCACCGACGAGCAGTTGACGACGATCTTCGGTAAACGATGGTTTTTTGCCTTCAAAATAGTGCCCAACAAACTGAAAACCCCAGCCCACAGTAAATAGTGGTACTGCGATCGGCAAACCAATAATAGTCGCGCCTATCGGTAGGGAGGCCAGAATCAGGGGAATGCCGATGCTGTGGCAACGCTGATTACGCGGGTCTTGATGGTCTGCTTTGTACTGTTGCATCAGGTTGGACCATTCTGCATTGAGTTTGATTGCTGGCATGATGTGATACTCCGTTAAATATGCTGGCTAATTGTTATGTAAGCTTATGGCGGTTTATAGCATCTTGTGTCGGTCGTTAACACGGCATGCATCAGTCTTAATGCACGCCGACTGATCTGATCGTTAACGCGACTTTCTGATCATTATAGTAAAACAATTAGGCATGCGGCATTGTCAAATAACTGACATTTACGCGATTTGAGCATTTTAGATTTGCTCATCTTGGCTTTGCCCACCTGAGCAGTCCTTACTCAGATTTGCTGATCTCAGCAGGATTCGCAAAAGTACGCAAACCCTCCAAATCCAAGATCTCAATCGCACCGTATACCAGTTTGATCAAACCCTGCCGCTCTAAATCTTTGAGCAATTGATTGGTAGTTTGACGGGTGAGATAAAGCATCATCGCCAATTGCTCTTGGGGGATTGGGATTACGCGGCGACTGCGATCGGTTTTGTGACCCGCATTCTCGGCAAAAAAGACCAGACGATTGGCCAAGCGCTGCGCGCTGCTCAGGAGCGCCAGATCTTCGGCTTGATTCAAGAGCATGCGAACTTTATCCGTCAGCAATTGCCCGAAGTTCTGCCAATAGTGCGGCTCTTTCTTCAAGAGCTGATCGAGGGTTTCACCGCGGATATGAATCAGAACCGTTTCACTTAAAGCTACGGCATTGTGGGTGCGCTTCATGCGGTCAAATAAGGTGATCTCGCCAAACCAATGCGGCGACTCCATCAAGGTCAGCAGTGCCTCTTTGCCATCGGCACGCTGGCGGCTGACACTGATACACCCTGAAATGACCGCGTAGAGGCCATGCGCAGGGTCATTTTGTTCAAACAACACTTGCCCCGCATGCAGATGCACAACCGTCGCGGCATCCAGCAGCATGGTTTTAAGTGCCACAGGGAGCTCAGCAAACCACTGCCCCATGTGGAGTAACGGCTCATAGCGATAAGCAGAATCGACAGGATTCATGCGTTGGATCCAATACTACGCAAGACTACACCCCAAAAGTTAAAAGAACTGCTCTTGAGTATATGCCAGCCGCTATCGATCTGACTATTACGCTGACGTGCCACCTCCATGACAGCACATGCAGGCGTTTGCCCTCAATCACAGTGCAGTTAAAATAAAACGCGTCAAATGAACAGTTGCAATCGCGCAGTCAAAAAAGAGAACTATGAGGAAACCTCAACACCAGTACTCGTATTGAATTGCTCGAAGATCGTATAAGCGTCGTTGAGAGAGAACACCCCACAGCTGGACGAGCAACAATAATCCTGCCCCCTCACAGGATTATTGTTCACATAAAAAAGCCGCCAACTTATCGTAGGCGGTCTCCTCGCTGCTGAATGGTTTAATGGATGGTTTATTTCAAAGCGCTGCTCAGCGGAAGCTTGATTTGCAAAAACTCATTTTCATCGGGCAACTGTGGATTACGACCGATCCCAAAAGGATAGTTGTTATCGGTGAGCACCGTTAATGTCGTTTCATTTTCAATAATCAATCCTTCAATCGTCCAGATAGGAAGCGAAAAAGGATTGCCGGTCATCACATCACCCGTGCGAATCGCACCGTATAGGAGATGCGGATTAGCAAGATTCATTAAATCGACAAGTACCGACTTATTGACCAGTGCACCACTGGCATTGAGTTGGATACGCACCAGTTTTTTATACCCCTCTGCCTTGCCTTGGCTATCATCACGCTCAATAATGACGCCTTCAGTGGCATTAAACATCTGGAAATCGCCGATCGCTGTGGCTTTGGCGTCCAACGGGAAACGATAGTAGTTGCCGGTATAGGCTTTCTTTTCGATATCAAACTGATGAATCAGCAACTCACGAGCGCTACTGCCGATCAGCGGTTTTTCTTGCAGGAGGTACAAGAATTTGCCATCGGGTGATTGGGCCATGCCTTCAAAGCCACCGCTGCTCGGGACTTCGACCGGTGCAGTAGCTGCCGTGACCCGATACGGCCACGATGCTGCAAGCCAAGGTTGCTCACCTTTTTCATTGGGCTGAAGGACAAACCCACCATCATTGGGCACTTTAGAAGGCCAGTTAGGCAGATCAGACCACAAGAAACCTGTCCGCATTTTTGGATATTTTTCTTGGATGTACATCACAAAATTATGGTCAAACGCTTGAATGCCGATTTGGTCTAGTTGAATCAGACCTGCTTTCTCAGCGGCATAAACGGCATCCATATACACTTCGGCCATGAATTTCGAGGCAACACTGAAGCTTGGGTTGATAAACGGTAAGCTCACCTGTGCCACATTGTACGGCACTGACTTCGGCTCGATGTTGTATTGGATTTCTCGCGCATTTTTAGCACGGGCAGCAGCCATCGGATGAGACTTACCTGCACCTGTTTCATAGTACGCAATATACGCATTGACCATGCCAAACACATCTTTCATCGTGGCTGGGGTATAGGCGCTTTTTAAACCCGCTTTGGCGGCATAGGCGACCGACACAGGCGATAAACTGAGGTCGGTCTTTTGCAATTTTTGCGCAGATTCTTGTCGATCACAAATAAACAAGGCTTGGATCTCTGCTTGGGTATAACGATTGACCAGTAAAGTGTCATCACCTTCCGCAGGCATCGCAGAACCATCGGCTTTACGACAGCGATCCACCACGATACGCGCATCATGACCGACAAAATCTTTGCCATCCTTGGTCACTTGCATATCAGACTCAAGCACCGTGACCAAGTTATCTAAACCCACCTCAAACGCTGGCAAGGTGTTTTGTACCCGTAAATTGCGCGAGCCACGATGTCCTTGCAGTGTAAATTTTGAGCGGTCAATTCGTCCATCAGCCAACAGATAATCCCCAGCAATGCCATCTTGATTGGCATCAAATGCTTTGACCAGCTTATAGGCCAGTTCAGAATTATCGGTAATCAAGCCTGAAACACCTGCTTTGAGCAGTTTGACCATGCTCGTCTCATCATTGACCGTCCACGGATAGACTGGAAAGCCTGCTTCGGTCAATTCTTTGAGCGGGTA
>CAYJTU010000003.1:30872-31448 GCA_964373105.1 uncultured Moraxellaceae bacterium | reverse complement strand
GGGTAGATATTGGCATCGGCATAAGGCAAGTCTTTCGGTCCATTTTTGCCGCGCGCATAGTGGCCATCGGGATCAGATTTAATCACCGTGCCGTCTTTCATGGTAACGTTATATTTCAGCTCGGGTGCATAAGGTGCAAACCAAGGTGCCGTTTTGTTGCCATATAGCTGAGCATGACCGCGCATCGCATTCATATAGCGCAGCGTTGCCCCTTCTTCATTATACGGGTTTTGCGGGGCGCGTAATTTTTGCCCAACGGTGAGCGGGTTCGGCAACTCAATCGGGGCATCTAAGAGCACACCTTCTGCGGAAAAATGCAGGAGAAATGGTCCGAATTCCTCACCAATCCACAGCGTTCCATCCTTGGCACGTTGAATGGATTCTGGATCAAAGTCGGCGCCAGTCAAAATACGATCTTTGGCAAAGCTATTCACAATCGGAAAGCTAATTTTTTTATGAGGGTCTTTGAGTTGGATGGTTCTTTCCACACTGATACTGCCCTTGCCGCCAGTACTGCTGCGCAAGTCAGGACGAATGACATAGAGACTCAAATCAAAATCCGCAGAACTTTGCATC
>CAYJTU010000003.1:0-30862 GCA_964373105.1 uncultured Moraxellaceae bacterium | reverse complement strand
CTTTGCATCGACCCATAGCCGTTATCCGCCAATACGGTATAAGACCCATCCGTATTTTTCACCACCCCAGAAAAACCTTGCACTGGTTGCTTTTTGACAAACGGAACCGATACGCCATTGGCAGTCTTGATATATTGGCCGGAATCATGATCTTTTGGCTCGAACGTATCAGCGGCAAGTTTAGAAAAACCGGTTAATGTCGGCGTGGATACCGCATCGGGTGTAGGTAAGACGACGGGAGAGGAATCATCATCTGAACCGCAGGCCGTTAGGCCTAAAATAGCGATGCTCAGTAACGACACTTTAAACGTGGATAAATTAAATAAACGATTAGACATGTGCTCGACCCCAAATGGAAGAAAGGGAGCATAGACTTTGGGGTATGACATCAAGATGTCATACCCATGAAGATCCTAATAAGTCTTCAATTTGTTTTTTTATGCATTGTTAAGACATCACTTTTTAAAAACTTCAATTTATTAAAATTTCGATAGACTGTCTGGATCCTGTTTAGCTCGACATTTATACTTGACCTTTGCTTGGTTTCATGTATGATTGAGTGATCACTCATTTAAATGATATGGATCCATGGCACGTCCCCGCAGTGAAGATAAACGCGATGCTATTTTGCATGCGGCCGTCATCGTGCTGGCTGAACTCGGCGAGCGTGCGCCGACCTCAAAAATTGCCAAAGTCGCAGGCGTTGCCGAAGGTACCTTGTTTACCTATTTCAGCAGTAAAGAAGTCTTGCTCAACCAACTCTATCTGTCGTTGAAAGCCGAATTGCGACTGGTGATGATGGACAACTACCCCATCAGCACTGATCTAAAAGCACAGATGCACCATGTCTGGCAGCGCTATCTCGACTGGGGCGTCAGCAAGCCGCTTGAGCGGAAAGTGATGGCGCAGCTATCGACCTCAGAGCAGATTACCGCAGAAAGTAAACAGATCGGCATGCAGTCCTTTTGTGACCTAACCCAGTTGATCGAAGAGCAGATTAGCAGCGGCGTACTGCGTGACTATCCGCCGCTCTTTGTGGGTTCGATCTTAGGCGCGCTGGCAGAAGTCAGCATGAATTTTATGACACAAGATCAAGCAAATGCAAATCGCTATCGCACATCAGGTTTTGAAGCTTTCTGGCATGCAGTGGCGGTCTGAGAACCGACTATCCCGTGGCAACAGGGGCGTCTGACGCCTCTCTTTTTGAAACAATTAATGAGTGATTAATTACTCATTAAAAGCAACTTCTAGCCCTTGCGTCATCCATTGCCTACTGCGATGGATCGCATACCGCAACATCGATGAACCGACACTGTACTTCATGCAAATATCCCTTTAGAGGAGCAACATCTGATGACTGACTGGAACATACAAGATATACCTACCCAAGATGGCAAACGCGTTGTCATCACCGGTGCAACAGGCGGTCTGGGTTATGAGACGGCATTAGCACTTGCAGGCAAAGGCGCAGACGTAATCTTGACAGGCCGTAATGCCTCCAAAGGACAAGCCGCTTTGGCGGCTATACGAGCAATCTATCCCAACGCACAAATCCGTTATGAACATCTGGATCTAGCAAGCCTCGCCTCGGTCACTGACTTTGTGCAACGCCTCACTGCAGATCATGATTCACTCGATCTCTTGATCAACAATGCTGGTGTCATGACGCCACCAACTCGCCAAGAAACTGCTGATAGCTTCGAGCTGCAGTTGGGAACCAATTATTTAGGTCACTTTGCGCTCACTGCTCAGCTTTTACCGCAACTGCGTAAAGCAACTGCGCCACGTGTGGTGAACCTCAGCAGTAACGCACACAAGCTCATGGCTGATATTCATTTTGATGATCTGCAGTGGCAGAAACGCTACAAGCCATGGCCAGCCTATGCACAATCCAAACTGGCAATGCTGATGTTTGCACTAGAACTACAACGTCAAAGCAATGCAAAGGGCTGGGGACTGATGAGCAATGCTGCACATCCAGGCTATGCACGAACCGATCTCATCGCCAATGGCCCTGGTCTTGATAATCTCACGACCAAATTCAGTTTGTTGATCCAGCCCATGATGAGTCACTCTGCCGCAGATGGCGCACTACCGACCCTATATGCAGCAACCGCACCCGATGCAGAGCATGCCGCCTACTATGGTCCAAGAGACTTATTTGAACTTAAAGGGCCTGTCAGCGTGGCCGCTATTTCACGCCGCGCACAAAATGAGATGGTCGCCACACGGCTTTGGCAGGTATCCGAAGCGCTAACAGGCGTGACGTGGCCTCATATTTGATACAAAACCATCCATGTAATATGGACCGATTGACCTGATATTTAAAGTTATAGAAATCCTCAAATAATGATCTGAACAGGAATAACACCATGACTAGTGACGTACTCGACCCCCCTGAGATACACCCCATACCACAGACTTCCCAGCAGCGCGACGGTCGCTTTTGGAATCTAACGCCCAGGTTGCAGAAAACCACGTTGTGGAAAACGCTGCAACTGATGTGGCGCTTTGCATTCAATAAGCCTGCGGGTACTGTCCCCAGCCAGCCGATTCCCGTACTGGCCATCACGCAGGCACAATTACTCGCAGCACCCGATCGCTCGTTGTTTCGCTTGGGGCACTCCAGCATACTGCTCAAACTGCGCGGTGAATTCTGGCTTACCGATCCGGTCTTCTCCAAGCGGGCTTCGCCGTTTCAGTGGATTGGGCCGAAACGCTTTCACCAGCCCCCGATCAGCATTGCCGAACTGCCGCCCATCAAAGGCGTGATCCTGTCGCATAACCACTACGACCACCTCGACTATGCTGCAGTCATGCAGCTCAAAGACAAGGTCGAGCACTTCGTCGCTCCGCTTGGGGTCGGGGACACCTTGATCAAATGGGGGGTGCCTGCAGGTAAAGTCCAGCAACTCGATTGGTGGCAAGAGACCGCGGTGCACGGATTGCGCTTGGTCGCAACCCCTGCACATCACTTTTCGGGGCGTGGCTTATCTGATAGCAATGCCACCCTATGGGCATCATGGGTGATCATCGATGATGATCTCCGAGTGTTTTTTAGTGGCGATACCGGCTACTTCGATGGCTTTAAGGAAATCGGCAATCGCTATGGTCCATTTGATGTGACCATGATTGAAACCGGAGCGTATGATGTGGAATGGACCGATGTCCATATGCTGCCCGAACAAACCCTACAAGCGCATTTGGACCTCAAAGGCCGTCAGCTGTTGCCAGTGCATAACGGCACGTTTGATCTGGCCATGCACGTCTGGAATGACCCCTTTGAACGCATTGTGGCATTGGCCGAGCGGCAAGGTGTGGCCGTCAGTACCCCACAGATGGGCGAACCCGTGAATCTCAATGCGCCCAAGGCGGAAAACCGCTGGTGGCAGGCGTTGCCGCTCTGATCCAAAGCCGAATGGTGAAAGTAACAAGACGCTGGTCAGAGAGCACACTGATCTCCCCGCCGTGGAGCTGAATAATGGATTTGGTGATCGCAAGACCCAATCCTGTCCCGTCATCGCTGCGTTGCCTTGAGGCATCCGTGCGATAAAAGCGATCAAAAAAACGCATCAATTGCTCGGATGGAATCGGCTCGGCTTCATTTTGCACCGTCATCGTCGCGAAGCTTAAGCTTTGTACGATGTTGATCGAAATCGGTGTATACGCAGTGCCATAGCGTATGGCATTGGAAATCAAATTACTCAGGGCACGGCGCAGCATCAAGGCATCGCCGTGGACGATGGCACTACCTGATAGTTGCAGTTGCATGCCTTTTTCTTCAGCCAGCGCATCATAGTATTCATACAACTCAAAGATTTCTTTGCCCAAATCAATATCTTGGGTATGAAATGGCTGATTGTCATGATCGGTTTTGGCGAGTAATAACATGTCGGAAATCATCCGCGCCAAGCGCTCATACTCTTCTAAATTGGAGTATAGAATCTCTTGGTAAGTCTGATGATCACGCGACTTAGACAAGCAAACTTGGGTCTGAGTCATCATATTATTGATCGGTGCACGCAGTTCATGGGCCAAATCAGACGAGAATTCTGACAGTCGGATGAACGTCATCTTTAATCGATCCAGCATATCATTGAAAGCACTCGCCATCGGCACCAGCTCCGTCGGCGCGTGCTCGATATCCAGTCGCTGCGTCAAATTATGCGCCGAGATTTGCTCTGCCACCCCCGCCATGGATTGGGCACTCGCCAGTCCCTGCCGTGCGGCATACCACCCCAGCAGCATCAAACACAGCGTCCCAAGCCCCCCTACTATCAACAACAGCTCACGAAATCGCGTAAGAAATCGCGTGTGTTTTCTGGGTTCTAGACCGATCATGATGCGATAGTCTTTTGCAGGATCAACGGCATCATGATGTGTGACCCGCAAGAATAAATAACGCTTTTGATCTACCTGCCACTCTTGTTGCTCGACGATCTTGTACGGCGTGAGATATACCACTTGACCTTGTCTTTGATGGTTTTGCCACGCTTGGGTAGTCGGTGTATTGCCAATTTGGCTGGGCTGATGAGCGGTTTGCAAATGATCAGTCGTAAACAACGTTGTGCCGATAGGACGTTCAATCCGCACGATGGGTTTACGGCGACTGATAAAGGCCGTCTTTAATTCATCCACAGTCTTTGCACTGCTGTTATTGGGATGATCGTTTAAAATACTCTCAACCTCAGCAATGCGGATTTCAATCCGTTCCCGATCAATTGCGATCAGTTGCTGAGTCACAAGGTGATCAATCACGATCCCCATAACCAAGAAAATGATCAATGTAAATAATGAAAAAATGAGGCTGATACGAACACTCAGCGACCTAGCGATTTTCCTCAATTTCGGTTTCCAGTACATAACCCATACCACGTATCGTTTTGATGAGCTTCGGATGAAAATCTTGATCGATTTTATTGCGCAATCGTTTAATCGCCACTTCAACCACATTGGTATCACTTTCAAAATTCATATCCCATACTTGGGATGCAATTAAAGAGCGCGGTAAGATCTCACCTTGCTTACGCATAAAAAACTCTAATAACAAAAATTCTTTCGCTGTCAGATCGATGCGCCGCCCTGCTCTCGTTACTCGGCGCCGACGGAGGTCTAACTCCATATCGGCCACACAAATGAGATCGCCTTCGAGTAGCTGGCAGCGACGTAACAAACTCTTGATCCGAGCGAGTAACTCAGTAAATGCGAAGGGCTTGAGCAAATAATCATCCGCTCCTAATTCCAAGCCTTTGATCCGATCGTCGATGTGGCTTTGCGCCGTGAGGAAAATAATCGGCATCTGATATGCCGCATGACGAATCTCAGATAATAACGTCCAGCCGTCCATTTTAGGCAGCATCACATCAAGGATGAGCAGATCATAATGGTCGATGAAAACCTGATTCAGCGCGGCTTGACCATTCTCAACCCAATCGACAATATACCCTGCTTCGGTGAGACCTTGCTTGAGGTACCCTCCTGTTTTCGGTTCATCTTCAGCGATTAAAATCTTCACACATTCACTTCCATACTGCCTGTCAAATTCGCATCGACATTGATGGGAATGTCTTGTATCGCGCTTTATGAGTTGTTATAAAACATCACTAGGTGAATATTATACAAGGCGATCCATTAATAAAATAGACGGAATATACCTACCTAATATTACATATTTGTGATAAATAGCATAAAACATGTAGTTCTGCATACTATTTAAGATTAATATGTAAATCACATCCAAGACATTTCGGCTTCATTGATCTCTCTATAGCGTCTTAACGAGTATCAATTTGTTAAAAAACAATTATATACTTTCAATATCCTCACCCTATTTCGCTTACACAAACCCTTTTCAAACATAAACAAATATTGAAACAATAATACTTTCATAAAAACACATAATGGGCACCTATATGACGCGAACATTACTTTTTTGTCATATTGTGGATTTTTAAAATCAGAGCAGGCATATTTATAATATTAAGATAGTCACAAGCGAACTGATACCATGAATGCGTTTTTAATCGACCATCATAGCCTCACCACAGAATATTCGGATCCGACACTACTGATCGAGACGGAGGATAAATTGCTGCGTATCGCGAATTTAGAATTGAATCGACAAGAGAGTGTGGTCAGCAAATCAGGGCAGGCGATCGATCTCACGCCGAGGCAACATGCACTACTTGAGCGTTTTATCCGTGGCCAGGGTCAGTCACAAGACTGCTATCCTGATATTTCATGTGATACGTAATGCCCGCGACCAATCATAACTGAATATCCCCATAGACTTCATATTTATTGTCTCGTAGTTCACACTCTCTCAGCAGCACAGACTCCTCTCGTTTTTGTAAAGACGGTCGCCAAATGGCCGCTGCAAAGCGCAATCCTCATCAGCAATGGTCCTTCATACACTTAAAAGGTGTGATTGACCGCGCTACTTTCAGTTTAATAAATCACAACGAAAATGATTAAAAAAAGGTGTACTCTGTCACACAATCACCCCATGTGATGAAACGAGTCCGATCACTCTTCTTTACAACGTTGTGAAAATTGAGACTGCTGATGAATACCTCGATTCGATTGACCGAAGCCGCCCTTCCCGCAACCATGACCGAAATCATCATTACCGAGCCGGGAAAACCAACAGTGTTGGCCGCACAGCAAGCAGCGATCCCTCAGCCCAAACCCGACGAAGTGCTGATTCAAGTGCATGCGGCGGGTGTCAATCGACCCGATGTGTTACAGCGTCAAGGCACTTACCCCATGCCTGCTGGCGTCAACCCCGTACCTGGACTTGAGATCGCAGGGATCGTGGTGGCAATGGGTGTTGAAGTGAGTGGATTTTCAATCGGGGATCGGGTTTGCGGACTCACCAACGGCGGTGGCTATGCCGAATACTGCATCCTCCCTGCCACACAAACGCTCCCCATTCCGCGGGGCATGAGTTTTATCAAAGCTGCGGCCATTCCTGAGACCTTCTATACCGTCTGGGCCAATCTCTTTCAAATCGGCAAAGCTAAAGCTGGAGATCTGGTGCTGATTCACGGCGGTAGCAGTGGCATCGGCACGACGGCATTAATGCTCTGTAAGCAGTTGGGCATTCGGACCTTCGCAACGGTCGGTAGTGCTGAAAAATGCCGCGCGATCGCTCACCTCACCGATCCGATTAATTACCGCGAGCAGGATTTTGCGGCTGCGGTTTTAGATCAAACCCAGCAACGCGGCGTCGATGTCATTTTAGATATCGTCGGCGGATCATATTTTGCGCAGAACTTAGATGCATTGGCACGCGATGGGCGGTTGGTGATCATCGGTTTTATGGGCGGTATCACGGCCAAAGACGTCAATTTGCAAAAGTTGGTTTTAAAGCGCGCGATCATCACAGGCTCCACGATGCGTGCGCGGACCAATCACGAGAAAGCAGAGATCACAGCCGCACTGATAGAGCATGTGTGGCCTTTACTCGCGGCAGGTAAATGCTTGCCGATGATCCACGCCACTTTCCCCCTGCACGATGTGGTCAAGGCCCATGAGATGATGGAAAGCGGTGATCATGTCGGTAAGATTATTTTAACTGTTCTGCAACCGGGTGTGCCAAATCCTTAATCGAGCATAGCTTGACCTTCGGTCTTAAAAACTGACATTGGTCTTTAAGCCAAACACCAATGCATTCTTGTTGTCTGTCGTGCCGCCTGGATGAATCACGTATTGCAGATCAGGGGCAATCGAGATCGAATGAATCACCCCGATGTTATAGATGGCTTCCACGACGTACTCATTATGCTTGGGCGCCACTTCGCGCTGATGCTGAACGAGACGGCTTTGATCGACGAATGTGTTATAGCGATTGTTGGTATGTAGCGCGCCGATAGTAAAACCCACATAGTCATCGGGACGATCAAAAGGTGCAGTGTATTTCGCGCCAATGTTGATCACGCGATCGGTTTGCGAAGTCGCCTGATCGGCAAATGCCGAGCGCCAAAATAGCGACAAGCCCTGACCCTTTGCGACTCCTGTGACCTGCTGATCCAGATTCAAGTAGCTGCCATAGCGACTGCTCCGTTGCATCGGCGCGCCACCACTGACCGCAAGCGGTTGACCTTGGGTATTGAGCAGCAAATCATCACCACCTGCGTTGTTATACCAAAAGCCCAAGCGATAGCTGGCCGGATAGCCTGCAACGGTGGGTAACCAGCCCAGCTCCAACGGGAACATGGCACCGCGCGTGCCTTTGGGGTTATCAAGGCGCCAGCCATAGTCTTCGGCATAGGCCGTGGTGCCAAACACAGGATTGACTTGATAGACGCCAAGCTGCGCGTAGGTCTCGGCGCTGGTTTTGACCTTGAGGCGAGCTGCCCAGACACTGACTGGATAGGTGAACCAATAGGCGCTGACAATCTTGGCGGGTACTGCACCGCAGATCATGTTGTTTTGAAAGTCACAAGGAAAGCTTGAAAAATCATCGCTGATCGTCATACGTCCAAGGCGCAAGTCGACGGTGTCACCCATAAACTTCTGATCAAGGTAGAAGCGCGTCAAACGCCACGTCTCGCCGCGTCCATAGATTTCTTGCACTTGTTGCAAAGTGCCTAATTGCGCATCATTGCTGGTGCTTTCACCGCCGCGCTTGCTGAAGGTGACTTGAAACGTGCCGCCCTGCCAGCCAAACAAGCGATCCAAATTCAGCGTAGTGCCCAGCGCAAACTGATCGGCATAGTCAGAGACATGCCGCGTGCCGCCGCGAAAGTTATGTGCAAACTCACCCGTATAACCTAGGCTAAAGGTCACGCCATCCGTAGCAAGCTGACTGCGCAGGCCGCCCCAATCGCCCAGCAAATAAGGCCGCGTTTGTAAGTCTTGCTGAGATTTGCTATCTGCCATCTCAGCAAACGCTGATCCTGACAGCAGTAGACTCATCATGGCGATGAGATGGGGGGCACGTGTTGAAATCATGAGGTCTCTCGTGCAAAGCTGCGGGTTAAATCAGCCCCCATGCGCAGCATGAGGGGCGGTCAATTAGATTTCGCGACTGATGATGTCACCGATACGCAGTGCAAGGGCGTAACCCGTCAACGTCGGATTGACCACGGTTGAGCTGGCATGCACGCTGGTACTGGCGATAAACAGATTGACATGGTCATGGCTACGGCACTCATGATTGACCACGGAGTCTTTCGGGTCTGCCCCCATGATGGTGGTGCCCATGATGTGGGAACTCGGCACCCAATCATCACGACTGTTCAAGACTTCACTCGCTGCAAACACGCTGCGGAACTGCTCATAGTCCTCATAGATCCGCGGCAGGGCCGCCAGTGAATAGTCGGTCATGCGAAAGTCGGTCTTCGGTTTGGCAATGCCAAGCGCATCGACCTGTGTGCTTAACTGCACGCGATTGATCGGGTCAGGCAACACTTCGACATAAGAGGCAATCTTGAGATAACGTGCCGCATCATGGCGGATCGCCTCATCGAGTGCGGGACCAACGATGCCTTTGTCCAGCAGGCGCTTGGTGATCAACTCGTTGGGTACCGTGTTATCGAGGAAATGGCGAATCGAGCCATGTTCTTTGCGGAAAGCCCCATCGCGCCAGGTATTGATACTGCCCTGCTGCGTCGGTCCACGACCTGCCCAGACTGGATCTTTGACCAGCATCGAAATTGATTTGCCGATATGACCCATATAGTTACGTCCGACTTGGTCGGAGGAATTGGCAATATCAGAGATCAAGAGCAGCTTGGGAATCTCAACCCCATGCGCCGCCAGAATAAAATACTTAGCGGTGAGGCGGGTCGATTTGCCGTCTGGCGTCTTGTAGTGGATCGCCACGATCTTGCCATCATTGCCTTTTTCGATTTTGTGGACGACCGCATTGGTCAGCAGTTTGGCGCCGTGCTCCCGCGCCCATGTCACGGGCATATCCCCCGAGAACTGCGCACCTATCGGACAGATCGGCGCGCAGTTATTATTGCCTGCGCAGGTAGGACGACCGTTATAAGGACGGGTCGCCCGTGCATTCGGCTCATCGACAAAGTGATGACCGACACTGCTGGTTTTGCTCGCAACCTGCTGGGTAAGATACGTCCACGCCTGCATCTTCATCGGATAGGGTTTTGAGCGTGGTGGAAAAGGCTTGCCGCCCTGCCCACTCTGATCATCACTGTCTGAGCCCGACACGCCGATTTCTTCCTCGGCCAACTGATACCACGGCTCAAGTTCATCATAGGAAATCGGCCAGTCACGACCATGTCCATACAGTGAAAATAACTTGAAATCACTCGGCAGATTGCGCCATGTCGCGCCGCCCCAATGCCATGTCGTACCGCCGACCAAGCGTAAGTAAGCAGGCTTTTGCACGATCGGGCCAACACTTTCGATATAGTTGGGTGTGGAGGACTTGGACGCCCACGGCTGCTCTGGGTAAGGGCCGTTGTAGTCACCTTTATTGCCGAAATTACGGAAAGAATTGAGGATCTCTGCGCGCTTGACCTCGGGCCCAGCGTCTAGAATCAATACGGCGTGTTTCTTTTTGGCCAGTGCATTGGCGACCGCGCCGCCCAATATTCCCGCACCGACCACAATCACATCTGCATCGTATTCAGTTGCCATAGTACACCGTCACTCTCGTCTTCATCTTGTGGGTTAGCCCAGTTCTCAGGAGAGACTGCGTCTCACGTCATGCTCTGGAGCTGCCTGCAAATCGTGTTTTAGACACCTGTCAGCACAGGTGTCGCCGTCCAGTATTCTGGGCGACCACGGATATAGGTCGGGATCACTGTCACGTCGATGGTCGGGCCAAACATCAGTGCCATCTCATAGGCCACTGCTTTTGCCGTGGCACCGCGCCCGACATTGCCGGTATAGAACGTCTCAATGATCAATAATGCCGTCTTCTTCGCCGCTTGATCAGCCTCTGTCCATGCGGTAAAGAGCTGCGTGACATCGGGGGCTTGGATACGCTTGACCGCGTCAGCCAGCAGTTGCAATTGACTGGCGAAGTCAGGTATGTTTTTGACCAGCGCAGCAAAAACCGCAGCCGCATACGGCGCAGACAGTTGCGGCTTGGCGACCAGAAAGCTGGCTAAGGTATAGAAATCCGTGCTAGCGCCAGCGCGGCTGGGAGTGGCTCTGGCGACCAGACCTGATGCCAACACGATTGAACTGGCGAGCACACTGAGCTGAATAAAGCGTCTACGACTCGGTAGAGCCTCTGCAACCTGCGGCGCTTGGTGATCAGACATCGTCATTTCCCCTTATTTGGCTCTGAGTTTTTTGACATCGCGGGCAGAGAGATTGCCCTCGCCATGCCCAAAGGTCACCGTGACATAGTTGGCCAGTGTCGCAAGCTCCTCATCATTCAACTCTCCTGCAAAAGCAGGCATGAAGTAATGGTCACGGCCATTTTCGACTTCAGCACCATGTAGCATCACTTGGATCAAGTTATGCGGGTCTTTGGCACCCAGCACACTGTTGTGCACCATCGATGGATAGTAGCCATCTGGGGTACCCACACCGGTTTTGCCATGACAGCTTGCGCAGTGATTGAGATAAAGTTCTGCACCGTTTGGCGCAGGCTTGCCACCATGCGTTGCAAAGCGTACCGCTTGGTAGTCGGCTGTCGGTTGACCAAAGCTTGAACGCGCAGCTTTCTGCTCATCTTGATAGGCTGGCACCGTCATCAAATAAGTCGCCATCGCCTGCACATCTTGATCAGACATTTTGCTAAAACTATGGGTGATCGCTTCTGCCATCCCACCAGCCGCTTGTGCTTTATTGGGCACATTACCGGTCTGTAGATATTGCACGATTTCCGCTTTGTTCCACGTACCAATGCCGGAATGCGGATCACTGGTGATGTTGTACGCCTGCCAACCGCCTAAGTTAGCTCCGGCCAAATAATGCTTACTGGTTTCATCATAGGCTTTTTCCTGCATGGCCAGACCGCGTGGGGTATGGCAGGTGCCGCAGTGCGCTGCGCCTTGCACAAGGTAAGCACCGCGATTCCACTCGGCACTCTGCTCAGGCTTGTTTTGATAGACGCCTTTGACCAGAAATAATTGGTTCCAGACCTTGAGCGGAAAGCGTAGGGTTAGTGGCCAAGGAAAATCAGGCTTTTTGTTGGCTTGTGCGACCGCAGGGACGCCTTGCATAAAGTAAGCATAGAGACTTTGGATATCATCGGGGGTCAGCTTGGCGTAGGCGGTATATGGCATCGCCGGATAGAGATTGCCGCCATCCTTTTTGATGCCAAACTGCACCGCACGCTGAAACTCTTGAATGCTGTAGTTACCAATGCCATGGGTTTTATCCGGCGTGATATTGGTACTGTAGATATTGCCCATCGGCAGTGGCATGGGCAATCCGCCCGCGAAGGGCTGACTGCCTGTCGAGCTGTGACAGGCCACACAGTCAGAAGCAATCGCGATGGCCTTGCCTTGCGCGATCCGCTCAGGTGTAAACGGTAGTGCGGTGGTTAGCAATGTTTCACTGTCTTTGGCTTCAGACTGCCAAATGAATACGGCAGCAAAGATCACCATGATGAGGGGCAAACCCAACAGGGTCGCGAGTATTTTTGAGCGTCTTCGCACAGCCATAATGAATCACTCTTTTTAAAGCGGATAATCTGTTGATGAAAAAGAACGACGTGCTAGCGTGTCTTTTTCATCTATGATCCAATCATGCTGGGCGTCTCGCGTGCAACATGAGATTGAATCGAGTATATGCAGCTCTCACCACCGAAAATATGATTAAAAATCCATAGAATCATCGCACTCGTCCAGAACAGACGAATGCGATACTTCTGTATCCTGATCTATGGGTCATCTAAAACAACAAATGACGTTCTATGATGCGTTTTTAATCGCTCATTGCAGGCTGCGTGAGGACCGGAAAGCTAAAGTCCGCTTGAGACTGGTCAAAAGCGGGCATGGATTTGGCTGGGGAACCAATAGAAAACCCATAGTACTGAAGCTGACGATGCAGAATTTCAAGACCAGCAGGGCCTATGCCTTGTTCAGCCAGCCCCTCTAACGTCCAGTGCTCAAAATCGGCAATCACGTTGATTCCCGCTGTGTGCAGTAGACGGATATATAGGGCATGAATATTAAGCTGATCTACAGGCATATCGCGGCTCATACCATTCGGCTTCATCTTCATTCGATCTTCCTTTTCTCAATCACAAGATTGATAGACCGCTATCAATCCTTCATTAGTCTTATTTATGGTAAACCCTAATGTTCAATCAAGAACACTCATCATAATGATTGTGCCAAAATCACACAAGATGTAGAATTTACGACACTCTATTGCGGATTTCACACCAATGGATTTAAACCACCTGCAATTATTTGCCGAAGTGGCCAAAGCCGGCAGTTTCTCAGCCACTGCCAAGAAGCTCGGTGTCGAGCGCTCCTCCATCAGCCGCAATATTGCTGCGCTGGAACGGGGATTGGGCGTACAACTCTTAAGTCGCACCACCCGTCAGGTGGCATTGACCACCGCCGGGGAGCTGCTCTATCGTCAGATTTTTCCGCATCTCGACTCGTTACAAGCCGCGATCACGGGGCTGCCCGAACGCGAAGAACAGCCTTCAGGTCTGATTCGCGTCACCGTACTTGGCGATATCGCGATCAAATTTTTAGCCGGTGCTCTGGCTGGATTCACTGCACGCTACCCGACCATTCAAGTCGAAGTCCATATCAGCAATCATCTGGTCGACATCGTCAATGAGGGTATCGACGTCGCCTTACGGGTGGTGAAATCAAAGCTCAATGACTCCACCCTCATCGCCCGCCCCCTGACCGCTATCGAGATGCATGTCTATGCTGCGCCGCGCTATCTGGCTCGTGCAGGAACGCCACGCACACTGGTTGAAGCTGCGGAGCATCAGTGGCTGATTTTTCGAGACATGCGCATTCCCCAATTCGTTCAGCCGACCCATAAACCGTTAGTGACTGGCGACGACATGCTGTTCTTGCAAGAAGCCGCCAAAGCAGGGATCGGTATCGCGGCACTTCCCACCTTTTTGGCCCGTCAAGATGTCGCCGCAGGACATTTGGTACGGATCCTACCCGAAACGTCTATCACCATCGGTGAGTTGCACCTGCTGCACCCGCCAACCAAACAACTGTCGCGTAAGGTACGCGCCTTTCGCGAGTACTTGGTGGACTATCTGCGGATCCATCCTCTCGTTTGATTCGCTGATCAGCACAGGCTAAATGAGATGCGCTGATCACCCGCAATAACAGTCCGACACGATTTAGCAGAACTTCAGGTTGCCATAACAATTGCTCGCGGGGGTTTGCGCCGCCAGTACCAAATTGGTCAACGGAAAGGCAACCGAGGTATTATTTAAAGGCACATTGCCCACTTCCAAGGAAGATCCCAATAGACAGCCTGTCAGCAAATTGCCGCAATCGCGCGGATTGCTGGTCAGATTATTCGAAATCGGTGTCACCACTTGTTGCAATACCGCATTGGTAATCTGCACTTGGTTGCTGGGCGTCACGCTGCCGAGATTGATTTGATCCTTAAACGCCATCCACCAGCCTGTTTCAGCGACCACCGGATTGCCCGCCAGACTTGTTGGCGAGTTCGGCCACAGCACATTTTGATTTTGCATGGACAGTGAAAACGGATTGTTGATCGGAATCTTATGAATATAACCCAGTGACTCATCCACGGTTAAGTTGGCTTTGAGGCCCGTGATGTTACCGTTCACCGTCTTATTCAAGTCAAGAACGCCAATAACCGTTGCTTTAAGCTGACCGCTGAAATTAATTTGACCGATATTGGCAATCCCCGAGAGGATGGTATTGACTTGCCGTTTGCCCGTAACGTCCTTGGCATTGGTCACAAAAGGTGCGGTGGCACTCGACAATGCTAAATTATAGTCATTCGAGGAGAAAGGAACCGTAATCACCCCGATGCCAAACGGGCAAAGGAGAGGACAACCTTTCACCTTACCATTGATCGTCATACCGGTATCACCATAAGTCATGTTGCGAGTCTGGGTCGTCGCTACACCGTTGGCGGGACCAATATTCATAAAACCGCTGAATGAATTAATGCCATTCGGTCCTGATGTATCCGAATTGTCCGTCCCCGCAGTCAGCAATCCTGTAGCAAGGGCGGCGCCGAGCTGTAATCCAATCACCTGCCGCGTCGCCAAAGTACCCGGATTTTTGATCGCAAGCCGTAAAAAGGGGTTGGTCAAGGTCGCATCGCAACTGGCACGAGCGGCACCCGCAGGACAGCTCCCCGTGCCTGGATTACCACTTAAACCCAGCTTATCGATATCGAGATCACATCCACCTGCACCATTGACCCCACCACAGCCCAATTGCAGACGGTTAATGTTCAGATTTAAATCGACTTTGCCTTGAATCCCAAGGGTATAAAAACTTGAACCACTGGGGTCACCCGATACGCTTTGAGTATTATTGGTATAAAAAGCCGCCTGACCCGCGACATCGCCCATCGCCCGCTCATCGAGGGGCGTCATGGCATGCACGGAATGGAGTAGACCGATAATCCCAAAAAAAGACCAAAAAAAAGCGCGCAAAATATGCCTCATAGATCATCACCAACGTCCTAGTTGTTTAATCGTTTACATCACAATCCTGTGAGGAATTGAGTATATAACACTCAAAAAAAACTTATCGGAAGGATAAGACCAACCTGATCTCACTCTGGACGATTAAGACAATTATATGGATTTATTACGATTTTTAAGGTAAAAAGCAGGGACTCCATCGACATTTTCATAATCGATATAGGCTTGATTAGCTAGAGGCAAATTTTGCTTTTCTGTGTTGTTAGATATGCATCAATATGCCAATATCGTCTGATATTTGAGCGGATCACGTGTGCTGCGCCGCGCGATGAAAAATAAAAAACGGACGGACAATGCATGAATCGATTGTCCGTCCGCCAATCCAAAATGACGCGATAAACTCGTCAGTCCTTAAACATAACCCAGTGCATGTGCGGCTTCATCAATCAACGCGGTCACCTCCACAGGATGCGATGCCAAAGAGGCAAGGCTCGCTGCCAACGTGATCACTTTGCGCGCATCCAGACGTGCTGACATCTGCTGCTGATTTTCGGGTGCAATCATGCGATCTTCGCTTGAGATCTGATACCACGATGGTTTTTGCTTCCACGCTGGTGCAGTGATCGCATCGCCAAAGGTACTGGCCAGCGGCGCTTTTTGCGTGACACCCATCACCAAGCCTTCAATGGCAGTCAGATCTTGGCAGAAACTTTCATGAAACAGCTCCGGCTTGACCCACAGATAACCATCGCTATCGGGTGCCAAATTCGCTGCGGCGATGGGTGGATGCTCTTGCGTGATGCCGCCAGGACTCTCACCCGCATCTGGTGCGAAGGCCGCGATGTAGACCAGACCGATCACATTGGGCTGATCACCCGCTTCAGTAATCACCGCACCCCCATAGGAATGCCCCACCAGCAGGACAGGCCCAGCTTGCTGCGCGATCATTTTACGTGTCCGTTCAGCATCATCCGCAAGCGAGGTGAGCGGCAGCTCTACGGCTTTGATTGAGGTATAGCCTTTGTTGGTGAGCTCGATGATCACCTTACTCCAGTGCGCAGCGCCGCCCCAAAATCCGTGGACGAGTAATACTGTTGGTTTTCTCATAATCCTGCTCCATTTGACACATTTATGCGTGTCCTGAGATTAAGCTCCTAAAAGGCCTCTTCCCAGTGACAGAGTGTTGTTTCAACGAGGATGTTCAGTAACTATAAACGCTTTTTAAGCTGGCGCCTTTTGATCCTTCTTATCTCTATTTCAAAAAGCAAGTATGATGCTATTCGCGCCCCCTTTCGCTATTCATGGACTCTCTGGGTTAATTGCATTGGCGATCCGCGCCATATCATCAACAAACCTGAAGCGATGCTGAACATTAATCCTTAGCCAATCGCTCTTTAAGCCGCTTATCGCGCTGGCGAAAATAAGGCTGCATGGTACGAATCACCACGTTTGGGATCGCAGCCAAGGCCACCTCGCCAAAGACCCCGGTCAGACTACTGACCCGCACGGGACGCTTGTCGACCGCCTCGACAATCCAACCCGCAGCTCGCGCCACGGTCATCATCCGTTCATGCTTATAGATTGCGGTACGCGAAGACATCGGGGTGCGTACCAGTGGGAAATAGACCACAGTGGTGGTCACGCCCTTATGACCAAACTCTGCCAGTAGCGAACGCGAAAATGACTCCAACGCCGTTTTACTGGCGATATAGGCCGAGAAAAGCGGAATCGGGAACTGCGAGGACATGGTGGAAATATTCACCACATGCCCGCTGCCCTGTTCAATAAAGCGCGGCAAGATGCGTAAGGTCAAGCGCACCGCGCTGAGATAATTCAACTGGATGGTGCGCTCATAGTCATGCGGACGCTCTAAAGAATCGCTAATCGAACGGCGGATGGAGTGCGCAGCATTATTGACCAGTGCATCAATCCGCGGATGATCCTGCAAAATCGCTTCGGCACAAGCATTGATCGCCGCCGGCTCCGACAGATCACAAGGATACACCCACGCCTCGCCGCCTTTGGTGCGAATCACTTCCGCTACTCGCTCTAACTCCTCGGCACGTCTTGCGACGAGGCATAGACGCGCACCCAGACTTGCGAGTTGATAAGCGGCTTCTTCGCCGATGCCACTCGAGGAGCCTGTCAACACGATTGTTTGTCCACGTAACGTCATGATTCAATCCTTTTGTCCATAGTTTTTTGAGTCGTCACCATCTAACAGTGAGCACGATTTTAAAAAAGCATACGCCTGATCCCCCATCGCGCCATTGACCACTAAACTCTTTTTAGGATCAAAAAATGCGACTTTGGGTCAATCGCCTATGGCCAGACACAAAGAAATCGATGTACTGCAACGTATTACACCTGATGAATCCTCCACAAGGATAACCCAGATTCAACGTTCGGACAGACATCTTCAAAAAGTTAGCCATAGCCAGACCTGCGTGTCGATGTTAATCTGGCGTCTTGCAAAGGGGCGAATCATGTGGACGGTACTCATGGTCATTGCGGTCATCGCATTGACCTATTTCACGATCAGATCAATCAGACGGCACAACGAGTTATTTCAGGCCCCGGCGACAATCTATAAAGTCACTGGCTACAAAGAGTTTGACTTTGAGATTGTCGGTGAGCACAGCTATCAGCAGGCCCTGAAACGCATCGCGGGCGCCAAGACCGAAATGTCTAAAGAACACTATGCGGTTGCCACGCTGAACCTTGAGCCGGACAACCCTTACGACAAAGAAGCCTGTGTGGTGAAAATCAGCACTGAAACGGTCGGGTATCTCTCCAAACAAGAAGCCTTCGACTTCCTAGATCAACTGGATCAGCTCAAGATTGCCCGCAGTACCTTCTTTTTGGTTGATGCGGTCGTGGTCGGAGGCTGGAAAAATAAAGACAGTGAAGGCAGCTATGGCGTCAAACTCGATATGCCTTTTGACATGAACGACTTAAGTAAACATATCAAACGCGTGGACTAGTACATTACGCTTGCTTACGACGTGATCACGCGCTGCCCTGTCTTAAAGCCATGTTGATGACTCAGCCAAACGGTCAACCCACCAATCACCGCCAAGGCCAATACAGTCCACGCAAAAGCAAACGCACCTACACTGCCTAGAAGTAAACCACCCACCACCCCACCGCCTGCCACGGCCAAGTTAAAGATGGTGACAAGCATCGACTGCGCCACATCTGCACCGTCACCCGCGACATCCGCGACAGCGGTTTGCAACAGAGTCGGCGCCCCACCAAACGTCAGACCCCACAGTGCTATACCGATAAAGACCAAGGCAGGCGCAGCAGCCGCAATCCCTAAAATCAAGGCAGCAACTGCAAACAATGCCAGACTGCTTAGCGTCAAGATCCGAAGCCCCCGATCGACAAAGATGCCCGTGACCCAAATGCCAATGATTGACGCTAGACCAAAAATCAGTAGTGCAATATCTACGCTGTTCGCAAGTCCTATGGCGGCCAAATAAGGGGAAATGTAGGTATAGAGGATGTTGTGCGCCAAGATCCAGACAAAGATCACCCATAAAATCGCAAGAATACCCGGTAGCATAAAGATTTGCCGAATCGGTTGCCGCTGCTCTGCCGTTTGCCCTGCATAATCAGGCACTGCGGCACGTACCCAGATCCAGAGTACCAGCGCCAAGCCCGACATGATCCAAAACACCCCACGCCAATCAAAGACATGCCCCAGCCAAGTGCCAAGCGGCACCCCTAAAGATAAGGCGATGGGTTGTCCGACCCCGACGATGGCAATGGCCCGGCCGAGATGATGTCGCGGCACGATGCGCTGGGTGTAACCGACCAGTAGACCCCAAATCAAGCCTGCCGCCATACCCGCAATAAATCGTGCGACCAAGGTCAACATATAGTCGCTGGAGAGCGCGGTGATGGTATTGAAGATCAAGAGCCCGCTGATCGCGAGCAGCAATAGCGGCCTGCGTCGCCAACTGCGTGTCGCTGCGATCACGGGGATTGCAGCCAACACAGAACCCAAGGCATAGAGCGTGACCAGTTGGCCGGCAAGAGCCTGCGACACACCCAGACCTTGGCTGATTTGCGGCAATAAACCTGCTGGCATCGTCTCAGTCATGATGGCGATGAAACCCGCCATGGTAAATGCAAGCAGGCGCCATACGGGCAACTGCTCAGATGTTGATGGTAAATGACTGGTGGCTATCGGACTTTCAGTATTCATGGAACCCTATTCCTCTCATCAATACGGGGGGTGGTGTTGAGATACGGCTATACGTGATCGGGGGTATCAGCCAAAAAAGAAGCCGCCATGTCTTTATCGCCATGGCCTATCGCAAGCGTACGACGAAAGCGTTGCAGACCCGCAGTCGCCACATCCAGCGTCACCCCGGAGGCGGTCGCTGCGGCAACCACCAGCTCTGCATCTTTGGTGGCATTGCTCACCGAGAAACTGGTTGTGTAGTCATCCGCAAGTATCGCGGCCGCCTTCAATTGAAAATAACCACAGTCCAGCGGTCCTCCTGTGATCGTATCGATCAACAGTCGCGGGTCTACGCCCAGACCCTGAGCCAGCGCTAGACTCTCCGCCACCCCATGTGTCAAGGTAAAGACCCAATTGTTGAGTGCGAGCTTCAAACGACTACTCACCCCGATGTCTTCAGATAACCATATCGTGCGCTTGCCGATCGCCTCAAACAGGGGCTGGAGCGTAGCGCGCGCTGCAATCGGCCCAGCAGCCAAGATGACCAACTGCCCTTGTTCCGCAGGCTGACGGGTCCCCAAGATCGGCGCGTCATAAAAGATCAACCCAGCATCCTTAGCGAAGGCCGCCAACTCCAGAATGGCATCAATGCCCACCGTACTGAGCTGGACCCAAATCGCACCGGGTTTGAAATGGGTGCGTCCCGCGTTCATCGCCTGCAAAACTGCAGGGCCGTCTTTAAGCACGGTCACAATCACGTCCGCATCCTGCACCGCATCAGCCACGCTGCTCGAAACCTGTATACCCCATTGGCTCAAAGGTTCAGCTTTAGCAAGGGTACGATTCCAGACTCGCACGGGAAATCCGTGCTGGTGCAAATTCTTGGCAACAGGAGCACCGATAATGCCCGTACCCAAAAGGGCAATCCGAGGTCGAGATACACTGCTGTGTGCGTTTGACATATGAGAGACTCCATGAGGTAAATAGATTCAACTAACAATGATTATTTCAAATAATTTGAACGTTCATTACAAAATAAATCAAAAAAAACTGCGCCCTGTATCTCCCGCAGTCACCCAATTTACTGTGCAGCCTTAAAGGGCTGACAGCGTCACTTCCACCACATCCAGCAAGCGCTGTTTGCGCTCTGCATAGGCAATATCCTTACCCAAAACCCGTAGACCTTGGATGGTATTTAAAATAAAACGTGCAAGCTTCGCAGCCTGCTTATGGGAATCAATCTCACCCGCCGCCTGTCCGCGCAGCAGCGCACCCTCCAAAGCCTTTTCTAAGCGACCGAAGTTATGCGTGACAAGCTTGGCCACTACTTCATCTTGGCCCGCGAGTTCGAGCGATGCATTAGCGGCCATGCATCCGCTGCGCGGTGATACACTGAGTTCATCAGCAACGATACTCAGCAGTAGTTTTTCAATCAGCGCCTTGATAGGTCCGGACTCTGAAAGTAAGGCAATATTGGGCTGCGTCAGCGCATGATAGCGACGTAGTGCCTGCTCATAGAGACCATGCTTGCTGTCAAAGGCATGGTACAAACTACCTCGTCCAAGGCCCGTACCATCGACCAAATCTTGAATGGACGTTGCTGCATAGCCCTTCTGCCAAAAGATCTGCATCGCAGCATCTAGCGTCCGTTCCATATCGAATATCTTAGGCCGCATGACTGTCACTCATTATGTAATGATCGTTCAAATACTTTAAACAGATTTAAATTCGCTGTCAAGCAATCTTCAGATCAAGAAGGTGGATTTGATGTGAAGTCTTACGTTGAATGCGATGGCTTATTTTTTTGCAGATTTGATGATCTTTTTGAACAGGACATGGAGCCTTTGTATCTCAGTTAAACATACTCCCCCCCACTATTATTAAAGCGCTAAATTTATGCTTGACATGCTCAAAAACTGCGCCTATAGTCCGCCTGATTTCATTATAAAGGGGTCCTACGTGGATACTTGTTCGGAAAGTTGCTGTTGCCAAACGCACGTTTTGGCGCTGCCCCGGTAAGATCACGCAAGGACTCCACTTGCCACTCTCTTGCCGCAGGCAGAGGGTGGTAAAACCCACGATTGACGATTTGGTTAACTCCGTCGTCGTTGATCGTCTGCTTTACCTCCACACTTCTTATTTGATTGCAGATTTTTTGGTTTAAGGACCGAAATTTTGGGCAAAACTCAGCCTTTATTTTGCAAGGGTCAACCGATCTTGCGAATCGTGATGCGGCGTATGCCGAGCGTTGACGTAAGCTGTTTGAACATATCTACGTATGACCGCCTGGTTTAGCCCACGCGGAGAATACGATGTCTAACAATACCCACCTCAAAATGACCCCAGTCGATCATGGCGCCGTCTTGGATGACGCCCATGTCGGTGATATCAACGGTGCGTTCGGTTCAATCCCAGCCGACAATCAAAAATCTCATATCAGTTGGAAAGGACGGCTGAGTATCTTGCTGGCCATCATCGGTCCCGGCCTCATTGTCATGGTTGGCGACAACGATGCAGGTGCATTTGGCACCTACACCCAAGCAGGTCAGAACTACGGTACCACGCTGCTGTGGACCTTACTCCTGCTGGTGCCCGTGCTGTATATCAATCAAGAAATGGTCTTGCGCTTGGGCGCTGTCACGGGTGTTGGGCATGCGCGCTTGATCTTTGAGCGCTTCGGTAAGTTCTGGGGTGCATTTAGTGTCATTGATCTATTTGTCCTCAATGCCTTGACGATTGTGACTGAGTTCATCGGCATCAGCCTTGCGTTGGATTATCTCGGCGTTTCTAAAATCTGGGGCGTGCTCGTTGCAGCCGTCGTCATCATGCTCGCTGCCACCACAGGCAGTTTTCGACGTTTTGAGCGCTTCGCCATGCTGCTTGTGCTCGGAAGCTTACTGCTCGTGCCCGTGGTGCTCATGGTTCACCCCCCACTCAGCCAGATTGCCCATGATTTTGTGACGCCAGCCATGCCCGCACACAGCAAACTCAGTGAAGTGATGCTGCTCATCATTGCGATTGTCGGAACGACCATTGCGCCATGGCAATTGTTCTTTCAACAAAGCTATCTGATCGACAAGCGCATCACCCCGCGCTATATCAAATATGCACGAGTCGACCTGTGGCTGGGCATCGTGTTGGTGATCATCGGTGCGGTCGCGATGATGGCATTTTGTGCGCAAACCTTTGCGGGTACACCAGAGTTTGGCAATTTTGTCGATGCGGGTCAGGTCGCACATGGCATCGATAAATACGTCGGTCATCTGCCCGGTGTGCTGTTTGCCATTGCCTTGATTGATGCCAGCATCATTGGTGCGGCGGCGGTTTCACTTGCAACCGCCTATGCATTGGGTGATGTGCTCTCGATCAAGCACTCACTGCATCGCAAAGCATCTGACGCCAAAGGATTTTATGCGGTGTTCTGCGGTCTGATTGCCATCGCAGCCGCCTTGGTCCTCACCCCGCATGTGCCACTGGGGCTATTGACCAATCTGGTGCAAACCTTGGCGGGTGTGTTGCTCCCCAGCGCCACCGTCTTTTTACTTCTCTTATGTAATGATCGCGCGATTTTGGGACCGTGGGTCAACGCCAAGGCGACCAATTATTTCTCGGGTGCCGTAGTCGCAGTACTGGTGATGTTATCGGTTATTTTGACCGCGTCCGTCCTCTTCCCGACGATCACAGGCCGTCAAATTGTCTGGATCCTCGGTGCTGGCTGTGTGATCACGCTGCTGTCCGTGGTTGCCGTGAAAAGCTATGAATTTCTGCGCGGCACACCACATCCCACCCAGTTTACCTATAGCCGCACCCTGCGCGACACTTGGCGGATGCCGCCTCTGGATGAACTCCCGCAAACCAAGATCAGTCTGCTGAGTCGGGTCTGGATGATCGTGCTACGTGGTTATTTGGTGATTGCTGCGGGCATGCTGTTCTTCAAAATGATTGAACTCACTCTCGGCACATGATCGCTCCCTGCGATCGTCACTTCAACGGTTTTAAGGAGGGTTCATTATGCATACTTGGCAACAGATCAACCTGCTAGACACTTTAGATTCATTCATCGGACTGGCTGCGGCTTTCATCCTCGGTTCAATCATTGGTTTTGAGCGCCAATACCGCCAGCGTACCGCTGGCTTACGCACCAACACGCTGGTCGCGGTTGCCGCCGCGTCCTTTGTCGACCTTGCCATGCATCTCAATGGCAATATCGGCGCGGCACATGTGACGGCGTATGTCGTCTCGGGTGTCGGATTCTTGGGTGCAGGGACGATCATGAAAGAGGGGATCAATGTGCGCGGTTTAAATACCGCCGCGACCCTGTGGGGCTCGGCTGCGGTAGGCGCTTGTGCAGGTGCACATCTGCTGGATCATGCATTCATGACAGCTATCGTGGTCTTGGCGGCGAACACCTTGCTACGGCCCGTGGTCAACTCCATCAATCGCACACCGATTGATGATCAATCCAGTGAAGTGACCTATCAGTTGCATGTGATTGTCGCGCATGAAGAGCAGCGCTTTGCCATGATCACGGTGGAGCATTTGCTCGATCATGCCGAGTATCCACTCGCGCATATCGATGTCGAATCGTTCAATGACGACGATGTAGAAATCACTGCAACGTTGCTTTCGACCTCCGCAGAGTCTGAAGCTCTGGATCGTATTACCGCACGCTTGAATGATAAATCCTATGTCAAACAGGCGTTTTGGAATTCGAGTATTACCGAGTAATCGAGTCACCATCGCCAATCCCATCTCGCGGGATCTCATGCCGGTAAAAAGCATTGACATCCCCCGCTCTGCGGCTTAAATTAGTGTACAAGTGTTCACTAAAAAGAAGCCCACATGAATACACCTGTAAAGATTCCGCAGCAACAACCCAACCCCTCAGTGCCTTATCGCGGGATACTCAATCTCGCAGGCGCAGCCTTGCATCTCGCGATGCAAAGCGCAAAAGAAATCACCGACTTGGCTGCGGAAGTGCATAGCACCATCACCGACATGCCTGCGCCACTGAGCAAAACTCATCAAGCCCATGCGCGTCGTGCGCCGCTGGCCTATCGCATCGTGGCGGGGAGCTTCACACTACTGGCACGCTTTAGCCATCTACTGACCTCGCATCAAACTGAATTTAATCAGTTGCCAAGCTTGCGTGGCCAAGCGGCCTTAAATGGCGTTTGTGGGGATAAGCTTGAAGCGTGGGCGAGCCCTCTTGCGCTCGCGCTGACACTGCGCGGCGAACGCGGCACGCTGTTGGATGTCGCAACGTGGGCACAGCCATCAAACAAAGGTCATGTATTGTTCTTGCATGGCTTATGTCATAACGACTTAGAGTGGCAACAGTCTGCGCATCATCAGGTGTTCTATCAAGAATTACAGGCGGCGGGTTATCGCATCGCATGGTTACGCTATAACACAGGACGCGCAATCCACGCCAATGGTCAAGACCTGGCTGAGTTGCTAGAGCAGCACTTTACTGAACAGGGTCAGCCGATCTGGTTGATTGGCCATAGTATGGGCGGATTACTGATTCGCAGCGCCAGCCACTGGGCAGCAACGCATCAGCACGGTTGGTTGAATCGCCTCAGCCATGCGGCGTATTTAGGCTCGCCGCACTTGGGCGCGCCGTGGGAAATCGTCGGCAATCAACTCAATAATATCCTTGGCATAACTCCCTACACCCGCCCGTTTATGCGTTTGGGCAATATCCGTAGTCGCGGCATTCGAGACCTACGTGTCGCCGATATCACCGCTGATCAAAGCATGCCGCCCTTAGTTGAAGGCGTGAATCACCTGCTGCTCGCGACCGCTTGGAGCGAGGCGCATACTAACAACTGGATTGGGGATGGCATCGTGCCAGTGTCGAGCGCCCTTGCACAAGATGCCCAAGGTGAGCGCTTGCACGCGCCGAAACTTACGCGGGTGCTATTGAAGGATATCCATCACATCGCCATCTTAGACGATGTCAGGGTTTATCAAGAACTGCGCGCGTGGTTAGGCATTGAGCAGGCTATGCTCAAACCACAGCCTCCTCTACGGCTGACGTGGCATCCACAGCAACCTTAGCCACTGCTGTCAACTGACAGCGCACATATTTCAGTGCGGGAATACCGGTGTATTTGTCACGATCATTAACATCGGACAGCTCATTTAAGGTCACACCTGTGCGCGTCGGCTTGCCCGTCACAGGATCGGGATACTGCATATCAAAGATATTAGGGATATGCAGATGCCCCTTGCGTGTACTGGTATCGACTTTGATAGGCACGGTGACTTCGCCGCGTTTGGTGGTCACTTTCAGAAAATCCCCAGTAACGACACCCAGCGGCTCGGCATCTTCAGGATGAATCAGCATCGCATAGTGAATCTCACGGCCTTTACGCCATGACGGATCACGGACGATGGTATTTGCTGTCCAACCGGTGCGCATGCCCGCATCCAAGACAAAGGGATAGGCCGTCACCACATCTTCCTGCCCCATCAGCGCCTCTAAATCGGCAATGAAGTCCGCTTGATACAAGCGTGCTTTCTTATCGAAGTAGTGGCAAAAATCTTCAAAATTGCGCTCTTCATCCATGAGTCCCAAGATGACACCTTCGGGATGTGCATTGATCAGATCAAAGACTTTCTGCGCGATGGTAAAGGGATTCTTGATGGATTTTAGTTCTGGAAACTGCAAATCAAACTGCTTGCGCCGTGTCAGCGCATAACCCACGGAGAGCAGCCAGACATAGGCCATCAACGGATTTTTAAGCTGTGGACCCAGCGTCTCATACAAGGTGAAGAACAAACGGCCCACCGTGGCCAGGACACCCGCTTTGCCGAGTTTGCCTTTAAACGACAGCGCACCGATTGCCGCCAGATAGGCAGGTGCATACAGCGGATTGGTTGCTTTCGCTGCCAACGCATGCACCAGTTTTGACGCTGGCTTGACGATACCCATGGCCTGTGCCAGACGATGATAAATTTCAATCTCGGGCAGCGCATCAGGCGAGCCACTCACCACCGGTGGGCGCACTTGCGCATAGATCACATCTTTAGGGAACACCGCCATTTCCCACTTCTCATAGCCCGCTGGCGTCGGTAAGACATAGTCTGCCGCCTGTGCGGTTTCGGTCATATTGGGCTCAATCACCACCAGCAGATCAAGTGCTGCAAAGGCTTCGCGGAAACGCTTGGTATCGACATAACTGACCAGCGGATTGGCACCATCCACGATCAGCGCACGGATGCGATGCGGATGTGTAGACAGGATCTCCTCGGGGATTAAATTCGGCGAGAACTGCATCATCGGTGCAATCAATGCCGAGGCAATAATGTCGGACTCCAAAGGCTTTTGCAGACGCGGCAAAATCGGAAACTTCGGACCAAACTGCTGAACGAAGACATTGCCGCCGCGTACGCCAGTATTGCCCGTGATCAATGACAGCATGCGAATCAAATAGCTGTTGAGGGTGGTGTTGATGCCATGGTCGACACCCAAGTCATAGCATATTGCCGCCGTTGGCGCCGCCGCAAAGGCACGTGCCACCGCCTCGATGTCTTCAATCTTAAGCTCAGTACGCCGCGCCATGTCCTCGCGGTCGACTTTTTTCAGCATCGCAGCGACTTGCTCAAAGCCCTTCACTTTCTTGCTGATAAAGTCCTGATCATAGAGTTCTTCCTGCACGATGATCGCGTTGATCGCCAGCAGCAAATACACGTCTTGCGCAGGTTTGATACACAAGTGAAAGTCCGCACGCCGTGCCGTCTCAGTCAGACGAGGATCAACCACCGCAATCTGACGGTTCGGGTCTTTGACGATGTCTTTGATGGTGTCGGTGGCATTCACGCCGCGATTACTGATCAGCGGATTGGTGCCCAGATATAAGACAAAATCGGCTTTATGCTCATCCCCGGCCAGATAGTGATCATGTCCTGCTTTAAACAAGCGGCCATCGACGAGAGGATGCTGAATCTTCTCTTGACCGAGCGCATTAAAGAATGATCCCGATCCGATTGAATACAAGAGCGGCAGCGCCCCAAACACATTGGAGTGATTGCCCTGCCCGCCAATGCCTGCGACCGCAATCGCGCGCGGGGCATAGGTATGACGAATATGATTGAGTTTAGCGGCAATCTCCGAGATCGCCTGATCCCAAGAAATCTGCGCAAAACTGCCATCGGGCATTTTCTTTAAGGGATGTTCAACGCGCTGTTTGTGGTGGACACTGTTTGGAATCGCAAAGGCTTTATTACAGATATAACCCTTGGTGGTCGGGTTAGTCTTATCCGCTTTGACTTTGACGATGATGTTGTCTGCGATATCCAGCTTCACCCCGCAGTTGTGCGAGCAGAGGATGCACACACTCGACAGATCGGTCGCATCAGGCAGCACTTGTGCTGCACCCTGTTGAACATTGGCTGGGGTCGTCATAGCAGAATCCCTTGGCTGTCGGGTCCACTGACCCAATCATGAAATGAAGTTATATATGCTGAATATAACAGCAGACACATTCATAGTAAGTACTAAAAAGGAACTTGTCAATTTTAATCAGCCCGCAAAAGCCCAGTGCCCCCAATACGCCATCTCAACAAGGCACCCATGTCTTCAATCATCCATGAAAAAGACCCATTCATGAGGTTCATTGAATGGATCTTTTGGGGACACAACCGAACCGTCAAGAATCAATGCTTCTGCGCATAATCCTTGAGCTTGCGAAAAGACTTACTGCGCTGCACGGCATCGAGTAAAACGGGAGTAAAGCGCTTGCTTGCGTACAATGCCCACGCTTCAGGACTGACGGGCACCACACCGCGATTATGGGTGATTGCAGCCACGATCGCCTCTGCGACCAGTTCAGGGCCATAGTTGCGTTTGCGATAGATATCGACAAGCTTGTCTTGCGATTGCTCGGCGGCACCATGCGCACGCATGGTTTTGACGATATTGGTATTAATCACACCGGGACAGATGGCACTGACGCCAATATTGAACTCAGCAAGTTCAATGCGTAAGGACTCACTCAGCCCCATCACGGCATGCTTACTAGCGGAATACGCCGCCATCTCAGGTGCGGCATAGTATCCTGCTGCAGAGGCAAGATTGACGATATGACCCGATTTACGCTCGGCCATCTTCGCGCCAAAAGCCTTACAGCCATGTACCACGCCCATGAGATTGATATCCATCACCCACTTCCAATCTTCAATCGGAGTACTGAGGAAATCTCCTGAAGTCGCCACACCGGCATTGTTGATCAGCACATCCAGCACGCCATGCTGTGCATGCACGCGATCGGCAAGCCACTGCATGGCTTTCCAATCCGATACATCGGCGATTTCTAAGATCGCATGATTGTCTTTCGCCTCAAGCAATTGCTTGGTCTCTTCAAGGGCGGAAAGGTTGCGGTCACAAATAATCAATTTGGCGCCCAGATCAGCGAACTTCAGTGCAGTAGCACGACCAATCCCCGAACCCGCACCGGTGATGAGAACCAATTTATTGTTAAAATCTTTGATGTGATGACTCATGGATGCCCCAGACCTAGGAAGAAAAATAAGAGTGCAAAGGCCACTCCCTATACAGACCAGTCTAATTCAAAGTGAGTGATAAAAATACCCGTATGGGCAAGCATTTATTCCGAAGTCACACCAAATACAGCTTCAAGCTCATCAAGTGCCTCGCCTGCATAGACTGCCATTTTTTGTAAACCTGGCAAACTGTCACGACTCCCCGTAAAGCCAACATTGAGTTGCCCTGCATAACTGACACAAGTAATATTAAGTGCCTGTCCTTGCACAGGGATCGAAATCGGAAAAGTCGCCTCAAGCTTTGCACCATTCAAATACAAAATATGCTCAGGGCCGGGCACGTTGGAAATGGTTAGATTCATCGGTGGTCTGACCTTGGCACCCAGTCCGCTCATCAGCACTAATGCTGCGGGCATACTGGTCAGTAAGGTAAAAGCAACACGTGCTTGCTGGGGTAAACTTTTCAGGTGTTTTTTGGAGACTTCCATAGAGGCACGAATGGTCGCGAAACGAGCTTGGGGGTCTTCCAGCTCCGTGCCCAAAGCTGCCCAGAGAAAACCGATGGCATTACTCATGGAGTCATCACCAGCCTCACGCAGACTGACCGGGACTCCCGCGATCAATGAACGATCTGGCAATGCGTCCTGACTCAGTAAATGTCGCCTTAGCGCAGAGCTACAGATCGCAAGAAAAACATCATTGAGCGACCCGCCAGCAGCCTTGGCAACCCGTTTCATCCGCTCCATATCGAGCTGCTGGGTTGCAACCCGACGCGCACACGTCACTTCTCCGTTGAGAATCGAGGGCGGTGCTTCAAAGGGTCGTAATACAGACTCACTCCCTGGTTCACGCTTGAACATGGGCTGGAATGCCTGTTTCATCACCTGTGGCCATTCGCGTGCCGTCAACTTTGCAGCTGCGGTACGCGCAGAATCATGTGTCCGTTTGCGTTTATGCGGCGAATCACGGTGCTCCCACGCGGGAAACCACTCACCATCGGGTTCAGTTGCAAGGGCACTGGCACTTAAGCGCATCGCACTGATGCCATCGGCGAGGGCATGGTGCATTTTGGAGTAAATGGCAAAGCGATTGTTTTGTAACCCTTCAATCACATGGCAAGTCCACAGTGGTCTTGAACGATCCAGCAACTGGCTATGCAGATGCGATACCAACTCACCGAGCTCACGCTCTCCGCCCGGATCTGGTAGTGCTGAATGACGCACATGATAGGCGAGATCAATGTCATCCGCGTCGACCACGATCATGGATGGCGCGATACGTGCCCAGAGCGTCTTTTCTAATTTCATATTAAAAGGACGACCGACCACCGTGGTGTTGCGGAAACGACGAACAATATTTTTGACAAAATCTGGCGGCGCATTGGGCGGCAATGAGAAAATTTGCAAGCCCCCAATATGCATCGGTGTATCGCGCGTTTCTACATTGACAAATGCGGTATCGAACAACGACATCCGTCTAGTGGCTTGGCGTGTGGTCGTATTGGCGGCTGTCATTATTATTCTCCTTGACTCAACAAATCCTTTGGAACTTTGCTGATGTTTATTGTTTTGGTATTGGCACATCACGGCCAGCTTAATGGACCAATA
>CAYJTU010000002.1:47213-59656 GCA_964373105.1 uncultured Moraxellaceae bacterium | reverse complement strand
GCGAGTACAATCAAAATTTCATGCAGTAATTTACGGTCTTGGCGTTTCATGACAGCCCCTTCCCACTTCAGTATCTGATAACCTCTGATGACAAATTTTGCTTTAATCAAGCGATCTGTTTTTTAAACTATTTAAAATAAAAGAAATTTTAAGATCGCAGGGAGGAGTGTATTGAGACTGAAAAATCGAAGTTTGATCTACGTCAAACTTCGTAAAGATTATGGCGATTTGAATCAAAAATTAGTTTTTTAAGATGCTGATGCATTACCAAAAATAGAATCAACGCTGACTTCGGTCAATAATCTAGAATTATTAGAAAGAGGGTTAAGCCCCCAAAGTCTCCGAATAGACATATGACTAAAACAGTCCATCTAACCCAATATTTGCGTTCGTATTATTGCAATAAGAAAGCATGCTTATCGTGCCAATTCAGGGCTTTTGATTTTAGGTGTGCTAAATAAGCCCCGTGCTACTACTCCAAACAGGCGCAGAGTCAGGCTTATAAATGACTAAATTGCCATCGTCTTGTAATGCCATATACATCTCGTTTGGGGTATTCTGTTGCGCAGATTTTGAATGCCACAACGCTTGATTACCCATGCTGTTATAGATCACAAAATTACCATCGCTTTGCAAAATCGCCCAGTTTCGGTCACCGGATGTGTTTGAATTCCATTTCACTGCCCCGCTGGCTTGATTGTAGATCACTAAATTACCGCTGCTATGCATCACTAAGCGGTAGTGACCTTGTGGTGATGTTAAAAAATCACCCAAATAGAGAGCCTGTCCAAGATTTAAACTCATACGCTGTATAACCATGATTCATCACCATTAATGTCATTTTGCCAAGAGACTCCTGTTTATTTATTAATCGTATAGATATTATTATCTGATAAAATTTCCCGCTCTATCATTGCTGACTTTAGCGTATGAAAAAAACATGACCTTTGATAATCGTTAAACAAAAAAGTGTTTTTCTTTCACCATGACATGTAACAACGAGAACATATCAATGACCATAATCAAGATCATCAGTAGATCTCTCCCCTGCATACTGACCCTTGTGGTCTCACCCATGGCGATTGCAGAAAGTGACTTACAAGCCAATCCGTATCGTCCCAGTGTGGGCAGTCCAGCAACTCTGCCCGTCCCCCATTACTTAGAGGTTGAGTTTGGAGTTGCTAATGCCAATACCAGTGGCTCCAATACCAAAACTTCTCCACTGCTTTTAAAATATGCCTTTAGCGAACGCATAGGTCTAACCTTCGGTATAAGCCCACTTAATCAGATCAAAACCGACAGTGATCGGTCTCAAGGACTGGGTGACGGGGATATCACGTTGAAGTTGATGCAGCCGATTGCTGAGGGATTTAACATTGGTGAAGAGTTGAGTACCACGATTCCCATGGCGACCCATGGCCTCGGCACTAACCGTGCCAATCAAACGGTGAACTTTATCGTCAGTAATGATTTCTCGGGTTTTCACAGCGATGTCAATGTGAACATGACCCACTATGGGGACCGTCAAGATGAGGGGGTTTCGCAGAATGCATGGGGCTGGTCAGCAGGATTGTCTCATCCTCTTCTCGAAAAACTGAGTGGTGGCATTGAACTCTCTGGAACAGGGCAACGTGGCATGGCCTCAACAATTCAAGTTTTGGAATCATTGGGTTATAGCCTCAGTAATAAAACCGTTTTGGATTTTTATTTAGCGCAGCAAAAAATCAATAGTGACCGCAACAACTATAGTTTTGGCTTTGGGGTGACCCATCTTTTTGCGAAGTAACATATGCTCTAAAACAAAAAAACCTCAGTTCAATACTGAGGTTTTTTCATGATCACCAGCGGGCTGTATTAGTCATCCCAGCGATGATGTTTACGATGATGCTTATTCTTATATCCACGATATGAGCGACGATTATCATAACGTGAATTGGCTTTAGCATTGTGACTCTTGTTCAATTCGTTCCCAATTAGTGCACCACCTGCGCCGCCCAATCCAGCACCAATCAACTGACCGTTGCGGGTGCTACCGCCCAATGCTGCACCCCCGGCACCGCCTAGAGCACCACCAATGGCTGCGCGCTTGCCACCAGCCAAATGACCGCCCAAACCACCGCCAACACCAGCGCCGATGACACCACCTGTTTTTCCACCCAGCTCTTGACCAACGGCTGCACCTGCTACACCGCCAAGTCCGCCGGCGAGCACATTTCGTAAGCTATCATCGGCAAATACCGATTGGCTGAGTAATGCAGCGGTGCTGAAAACTACACTCACTAGAATTTTTTTCATAACGATTCCCACCTAATATTTTTGATAAAGCTTAAAAGCCAATCAATCAAAATCTTTCTTAAATTGACAAATGAGAAGAATGCCAAGCAGCACTTTTCAATGCACGATCAATGATGCACATCACAAATCGACTCAAAAAACAGCGATTAAGAAATCGCTGTTTTACCCATATATATGGCCTAAACCAGAGACAATGACTTAGTAACGGTCATGTCCACGACCGCGATCCCAGCCTCTATTGCCACGATCCCATCCACGATGCCAACCATGATCACGATTATAGCCGCGATAATAGCCACGGTCTCGATATCCATCGCCGTAATAGACCACTTGGCGGACAGGGTATGCGACTTCACGAACGGGATAGTATGCAGGTTGTGGATAGTAAGCCACAGGTGCAGGCTGACTATAAACAGGACGCTCATAGACCCGTTCGCGTTCATAATATCCATCGCGTGAATTTGCAGAAATCACTGCACCACTCACACCACCGATCGCGGCCCCTACAGCAGCACCGTTGCGGCCGCCTACGGCATGACCAATGACGGCACCAGCCACGCCGCCCAGTACGGCAGAACCAACGGTGTCATAATCCGCCAAAGCAGGTTGTGCAATGACTGCACTTGCCATCAAAACACTGGCGATCATTAATTTATTCATCATCGACACTCCTACGAGATATGTGACTCGCACAAATGACAATCATTCTGTTGGCGAGATTCCATGATTAAAGATTAAGCCGATTCTCCGACATCGGCAATACTTTATCGGTAGATCCATGTTACATCTCGAAACATTTGTATGCCCTGCGCCATTTTTCCAGCCAATTGTGCAGAAACGATGTAGATCGTGGAGGTTTGACGCCATAATTGGTCGGGGATCATTTTTTAATAACCATCATATACCCGCACAAAAAACAATCTCTCTTATCCCACCGCTTAAAAAATGCTAAAATAATCGTTTCCCGATTTCAGTCAGATTAATTCAGAGAATAAACTCAGCTTTTATTTCGAATTTTTCTGCACCCTTGCATCTTTGGTCACAACATTTTTTGGTAACACGCATGACTGTACAGACGTTTGATCCAACCACCTCCGCACCTCAAACAGCAAACTTCGCCTCGCCTGCGCAGCTCGTTGTGGACGACTCTAAGCCGATTAAACGTTTGTATATCGAAACGCAAGGCTGCCAGATGAACGAATACGACAGTAGTCGTATGGCAGATCTGTTGGGCGACTCACACGGTTATGTTGTCACGGATGATCCTGCACAAGCAGATATCTTACTCATGAACACGTGCTCGATTCGTGAAAAAGCGCAAGAGAAAGTGTTTAGTGAATTAGGCCGCTGGCGCAAGCTGAAAGAACAAAATCCAGAACTGATTATTGGGGTTGGCGGTTGTGTGGCATCCCAAGAAGGTGATGGCATCCAGAAACGAGCACCGTATGTCGATATGGTTTTTGGGCCTCAGACTCTGCACCGTTTGCCACAAATGCTCAATCAGCATCACGCCAATAAAGCGGATCGAACGACCAATCAAAAGATCTCATTGGTTGATATCTCGTTCCCTGAGATTGAGAAATTCGATTTCTTGCCTGAACCGAAAGTTGAAGGCTTTAAAGCCTTTGTATCGATCATGGAAGGCTGCTCAAAGTACTGTTCATTCTGTGTGGTGCCGTATACGCGCGGAGAAGAAGTCTCGCGTCCACTGGATGATGTGATCGCTGAGATCGTTAGCCTCACCGCACAAGGCGTACGTGAAGTGACCCTACTGGGTCAGAATGTGAACGGCTATCGCGGTGATATGCATGATGGCGGTGTCTGTAACTTTGCAGACTTACTGCGCTTAGTCGCAAAGATCGAAGGTATAGGTCGTATCCGCTACACCACCAGTCACCCGCTGGAGTTCTCGGATGAACTGATCAATGTCTACGGTGAATTACCGCAACTGGTTTCCCATCTGCACCTACCTGTACAAAGTGGCTCAAACCCTGTGCTTGCGGCAATGAAGCGTAACCACACGATCGATGTCTATATCGAGAAAATAAAAAAACTGCGTGCGGTGCGTCCAGATATTCATCTCTCCAGTGACTTTATCATTGGCTTCCCGAATGAAGGCGATGCAGAATTTGAAGATACCCTACAGTTCATCCGTGACTTGGACTTTGATCACTCCTATAGCTTTATTTACTCCAAGCGTCCGGGTACACCGGCTGCGGAACTCCCGGATCACACACCGGAAGATGTGAAGAAAGAACGTCTTGCACGGGTAAAAACGGTGATTAAAGCCTCAACAGTTGCCAAGACCGACGCTATGCTCGGTCAGACTCTAAAGGTGCTGGTTGAGAAGGCTTCTGATCGTGAAGAGGGTGCTTTGATCGCCAGTGCAGACAATACCCGTCTGGTGCAGTTCGTTGGTGATGCATCACTGATTGGGCAATTTGCTGAAGTGAAAGTGACGAATATCCGGAGTATGAATTTGGTACAAGCGGAATTAGTCGCAGTGCTTGGATAATTCAGGATGAGGGCGGTTCCCCCTGAATATAAAAAGTTAGAAAGATGATTGCAAAAAGTGATTAATTAAACGAGGTGCATAGGAAACTATACACCTCGTTTAAGATATAACAGTAAAAGCTTTAGATAGTGCCCATCCGTCCAGCATGATAGTCTCGGAATGCCTGCTCAAGTTCCGTGCGGGTATTCATCACAAATGGACCATAACGTACAATCGGTGCATCCAGAGGATCGCCACCTATCAACACAAGCTCTGCAATACCTTCAGGATTTATGACATGGAGTACTTCTCCACCTGTAAGTGTCGCAATCTGCCCAGCCTCAACGAATTGCCCTGAGTCTCCGATCTGCACCCTACCCGTCATCACATATAGTGCGAGTTCAGTGGCTTGAGGAGTCGGGATCGTGAATTGCCCTTCTCCCAGAAAACTCGTATGAGCAACCACAGGATGGCCATTTGATCGTACGGGTCCTATCAAGCCGGCAACTTGTCCAGCAACCACACGAGTCTTACTCTTTCCATCCTCACTGATGAAGACAGGAATGACATCCGCACGGTAGTGTTGATACTCAGGCGCATCATGTTTTTTGCCTTTAGGCATATTGAACCAAAGTTGTACGCCATGATTCCGCCCACCCGTTTTTAGAAGCTCTGGGTCAGGACTTTCATCATGAATGACTCCGGCACCCGCGCGCATCCATTGGACTTCACCAGGGCGCATACTGCTCGTATTGCCCATGCTGTCCTTATGGACAGAGCTGCCTTCCAGCAGAAGAGTCAGTGTTTCAATCCCAGCATGAGGGTGTGCTGATGCACCTTTTGCTTCGCCAGCCTTGAATTCGATAGGTCCAAAATGATCCAAAAAGATCACCGGACCCACTGACTCGGATGTCTGCGATGGAATTGCACGTAGTACATCAAAACCATCACCTTCGATAGTTTTGAACGCATCAGTAATTTGCGCGATTGATGTTATTTTTTGAACGATATTAGTCATCATCATCTCCTAAAAATGAATCTGCCTATAGTGATAGATTCACTGCTTATGAAGCATGATACTCGCTAATGGTCATAAACATGGATAGGGCAACTGCAACGCGTCGTTGCAGTTTTAGCCCCTTTAAAAGATAAAACACATGACATTAAGCATATTTAGAACAACAGAAATAGTACTAATGCGCCCTCAACCACTCCGCCGCATATCCTGCCACATCCTGCCAGCCCTTCTCATGCAAAACCGAATGGGTATGTTCTTCAAAGACTTTATAAGTCGCGTTATATTTCTTAGCGATCTGCCGTACGACCGTCTCAGGTACGATTCGATCAAGCCCACCTGCAACCACCAGAACTGGACAAGTCACATCACGGGTCACCACCGTAGATGCTTTACGACGATCCGCTATCCAAAAGGCTATCTCAAAGGCAGCCTGACCCGACTCAAAAGAGTACTTGTCGTAAGTTGCTCGTTGTTCTTCAGGGGATAGAAGAGACAAAATCCCGTACTGTGCCTCTTCAAAAGTAATGCGCATCGGTTTACGCCAAAAACCCCATTGGGTTAGGACTGACAAGAAGGTCCGGGTTGAGGATGGACGCAGAGCCAAGATTCCTGCAGGTGGTGCGCTGGTGAGGAGTACCAAGGACTCACCTAATCCGCGACTGGCAAGAATCTGTGCAAGTAACCCACCCATCGAATGCCCCATCAAAATCGGCTTTTCATCTAATCCTCGAATTTGAGTTTCGAGATCTGCCACATAATCAAGCAAGCTCACGGTTCCTAGGGCTTCAGGCGCTACGGCACGATATTGCTCTTCATGAAAGCGTAGCGTTGGCGTAATCACGTGATAGCCTTGGGCTTCAAAGAAGGGTTTGTAATGATCCCAGACATGCGCCCCAGCCCACATGCCATGTATCATAAAAATTGTTTTAGCCATTGCGTGACTCCCTGCTCTTAAAATATTTAACTTAAAACACGACCTCATGATCGGAGCACGATAAAGTAAATAACGAATGCCGTCTAGCAATGGATAATGAATGATCAGTTCGCCAAAAATATTTCCTTGTCAATCCAACCGTTGCTAATTTTCTGCATAATATTATCGCGAATACCACCAAAAAGACGCTCTGACCATGCTATAACATGCATGAATGTTGCATCATAAAAGATGTCACCTGATGCAATGATTGTGATATTCCTCATCACTCTTTTAGTAAAAGGAAATGCCTTGGTCGCATCCATCAGTCGTACCGTCGAATTCTCTGGCATTACGCTAGAGCGTCTCAAAGCCATGGTCGGTGGGTACAATGCCCACCTTAAACTCATCGAACAACGTATAAACGTCAAAATATCCCATCGTGGTAGTTTGTTCGTCGTTGAAGGCGAATTAGACGCGGTGGAACGAGCGGAAAGCTTACTCGAACGGCTGTATCAAGAAACCGAAGAAACCCGTAACCTGACCCCAGAGCATCTACATCTGCTCATTCAAGGCAGTCAGACCGATCGCACCTCTCACGTCGATGAAGATGATGACGAAGAAAGTGAAGAGGTTTTCCTTAATACTCGCAAAGGCAAAATTCTGCCGCGCGGAGCAAACCAACGACGCTATGTACAACGCATCTTAGAAAGTGATATTTCTTTCGGAATTGGCCCAGCAGGAACAGGGAAAACCTATCTTGCGGTTGCTTGTGCCGTGGATATGTTGGAGCGTAATGAGATTCAACGCATTCTCTTGGTGCGCCCTGCGGTTGAAGCGGGTGAGAAGTTGGGTTTTCTGCCAGGCGATCTCTCGCAAAAAATCGATCCGTACCTGCGCCCACTCTATGATGCACTTTACGATATGCTGGGTTCAGAAAAAGTCGCCAAGCTGATTGAACGACAAGTCATCGAAGTGGCGCCGCTCGCCTATATGCGCGGTCGTACGCTTAGCCATTCGTTTGTGATCTTGGACGAAGCGCAAAACACCACGCCAGAGCAGATGAAAATGTTCCTGACGCGTATCGGTTTTGGCTCGCGTGCAGTCATCACAGGTGACATTACTCAAGTTGATTTGCCGCGTGGACAAATGTCTGGGTTGGCACATACACTCAAAGTCATTGAAAACATCGAAGAGATCCACATCACCCGATTCCACTCTAGAGATGTCGTGCGTCACTACCTCGTACAGAAAATCGTCGAGGCTTATGAAGATCACGATTTAAATGAAATGGGCGAAAAGATCTCTGCACGACGTGAACGTTTAGCACTGCAAAAAGCAGCGGTAGATGCCAACGACAAAGCCAGCGATGCACAGTATCAAGAGCTCATCGAAGAGCCCGTGGTATGAAAGGATGGTGCCGTGATGTGTCATAATGCATGACGGCACCCCTTTAGTACTCGAGCGCGATTTTGATGAAAGCAAAACGTAAAGACATCTCCACGGACAGTGGAGCAGCAAAACGTCGTAAAAAGAAACTGAATATCTTACTTCAGCAGGTCTCTGAGTCGCCGGCTCTGTCGATTCGCAAACGCGATTTGCAAATCTGGATCTGGGAAACCTTATCGATTGTTGGGATCAAAAAAAAGCGCACATGTGAGGTGGCAATTCGCATCGTTGATGCAGCCGAAAGCCAGCAATTAAACTTTGCCTATCGTGAAAAAGACAAGCCGACCAACGTGCTGTCATTCCCTTCCGACTTACCTGAAGAAATCTTATCAATACTTCCGAATAAGCCTTTGGGAGATTTGGTAATTTGCTTACCTGTGGTACTCAGTGAAGCAGATGAACAGGGCAAGACGCCGAAGGAACACTTTGCTCATCTTGTGATCCATGGCATCCTGCATCTACTGGGTTACGACCATGAGACAGGTGAAGTCGAGGCTGCCGAAATGGAAGCTCTTGAAATTAAAATCATGCATCATTTGCACTTTTCTGATCCTTACGCGGATCGTTAACTGTGATCAACGACCGCATGGAAACTCAAACCAAGTGGGGGTCTACATCCCAACATCCATTTCATTTTCATCTGAAAAGCGCCATGTCCGGATGATATGCAGCTGGCTATAGCCTTTCATCGCCTCATCAAAACGACCATACGGGGCACCCTGACGTACTGAAGCTTTGGCGGCCTCATCTAAAAGGTGTGAACCTGAGGTCTGCATTAAGCGTATCGCACGAATTGAACCATCCCGCTCTAAAATGACCATCAAACGAACATCACCTTTGAGATGACGACTGCGGGCTTCGGCAGGGTAATTATGATTACCAATTTTCTCAACCTTGCGACGGAACTGGTTCATGTAGACCGCGCTGGGGTCTTCGCGCGTAGAAACACTATCGACCGTATGGATGGAACTGATTTTGCTATATTCTTGTTTTTGCGTGGCGTACTGCGCCTCTAGCGTCGCAATCATGGATGCGGTCGATGACGATGATTCCTTTTGCTTTTGAGCTTTGCGCAAACGGCGATTCTTTTCAGATTGACTCTCCGCCTTCCAACTTGCTGCTGTTGTTACCGTGCGTTCTCCTTCGGCACTTGGCGTTTGCTCTTCTTGCTGTTCTTTAATGATTTGAATGGTGACCGTTTGGGCTTGAATCGATTGATTTTGATTTTGAACCTGTGCAGGGCTGGTGAGGCGATGCGCAGAACGTAGCACACCTGCGCCTTGCTGGTTGGATTGTGCAAGATAATCGGCATCTGGATTCACAGTTTTAGACTCACTCACCGCCAGAGCAATATCTTGCATAGTCGTCTTATCATTACTGCCCGATGAGAAGGTAATGGCAAAGATAAAAAAAACATGCACCGCAACTGCGGAAAGTACAGATACGGTGAGCACCCGATCAGAACGACCCACTTCAATCAATTGAGATGACAGTTCAGACAACCGATGCGCAACCACTTGGATTGGCTTCGATGTGTAAAAACGCTTTAACTGCAGCTCAACCATGATCTGCCCTTCTATAGAGTATCTGTTTAATCAGAGTGAATTAATTTGGCCCTAATATAGGCGATTTCTGGTTGAATCTACACAAACAAATGCATCTCAAAGTGTAAAATCATCTAAAGTGAGTTCAATTTCACATTTTTCAGACACTTGGTTGTGCTAAATTTAGATATGTTCCGTAATCACGTAAAGTGACAAGATTGATGAAGAGCGTACTATGCTAAATTTTCTGCAAAAACTGGTCGACGGTGTCAAAGACCTCTATCAGAAAGCTGAAGACATTCTTGAGGAAGAACGCGAATTACCGCTGCCTCAGAAACTACTTAATGACACCATTGAACGCTATGTCACCAATAATGTTGATCAGATTCATGACCTCCATGCCGAGATCTTCGATGGTTGGCTGCGCCTCTTCGCCACGATAAACGTCAAGGGCGTGAGTGCGCAGCTTTATGTTGACCTCTATCTGGCCCAACTGCAGTTAAATCGAGATATCCAGCAGTTGGTTTTTGAACAGAAAAGCGAAACGCATGTGGTGCGTGTCGACTTTGATAAAGTGATCAAGAAGCTCGCCTTTCAATTGGTAGTTTTATACTACAAGTTTAAAGGCACTGATCCACTGGGCGACATTCTGAGCCGACTTGGCATTATCACCATCCACAACGGACTGCTGTATTTGGATTTAGGTAAATACCTCGCAGACAATCAGAAGGTCATGCGTGTGCTGCGCCGGATCGAGATCAACCGTGCCGAATTGCGTGAGAACTTATTTGTCCTCCAAGCCAACTTGAATTTACGCGCCCTATTCGGACGAAATGCTGAACGTTTACTTGATGAAATCAACGATGACGACGATGATCGAAAGCAAGAAGACGCAAGCGTTATCGAAGGACAGGTACGAAAGATGAACACTGAAAAGGCCGACGTCAAATAACTTTCTTGATCAACGCAGACATGCACTATGTTGATCGATGGTGATAAAGATGACTACTCCAAAAATCAATCTTCGGGTTTAAGCGTTTGTGCCTTGGCCGTTGTCACGTCGACGGCCAATAAATCACGTGTGCGCCACCATGTCAGTGCCAAAATAAACATCGTCAGCGAGCCACCAAAAATCACTGAAGGAACCGTCCCCAGCAAACGTGCCATGACTCCTGATTCAAAGGCACCGAGTTCATTGCTGGAGGAGACAAACATGCCATTGACCGCCGCCACACGACCGCGCAGATGCTCTGGTGGAAAAACCTGTAGAATCGTCTGACGAATCACGACGCTGATACTGTCGAAAGCACCGATTAAGGCCAGAGCGACCAGTGACAGCCACATCACCTTGGATAGTGCAAACACTAAGGTAAATACCCCGAAACCCGCCACGGCAAGCAACATATTGCGCCAAGCATGATGCGTCGGTGGATACTTTGCCAATACCACCATCATCAGCAATGCGCCCACAGACGGTGCGGCACGAAGCAGCCCAAGCCCCTCGGCACCAACTTTCAAGATGTCATCAGCAAAAATCGGCAAAAGCGCGACCGCACCACCAAATAATACCGATACCAAATCTAACGAGATCGACCAAAAGATGATTTTGGTTTTAAACACAAAATCAAAACCTTCTTTGAGATTGAGCAGAATACTGTCGTGATGAACGGTCGGAAAGCTTCTTTTCTTTAGTACAACCAAGAGTGCAGAACACACCAGCAGTAAACTAAAAACCAGATAGAGCGTGTCATGCAGTCCATATGCGGCAAATAAGAAACCTGCGCTGACCGGGCCTAACACCACGCCTGCATTCCACGCTACGGTCGTCCACGTCGCGGCATTGGTATAAATCTCCCGCGGGACCAAAAAAGGCTTGAGTGAGCGCGAAGCCGGGCTATAAAAGCCCTGTACCATGCCTAAGATAAAAATGACACCGTAAGATGACCACACCAATTGTGCTTGGCTGAGCAATCCATCTTCGTGTGCGGTGAATAAACGACTAAAAATCAGTGGCAGCGGTAACGTCAGCACTAAACAGACTTGCATTACGCGCTGACGATTAAACTTATCCGCCACATAGCCACCCCACACGGACAACAGGATGAAGGGAATGGCTTCTGCCAATCCAATCATACCAAGAGTCAAAGGATCATGCGTGAGCTTGTACAGTGAATACGCCACCACAATCTCTTGGATCAAGACTGCCACGGCCATGCAAAATTGATTGATCGTCACCAACGAAAAATCGCGATGGCGTAAGGCAGCAAAAGCATCATGAGGCAGAGTAGACATGCGATATATCGGTGAAATTGCGGATGCTAAGACTAACAACTCTGAGCTTGAAAGTCATGGGAGCACATGAACTGCGCTCTGCTGATATATCGCAAAGCTTATGCAAGAATAAATAAAAACCCACGGCCTTTTCAGGTCGTGGGTTTTGAATGAGAGACTTGCCTTGAGTGGCTGTTTAAAAATGAACCTTTAAGAAAACTTGCTGCCAAAGGTGAATAAGCGCTGATAGGCTGTCGGGAATAGGCGTTGTAAACCATCAACCGCATAGGCTTCTAGTCCAATCAAGACACGACGTTTATTGGCTTTCACGCCATCCAAAATAATTTGTGCGGCCTTAACGGCTGGAATACGCATGACTTTATCGGCCATCGCTTTTGATTTTTGGGTATTGATCCCAAGAGACGCAACGTTCTCACTCATCTCAGCGGTATGGGCGAT
>CAYJTU010000002.1:31087-47203 GCA_964373105.1 uncultured Moraxellaceae bacterium | reverse complement strand
GATATTCGTTTTGATGCCACCTGGGTGGACACAGGTCGCGCTCACACCCGACTTGCTCATGTCTAACTCTTGGCGTAATGATTCAGTAAAACCGCGTACGGCAAACTTACTGGCATTATAGGCACTCTGGGTCGGTTGGGCGGTTAAACCGAAGATGCTGGAGGTATTGATGATATGTCCATCACCACTCTCTTTGAGATACGGCAAGAATGCTTTGGTCCCATAAATGACACCCCAAAAATTCACCGCCATCATCCGCTCATAGTCATCAATGCTATGACCTTCAACCGTATTAGACATGGCGATTCCTGCATTATTAAAAATCAGGTTCACTTTGCCATGCTCTTTTTTAACTTTATCTGCCCAAGCATAAACTTCGTCTTGCTTGGCGGTGTTCACCACATCAACGCTGACTTTGACCTGATAAGGCTTGAGCAATTCTACTGTCTGCTCTAAACCCGTTTTATTGATATCACTGATCGCAACATGACACCCCGCCTTAGCCAGCAATACCGCCAATTGTTGCCCCATGCCTGAGCCTGCCCCTGTAATTGCCGCGACTTTATTATTAAACGTTTTCATCTGAGTCTCATTTAGAATTTTGCGATAGGTTTTGACCTGAGTCAGCTTGATACTACATATGACAATGCTCATTGTCAAATTTGTTTAACGTCCCATTTGTATTTTCACAGATGACGCGTTAAAGTCTTTTTTAATCCACTCCGAAGACAGTCTACCTAAGCGATGTGTGCAAATTACCGCCCCCCGAATTCTCAGCAACTGTCATTGTTTGATCCACCGCTCACTGCGTTTGACTCCGTCAGCGAAGCATTTCCGAGTGACCTCTGCCCGATCCTTGTGTCCGGCTCAAACTCTGGTGCTGACTTTGCATGGCGTCAATCCATGTTCGGTCTCGTGCCTGAGTGGGCCGATGACCTGAAGTTTTCCAAAAATACCTATAATGCTCGCATGGAAACCGTAGCGACCAAGCCGAGTTATCGCTCGGCATGGCGCAATAACCAATTTGCATTGGTTCCGATGCAATCGTTTTTCGAGCCGTCCTATGAATCGGGCAAAGCGGTTCGTCATCAGATCCAGCGGCAAGACCTTGAACCCTTTACGGTTGCTGCCATCTGGGATCATTGGTCTGATTATCGAGGCCGTGTCCACTCCTTTTCGATGCTCACCATCAATGCTGACCAGCATCCGCTCATGAAAAGATTTCATAAGCCGCAAGATGAAAAACGCTCCTTGATCATCGTCCCACCCCATTTACGCAAAGACTGGGTTAATGCCAATCATCGTAGGGCTCAGGAGTTGATCTTCGAGATGTCAGCCGAGCAGTTTTACGCCGCGCCTTATCCAATCCCAGCAAAGCCTAAGCCCCCCTCATCGAACTGGGAGCTCTTCTAAGATACTTTTGCTAAGAGGCTACTCCAAAGCCTCACGTTTATGACTTCAACGCATGCAGGATTTTCTCCGCATCCTGAGGGCTCATATATTTGGGTACCGCATAGATGCCATGCGCCTCGGCAAACGCCCCTTTGATGATTTCAGGAAAATCCTTGCGATCAATTCGCGGAATCCGTGTATCGATTTGTAGTTCGACCAAAAGACTCTCCACGCGTTGAATAAAAATCTCTGTTGCTTGTGCAGGTTTGAAATGACCCTCAACCAATCCGACTTGCTCCGCAAGCAGCGCTAAACGCTTTTCAGAGGCTTTACGATTAAATGCCAAGACATGTGGCATGACGATGGCATTCGCTCGACCATGAGGCACACCATAGTACGCCCCAAGCTGATGCGCGATCGCATGAATGTAACCAAGTCCAGCCTGATTCAATGCAAGCCCAGCATAGTGCGAAGCCAGCGCCATCGCTTCACGTGCCGCTAGATTGCTGCCATCGGACCAAGCCAGAGGCAAGTTTTCAAAAACCAACCGCACAGCAGCACCTGCATAAAAATCCGTTTCCGTGGATGCAAATTCGCTCATCCATGCTTCGAGTGCATGGGTTAAAGCATCCAGCCCCGTATCTGCGGTCACCGTCTTCGGCATGCCTTGCATGATGAGCGGGTCTAAAGCTGCCGCAAGGGGCACGACTTTAGGATCCAATACCAAGCCTTTTTGATGGGTTTGGTCATCAGAAAGCACCGCACCGATGGTCACTTCCGATCCAGTTCCCGCGGTCGTGGGGATCACAAATAAAGGCAGCGATGGCTTGCGGCCTTTCAAGATGCCAACCAATTGCTGGGGTGTTTTTTGATTGGATGCCGATAGGGCAATAACCTTTGCAGCATCAATCGCAGATCCCCCGCCAATTGCAAGGACGCTATCGCATTGCGCTTGATGGAGTAATGCCAATCCTGCCTCGACGACGCTGAAGGTCGGATCTGGAGTCACGCCAGAGAATATGGTGGTATGTATTCCATTTTTTTGCAGTTCTGCATCAATGGGATGAATCACCCCCAGTCCGAATAAAACAGCATCCGTAACCAAAAGTACCCGCTTCACCCCCAATTGCGAGATCGTCATGCATAGTTTTAGTGAGGAGTTGGGCCCTACCAGCACGAGTGGGCGCGGAGAAGGAACAACAAGGGTAATCACTTTTACGGCAGCAAGTTGTGCTTTCGCTTTGAGGCGAGTAGTGAGATTGGACATGGTGCCTAAGACCTACTGATCATGCATGGATATCAGGTTTATTCTATCAACTGTCTAATTCACAGCAATGATGAATATGATCAACGCTGTTGATGTTTCTGACCTATAACCAACTCACATACATGGACAGGATACCTAACCGTTTATCAGAATTATTTTATCCAAATGGTAAAATAATGATAACCTGTTCACACATTGTAGATGATTGAGTTTTGCTTTGAAAAGTAGTTGGGTTATTTTCGTAGTTTTGCTGTTGTTGTTTATCGGATTGTTCCTGATTTTTTCTCTATCCGCAGAACTTTTTGTGCAGGGCATATGAAATAAAGAACCGATCAGTCAATAAAAAAAATTTATATCTATTTGCTTTACTGTCACTTTCTGGCATTCTCATCCCTCTTCTAACAACGAGGCTTTCAAGGAATGAAAAAGCTACTTGTCATCGCGATCTTGTCCTTCGCCACTTTGGCACACGCAGAAAAAATCTCTACACCATCGGTACCCGTGCCTGCTGCACCAAGCCAAGCTGCTTCTAAAGCAGTTTATTTAATGGGCGTTGCCAACTATTACAAGGCACTGGCAAAACAAAGAAAATGTTCACTTTTGAATTTTTCCCAGTTTAATGCCACCAATAAGCGACTCGAAAATGTGCGCTTGCGCTTGGTAGCGCAGTTTGGCGAGCAATTATTTCCCGCCAACCCTCCGAACACTCTGGCAATCAGAGGGGATGAGTGCGATCAAGGCACTCTCAACTCTTATGGTACCCGTGTTGAAGACGTTGAGAAGTTGCTGGACAGTAAAAGCTGAGTTACAAAGATAACTAATACAATGGTTTTGTTTTATATTTTATAGACCATTTGGTTAATTAAAGTGAATATCTCATTTCCCCCTTGTTTAATTGAACTTTCTTACCCTCTCCATCGAGGGTGAGACTCTTTGCCCACGCTCGTATTAGGTGGGGTTTTTTTAGTGTGTGTGTAGTGACTTATAAAAGAAATCATATCTCAAAGATATCGTTTATAACGTCGGGTAAAAGAAGTTATAAACGCCTAATAACAATACAAAAACGTCGATTTAGATTTGGTATTTGCAATATCATTTATTTTTAACCAGTACAGGAATAAAAAAAAATGAATACATGCAGTACTGATTCTACCTATCGTGGCATGGCACACGATAAAATTGAAACCGCTAAAGATATCCCGCCCATGCCTAAAAATTCTGCAGAACAAAATCAGTCATCAGCACTAGCTCTTCAGGCGGATGATTGTAATACGTATCGCCAAGTTAAATTCCATGGGAATTACGGTCTTCTTTGTGGTCAATATCAAGAATTCATGAGATATAACATTAATGATGCACAAATTTCACAAATTGGATGGGCTGCGTTTGGTACATGCGGCTGGAATGCCGACCGCAGCTAGCCAACATTGCGATAAGGTTATCCATTGAAGTCAATCGATAACCTCCATTAAATATGGACGACTCTTTAAACGCAGCGATATCGATGAAACTCCAAATGCAAAAAAGCCCTGAATCAGGGCTTTTTTATCGACTTACGCTATTTTGCTTAAAACACAACTTAACGCTAGTTTACTTCGAATCTTGGTGCCGAGGGTCGGACTTAATGGGTATTTTCCCTTTGTTTCCTTTACTTTCTCTTTTGTTCTTTTTCCTACTGCTAATTGAATCTGTAAATTATTTAGTTTTCTGTTTTGTTCTCTTATTGGTATATTGCCACTTTCCCCTTTACGCCAGATTTACGCCATGGCAACTTTTAGACAGCGCAGCTCAGGCTGGCGTGTTGAAGTTTGTGTTGCTACTGTTAGAGATAGTGCGACATTTGATACCAAAGCGCAAGCAAAAGCTTGGGCCGCAAAACGAGAGACGGAACTCCGAGAACAGTCGCAAGGTAAACTCCCTGAGCATACTTTGCTTGAAGCACTTGAACGATACCGCTCCGATGTCAGCCCAAAGAAGAAAGGCTTTAAATGGGAGAATGACCGTATTGGTCTAATCATCCGTGAATATCCAAAACTCACAAAGATGAAGATTGCAGACATTACTTCGGATGATCTTGGACGTTGGCGCGATGACCGCTTTAAATCTGTTTCTGCAGGCAGTGTTCGCCGTGAAGCCTCCCTACTATCTGCCCTGTTTGCCGTTGCTCGCCTTGAGTGGAAATGGATTGATATAAACCCGTTCACTGACCTTCGTATGCCTCCCCAGCCAGCGCATAGAGACCGACGCATTAATCAAGATGAGATATATGCACTTTGTATGGCATTTGGTAGGGTAGAAGGTTCTACGCCAACTACATTCATGCAGCAAATCGCCGTAGCTTTCCTATTTGCCTTAGAGTCTGCAATGCGCGCTGGTGAGATTCGCGGCCTGACTTGGGATCGCGTGAATCTTGAAGGCCGCTATGTTCGGTTAATAGAGACAAAGAATGGAACTAAAAGAGATGTTCCACTGTCAAAGAAAGCTGTGTCTCTCTTAGAGGAAATGCAAGGAATTGATAAGACCTATGTGTTTACTGTTCCAGAGCGTACCTTTGATACATTATTTAGACGTGCACGAGATCGTTGCAAGATAGAAAACTTGCACTTCCACGACACACGCCATGAGGCTTGCACCAGACTGGCTCAAAAACTACAGATGCTTGATCTTGCACGTATGATTGGTCACAAAGACCCGCGCAGCCTTATGATCTACTACAACGCCACCGCCACTGAGATTGCTGCAAGATTAGATTAATTCAATAAAGCTAAATTCTACTGAGTTTAATTCACTTTAAAATCACATTACGATTCCGTAAGATTTATCTAACGTTATTGTAGTGAGATATTGTCATGAAAGCTGTAGTCAACTTAACCAGAGCTGTTATCAACAAAAGACTCGAAGAACTGCACATCAATAAGCAGATCCAGATATATGAAGAAGAGTTTAAAGCCGCCTACCCTCTGACTAAGGATCATCAAGATCATTGTGCTGTATTTCTAGCGTCAAGGGATGACCCATGGCTAGATTGGGCTGTCATGCAGGCTCAGGGGTTTTTCTTGGTGAAAAAACTGGACAGGAAAACGAAGCGGATTCCGAGGGAAGAGCCGCAGAATTTGGATTTGAATTGGTTGGATTAGGCAGCAGTATTAAACAGCTTCGCTTCAGCCGCACGCCGATTGGTCAGACCTTTCACCACAATCCCATTGTCCTTGTTCCAGCGCTTGAACTGCTGAGAAGCGGCGATCAGATTGCCATTGTTAATCATCTTTAGCAGTGTTGAGTTTTCTAGCGCACTTACTCCAACATTGTAGGCGAAGCTCACCAGCGCATCGAACTGGTTTTGATTAACTGGAACGCGGACTAATCGAGATACACCACTGGCGAACTTGGCTAGATCAACTGCCAATAACTCCAAAGCGCGTTCAGGCGTGATGAATAAGCCCTTGGTTACATCTGCGCCAGTATGGCCATAGCCAATCGTCCAAACCCCACCACCGTCCTTGTAAGCCGAAAGTTTGCAGCCTTCATGCACCTTGATGAAATTTATTCCGTTTTTACTAATTTGCATTTGAATCCACCCCGCTCTTTTTCCGAACCCACGCCTCAATAACACTCGCCCCAGCAATACCCAGCGCACTACCGATGCCGACCAGTGCCAGCGGTGAAATATCAGGTATTTGCATGACGATGGCCCCAGCTACAAGTGATGATCCAGAGCCGAGCAAAGTACGGCCAATAAGCAAGCGCAGCGTCAAAACCTCGCTGCTCTGTAAGACTTTTCCTAGGCCTATAAAGGCGCCAATGATGGCCAGTAATAGACCGCTCTTTTCCCAATCTTGCATAAGTCACTCCATTGGATAATTAGACTTCACGATGACTAGTATTGGCCCGAATCTTGTTGTACTCATTGCGAAGCAATTGAGACTCAAGATTGGCGATATGACCTTCTTTCTCACGAAGCGAGATATTTACCGCAAGCAAATCCAGATGTAATTTTTGATTCTTGCTTTTCAGCTCTGTATTTTCTTGTTGCGCAACTTCTAACTCTGTCAATTGGATGGCTGGGTCGGCTGTTGATGCTCCTTGGTAAAGTGATTCAGCTTCAGTTAATGAATTCGCGGTTTGGCGTGCTGCCATTTGTCTTACTCCAGAAATTAAAAAACCGCTCGGAATGAGCGGCTTTAGTTTTGCAAGTGGGGGGTTAGGCGCGAGCCGCTTCAAGTGCAGCAACACGATTAACGAGGGTTTGGAACCCTGCTGTCAAAATTGGTATTACAAAGCTATTGTCGACTTGCTGATAGATCGGTGCACCATCATCATCCGCAGCATCTTTAATGCCGGTCACTGCCGCAGGGATCACCTCTTGCAACTCATGAGCAACAAAAAACTGCATGTCGATTGATGCGCCGTTCATGCGACCTGTATACGGATTTAATGACATCAATAGATCAACTGCATTCTCAATTGGGCCATGAACTGTTTTAGCTCGATAGTCTGAGGTAGTACCATATGCCACGACATTCGCTGCTGAGTTATATGAAATAATGCCTTTTGGCGCGCTGTAGGTCGCTCCAGAACCAAAGAAAACTAGATTTGTATCTCCAGTCCCCGTGTTAGAGAAAATAGCAGACGGAAGTACACTGGTTGATCTGGCCGTAATCGGTGTTTTTGTGCCAGAACTAACAGAGAGATTGCCATCAAAAGCTGGACCAGTTGTCGTTTGGCCAATCAATAAGCGACCTGCCGCATCTACGCGCACGGATTCAATTAGTGTTGTAGATCCAACATCTGCACGCTGCAATTGCCAGATATCCATGCCACCACCCATGCTTTGCACCCATACCGACTTTGATACATCATCGGGAACAAGCGCTAAACCAGACTCATGATTTGAGTAATTCGTGGATAGTGCAAATTGATTTGCAGCGTCTTTCTCCCGAAACCGCGCTTTGGTTGTCAGCATGCCGACTTCGAACTTTCTAACATCGCCGACATCACCAACTGTCAGAGTGCCCAAGGTTTTAACTCGCCCCGTAGATACTGTTGGATCCAGAACGATGTCTTCACCACCGCGCGATCGGATAGTTGTAGCGCCGAGCATTGACTGATGATGAAATATGTTGAAGCTTGTGCCAGGGAATGTTGGATCACTCGCACTAAGTGTGCAGATTAAACGGAAGTCGCTAGGGTTGCCGGGTTTGCCCTGAAAATTTCCGCACTCGATGTACATCGTGTCCGCATAATAGCCGTTGGGCTGGATCAGGTTGTTGCGGCTATAACCCACGGCACCCATCTCGCTTCCATTCGCATCGAGAAATGCAATCGCCGCATTTCCATAAATCCATGATCCATCGCCAAGCTGACCCTTCGATTTATTTTGGACATGGAATACATTGTCAATAAAATTAGTGACTGCGGGGACTGTCGCATCAAACCAATTACGACCAGCCCCACCGGGATTTTGAGATGGGAAGATTAATGGGACCTTGCCTCCGATAATCTCTTGTACTCTATTTTCACTCGCCCACTTGTCAGCAAATGGCACCCACGACGTGCCATTGAACGAATACATTCCATTATTGGCCGAAGTGTCATTTGATACATAAGCTAAAGTATTGGCCGTAGATGACGCAGGTAAATTTGTTTTTAAAGCATACGCTTTTGCCCCGCCACCTGCGGCTAGAACAGACTGGCTTAACTCATCTATCATGTTGTTAAAAGTTAAAGCATTTTGCGTAACTGTATTTTGCAATCGACCAATGTCAATGTTTGCGTTACTTGATATCGAATTCAATTGAGCATTCGATTTTGTATAAAAATCGGCAATAAAATCCAAGGTATTGGCCAATCCAGTTTTAAACTGGCGCTCGGTTACTGAATCACCGATCATGTCTGCGGCTAGGGGTAGACTCATCTTATATTCCTCATGCATAAAAAAACCCTGCACATGGCAGGGTTATAAAAGGTGGTGGTTTAACTGGTTGTTGCTTGCGTTATCTGTGAAGAATAATTAAGTACGCCTGCCCCCCATTTGTCGCGAGCTGCGACGATCAAATAGTAAGTGGTTGAAGCCGTTAAACCTGTGAATGTAGTACCAGGTGTACTACCCGTCCAATCTGGTGACCGCGTGGTAGGATCAAAGCCCGTGGTTGTCGAGATCCAGACCGCATATTCTTTGAAATCGGTATCGAGACACGGACTAAAAGAAATTGACACATTAGAAGCTGTGGAATTGGTAGTGATGCCCGTCAATACTGCAGGCACTGGATTGCTGATATTCAACTGTGACCACACAGAGACAAGGCTCCCTGAGTTTGAAGCAACTTCAATGCTATAGGCTCTATGCGACCCGCCATCCGCCGCCGCATCTTCCAGTGAATAACTGAACTCGGTGGACGTGGTTGTAAATTCACGAATCAGGACACTACTGGCCAAAATCTTAACCGTATAAGAACTGGCACCGGCTGCACTCGACCATTGAACCTTAAATGATGTACCAATGAATGGCGCCTGCAGGGAAAGATTAGCGACGCCCTCGGGCTGGCCACCTGTCAATAAATAGCTATACGACGCTACATCACTGAGTGATTGCTCGCTGCCCAGAACTGCATTAAACGAAGTAAATTTAAGATTAATCGTTTTACCAATCAGGCTTTTGTCGTATGCATATTTGAAAATAGATCCATCCAATCGGGCAAATGATGCACCAGTCGCATGGCCTGCCGCAGTTGTGCCGTATTGGCCGCGATGTAACTCACTAAGCGTGTATTGATTCGTACCGGCTAAAGTTGCAGTTTCATAAGACAGCAGCTCACCGCCAACAAAGCAGAGCGTTTCTCCGGCATTGGCATCGAGTGTTGTACCGCTATAAATCTGAGCTGCAGTATTTAACGTGGTCGTTAATGCTAAATCGCTACCAGATATGCCTGCAGACAAAACGCCATAGCGCGCCACGCCTTCGATCGTGCCAATTTGCTTGAACGACTCTGGATCAGCACCTTCTGGCGTAAAAGCCGCCCAAACATGGCACCCGCTCCAATTATCTCCACCTGAAACGGCCGCCCAGACTTCATTTTTTCCGTTTGTAGTCAAAATTAATGGTGGCTCAAAGACAAAGGGGGCATTCACATCGCCAGCATTCCCATATTGCCCTGGATACCCCCCACTGCCCTGGCTGGTATATGTCAGTGCACTCGCTGTACCAATGATCAGCTCTTCGGCTTTGATATCGAGTACGCCGTCATTTTCATCGATCGATTTGATCCGGACGGGAAACTGTACAAGTCCGAGGCCTTCGTCGGTTAATGTGACGATATCCATAGGCTCAAGTAAGCAATGTTTCCAGCTCAAGCTGAACTCATACTGATTTCTGATATAGACTAACCGCTGCAGTCTGAGCTGCGCAACCTGAGCAGCTATGGCAGCATCACAAATCATATGGCATTGCTGTGGTGACTCTGTGCGTAGGCCATATAACTCGATGTTGGCTTGATCCTTCGCCTCGGCTATAGCAACGTTGTATTGATTATTACGGTCTAAAAATTCGATTTGAACGCGATTAAAGGCATCTGCATCTCGTGTACGTGTGACACGGATCGGGTCATCGGTGGCGATGAAATCATCATCGGTTAAGTGATACACCGGTGTTAGATTTGGCGTGAACGATGCGCCGTGTCCGGTGATCGACGCATCGCCATACGGAATGATCCTTAGCTGGCCACCCGAATTGACCGCGGCACAATTGACCGCTGACAGCATGTCATCGACGCTCTGTTGTGCTGCTTGCTGTGAAGTGTACGCAGGGCTTACGAATAAACCCGCTGCGACTACATAATTATTAAACTGCGTCATGCTGGCTATTTTGGCTGCAGGGAAACCTGCGCCGTACTGCGGATTAGTCAAAAAGTCATAAATCACGGCCGCCGGCGAAGCGTCAACGACATCGCCACCAAAGCGAAGCAACCCATGAACTTCAAAATTATGGTTCGGCAATGAGGCGCTATTGCCCAGGTCATAAGATCCACTGGCCACATATGCGGTGTTGGCATAACTTAGCGCTTCGCTGGGATGCTTGGTGGTCAGATAGTCCCATGGTGCCTGGCTGACCGTTCCTGTGAACTCTGTGAGGTTGAGCTGAGCAAGTGGCGACAAAACAGTACCATGGGAGTCGGTGGTAGTGGTCAGTTTAGTTTTACTCTTCCATATGTCACCGATACGCTCGATAGGGCCTTCACAGATCGATAGCATCAAAGCCGTCTTGTAGTTGTATGACGTGCTCGACTGAGATCCACCTTTGCCGCCCACGGCCTGCTTAATTGCGGTCGACTTAAAGTCACCATACCAGATTAGATTCGGCGGTACCCGCTGGCGACCATAGATTAACGGGATGCACATGCCATAAACTGAGGTCTGAATAGTAAGAGAACCAAGCCGCGGCTCAGTGCTGCCCTGTGTCTGACCGCCTAATAATCCGCTCATACTTCCCTCACCCGCCAAAACCCTGATAAACGACCTTCTAACCCGCCCTTTGTGCCATCGGCTAACACTACGCCCTCATTGCGATAAGCATGAATGATCGTTGGCCAATCGACGACGATGCCGCCATGACTGATACAGCGGCCAAATTTATACAGCACGACATCACCTGGCTGTGGATCCTCGACAGGATCCGCGTATTGTTTAATCCACCCCAGATATCGCTCCTCGCCGCGGTGGAAATGCCAATCAGATGAGTATGGCCGAGGATCTATGAACGGGATCAGCCCAGCAGCTTGATAGACTTCACAAAGGATCATTGCACAGTCGACGCCTACGCCTTTTATTCTGCCTTGGTGATGATATGGCGTGTTTAGCCAGGTCAACGCCTCGGTGATGATAATTGAGGTCATGTGGCAGTCTCAGCCGTTGGAATAAATGGAAACCCGCGAAAGTTCTGCTTGTTACTAAACTTCGCCTGGCACGTCGCCTGCGTGTTGTCGCAACCTGCGTACGCTATGAAGGCATCCCCTGCCACTACAGCTCCCTTCAGTGGAAGGGTCAAGCTAACCACACCGCCAGCATACGACCGGATCGTCCGTCTTACCCCAGCATTGGCGCCAGATGTAAAAATGATGGTCCCTTGTGTGAAGTACCCGGCAGCTTGAGTCAGTGACGTAATAAGATTGTTTGCGGTACTACCTGCAGACAGTGTGCCGGCGACTTTGAACGCCTGCCGATCGACTGTACAACCTGAATCATAAAGACTGTGCATGCAACTGGACTGGTACAAATTACGCGGCATCTGGATGTTGAGCAGCTCAAGATCTGAATTTACTTTGCCAGTCACCTCATAACGTGAACTATCAACCTCCGACAATCGACCTTCAAACAGAAAAACTGATCCGGCAGTGGTATCGATCGGGGAAGAGGCTGGCATAAAAACCCGCTCAACTTTGACACGTGCGCCATCTAATCCGCCGTTATGGGCCATTTGTGGCAAGGTTGCGCCTGCGATTAATGCGCCCGATGTGGCGTAAATATCGATATCTAGGCTATCAACTTGAGTTCCTACTGTGAGGCTAATTTTGCCCCGGTTGAATATGAATTCGTCCGACTTAAATACATGACCACCAAATTCCAGATCAAAATCATAGTCTGCGTAATAATGCGCAGATCCATCGAGCAATGTAATCGTGTAAAGATCTGCCATGAGAAACTGATTTAAATTGAGTAGTGATATCAGTTGTGGGGTGGCTGCTTTCATATTTTATTACTCAAACTACCGATCAATGTGACCGACTTCGTTTCCCATAGATGATCCATAAAGTTATTAAAAGACAATGATGTATCATCTTTAAAGCGGCACCGATAGTAATATTTACCCGACCATGAAATAGCCCTACCAAGCGGCGGCGCCTTATTTAACGTGATAACTCCCGCACTGGTTACACTGAATTGCTCAGTGTCATACCACATCAATTTACTGCTGTCCGTCGACCAAAATGCCTGAGGAAAATCAGCACTCCACATTGCGTCCGATGGGATCGTTGACCACATCGGTGACGCTCTGTTTAATCGTTCTTGTATTGAGGTGTTCCACATTAGATCGGTTTGATCATACAACCACATCCCAATATCAAGGACAGGCCGATCGATCACATTAATGATTGGGGTATTTTGTCCGCCATAACTCAACGACATTTGGAAGTTTAATTTAGCCCCATCCCCCACTCCGGCTATCTGATTTATAGCATCGCAATCATCCGGGCAAGGAAACAAAAATGAATCAAATGCGCCTTGCCGAGCCGTGTAGAACCCTTCCAACAACTCCAGTTCATATTGAATATTGTTCTGTCTCAAAAACTCGAACGATACAGAGAACTCATAAATTGGCGTAGCTTGAAATGATCCTCTCAACTCTCGCCCGTTTATAGATTTCATTATCTTGGTGTTGTATTGCGGCTTCTTTGTTGTATTCCACGCTAGGCCAGCTAGATCAACCGGAAATATCTCATTAGACATATAGATCCTTTATCCTTTGCCATCACGCATTGCTGACTTAAAAGCCTCGACCAGAGCGCCCTTGTTACTCATAAACAAACGAGCTACGCCACGAGCATCAACAGCACTGATATTGATATGGGTATCGCCTGCAGACTGAGTGGTTTGGCCCTCGCTGGATCCAGAGCCATTCTTCCCAGCCATATCACGAATGACATTCGCGTACGGCTTAGGCAATACCATTTCCTCTTCATGTAACTGAGTCATTGGGTTAACACCGGACGGAATATCATAACCGCCTCGTGCAGAGGCCACTTTGCCAGCCATCGCCGCAACGCCAGCGAATGCAGCGGCGCCAACGACAACGTTAAACGGTGGGGGGATTGACGCCCAGGCCTTGGCCATCGCCTCCCAAGCCGATCGCATGATGTTCTTGATTGTCTCAAGCAGACCGATACCGCCACGAGTGGCCGCACCTGCAGCAGTAGCCGCCGTCTTAGTCGCCTCGCCTGCCACGTGGGCGCCTGTCTTAACAGACTCGCCAACAACGGTCGCGGCAACATCTGCCTTAATAAAACCTAGTTTTGTAGCAAAGCTTACAGCCAGTTTCGCTGCCTGCTCTTTAAGTGGCTCTGAGATAATTTTCTGGATAAAGAACTGGCCAACATCTGCAAATAATGCCTTCATAGCATTTTTCCATGTCAAAGTCCCATTGAGCATAGACTGCAAACCTTTATCCCATAGACTAGACATATTGCTGCTTAAGTCTTGAATCCATGAGACTGATTCTTCGATCTTTTTCTGGTTAATACCTTGGTCTGTGCTTTTCTTATCCTGACTAAGTTTATTGCCGTCATCAACGATGGCTTGCCGATCGTCTGGATTTGCACCACCAGAACCTGCACGTTCTCTATTTTCAACTTCCCAAAGCTCAAGACGCTTGTCTAATGCTGATCGCTTGATTTGATACCGCTGATCCTCAAACCACTGCTCTCGAGAAAGCATTTCCTTCTGAGTAATCAAACCAATAGTAAGTTCATTCTGTGAAGCTTGCTTGTCATAATCCAACCCAGCCAATAATGCCGCAACTTTCATGTCTAGCGCGTGGCGTGCGTCCTCTGCTTTCTTCTGCGCAATCTGATCATCAATTTGCTTAATTTCATCTTGAGCTGATCGATATTGCTCTGAATTTTCACCATACGTTTTTTTAATAAAGTCCGCATTCTCTAGAATAAGTTTCTTTTTTGAATCAAGTTGATACTTCATTCGATCAAGTTTGTCTTGCTCAATTCGTTGCTCGGCATCAATCTCCTCTTTTTTAAGTTTTTTCTGTGCATCCACAAGCTTTTTGTCAACCTGTAAACGTTCATCCGCACTCAACTTTCTAGAAGTTAATATTTTTTGCCAATACTCGATCTCCCGTTGAATAGGAAATTCTTGAATTGAATTGTTAGCTAGATTTTTCTGATCAAAATCAAGTTTCTGTTGTTCTAGCGCTTTTTCAAAGTCTGGGACCTGTGACTTTGCAGCCTTCCCTTTTTTCTCTTTGCCTGCGCCAACTGATACCAGATCTACAGACCCACTTACGCCACCCTTTGATACAATGGGTGCCTTGGTGACTGGATTCACAAACATGTTATTGGCGCTATCAATTGCACGAGTACCGGTATCACCAAGTCGATTAACGGCATCTGTACGGTTACTCTCGCGGGTGTCGGCGTTGGCTTGAGAATTTCGCTTACGATCGTTCTCGATATCCTGTAACTTACGGGCCTTCTCTGTGACTATATTGGTTAGCTTGGTCGTGCCTGACTCCCACGCACTTACCGCGCCAGAGAAATCCAGCGTTAACGCTTTAAAAGCAACCTCTGCCAGCATACGAAGCATTTGCGCGAGATATTGGACATTGCTGCCGATCTTGGTCGCTGCCGTTTGGAAACCAGCAGTAAAACCAATAAAGCGATCGATCATATTACTGACCGCGTCTTGTACCGCTAATCGGATAATAACCATAGCACCAGTGATCACTGCACGAGCAGCGATGAAGACAAGGCGAATCCCATCAACCACACCTTTCAACACATCAAAAATGGTGATTTGTGCACCTGTCTCTTGCTCGATGGATCCGGTTAGATCTCGCCATAGACTAACGATCTCACTTAAAACATCACCAACGATACTCAGCAGCTCCTTAAACAAACCGCCTACTGAGCTCATAACCTCGCTAATACCCTTACCCCACGCCAGCAAAGTCCCGTCTTTACCAAGCTGCTCGAACTGCTTGGCCAAGTTATTTATTTCATCGATAACACCGCTGAACAATGCGGCTTTATTGAAATCATCAATGACTTTAAAAAAGACGTTTTTGATTCGAGTCCAAGTGCCCTCAAAGGTGCGCGGCAATTGATCAGCTTTGGCCATGATGGCGTCATAACTATTCAATAAAGCTTCTGACATGATTTTGCTAGTAATCTTGCCATCAGCGCCGAGCTGCTTGAGCATGCCCAGAGTTACCTTTGCATTTCCCTCCGGCAACTTGAGAGCATTGGCCAGCGATCGAGCGAGTGCCTGGTTGTTTTCTAAAATTGACTTGAGCTCATCGCCCTGCAGAACGCCGGATCCAAGCGACTGTGAGAATTGCTGTGCGGATGCTGCTGCCTCTTGAGATGTTGAGCCGGACAGCTTTGCCGTAACTGACAAGATCTCTGATAACTTAATGGCCTTTTCTGCCGCGTCTTCGGTCGTATTACCCATTTCCTGCATCGCGGGGATCATGCGAGCAGTTGAGCTGGTCATGTCTCCAAAACCAACACCTAACCGTTGAGCAGACTCGTACAGCTTATCCTTTGCAGACGCGACTGCCTCATCGGTACCGAGCAGATCCTTAAGCCTGGCGTTTAACAGAGCTGACTTATCCGAAGTATCAATAACTGCTTTACCGAGCTCGGTAATCTTTTCGATTACTGCACCAGCAGCCA
>CAYJTU010000002.1:3462-31077 GCA_964373105.1 uncultured Moraxellaceae bacterium | reverse complement strand
ATTGCACCAAGATTTCCGACAAAGCTAGCACCTGCGCCTCCGCCTCCACCGCCGCCCGGGGGTGGCGATGGTGGTGGATTGGCAAGGATGGCCAGCCGCAAGCGGATCACCTCGGCTTCTAGCGATTTGAGGGCGTTAACGAGCGTACCCATTGCAGCATTAATATTGACAGTGAGCGTGATACGCCCTGCCATCGCCGCCATTTGAGCAATGGCAGTGCGGATCATTGACACGGCAGTAGCTAACTGCGCTCTCAGGTAAGCCATATCGATGCTTAATCGAATTGTATGACTTGCTCCAGCACCCGCCAATAAACGCCGAATTTGAGCCGCGGCCGTCGCTAATTGAGCCCGTAGCGCAGCCATATCAATATTAATAATTAACGACTGAGAAATCGTGAAAGCCGAACTGATCGCAGCCTTTGCCTGCGAAATTGCCGATCGCAAAAATTGCTGATCGATACCCAATTTGATTTTATTGTTGGCGCCCGTTAGCGATGAATTAATTAACGCCCTAGTAGAAGCAAGCTCCGCCTGCAGTGAAGTAGAATCAATATTAATTTTTACCTGGCTTAATGTGCTGGATAGGCTAGTTTTAATCGTCTCAGCCACTTTTGCCATCTGTGCTCGGATATGAGGCAAATCAATACTGAGCTTGATATCTTGGGTAGATTCGATCTGGCGAATGGCATCACCAATTGACTGACGTGCACCATCGAGCCCAGAAGCCAGCCCTCTGGAATCAGCCGAGATCTCTACTTCAAGTTTCTTTTCAGTCATGTCATTTACTCAAATTGCTGGCATAAAAAAACCCGCTGGTTAGCGGGTTTATGTAAAACTTAAAATCTATTTGCTGTATTTTTCCTTTTCAACAAGGTCTACAGCCTTCAAAAAACCTTGGATATAATAAGCAGGCACAACAAACGTGATTTCTCGCCGTTGACCTATTAATTTAATGTTTAAACCTGTGTCTTTCTTACTTTCTAGATATTCTCTGTCCAAAACAATGCAAACATCCTCCGTAACGTTGGTCTTACTTACAAACGTTCCAACATGTCGATCAATTTTTGCCACTTGAAGCGACTTCGATTCAGAGTCATTTGCTTTGTCAAAGAAAGCCCAATTAGATCCTTCATATTTCCCATACAAGCAATAAGAATTGGAGGTATCTGATTTGATGAGCCTTAAAAAACCATACAGCCAACTCGCATCTAATCCTGAGTTACTTTTAAGGGTTATTTGTGGCGCCTCGTATGTCCGATTACCTTTATATTTATCTTCACTGAACGTAACCTTGTTATATGTTTGATCAAAGTTTTGCGGCTCCAGCATCGAAGTACAACCACTTAAAACAATTATCAAAGCAACCAAGTAAGACAAATAGAATCTATTCATATCAAAGCACCACAATAATGATGCTCTGATACTACCTCAGCCCTGCGGGAATTGCATCAAAGCCTGCATGATATCGGGTTGATTATCATTTTGGCTCGCGCCCTGGCTAACTTCCTTTTTCCCCTCGATGCCGAGAAACCACTTAACCATCATATGTAATGGCGGGTTGCTTTCCCAATACATATTCATGGCCTTAAGTCGTGGGATATCGACATGATCATCGATATATTCCCACGTCCACCCAGTGCACGCGATTAAGTGGGTGTAGATTCGATCCCAGTCGACTTTCCCGCGCTGTCATCACCATCCCCACCAATACCATCATCAACCTGATCGGTGAGGCCAGAGACGCTCATCACTGCCGCCATGACATCATGCATCTGATCCGTATAGATCATGTCAGCGACTTGCTCCCGCGTAATCTCATAATTACGCTTGAGTGATAAGTAAGCCGCATCGACTACGGTCTTAAAGCACTCAATCCCGCCGTTGTACTCCTTGAAAGCATCCTCAAGGCGCTGCACCGCACCAAGTGAGATCGGTGCGAAAATCCATGTCTTGCCGTCAACTGATAAGGGAGTACCTTTCACTTTTACTGTTGTTGTCGTCATGGCCATTACTCCGATGTTGCCCAGGTCAAGACTTTGCCAGTGTCATCTTGGAACGGTTGGAATTCAAAATCAGGAATCGTGTAGTCATCTTGCTTGGTCGCAAATGACAACTTATTACTGATACATTTACCAAAGCTCAAGGTTAACAGATTGCCTTGATACTCCATCTGCAGATCAATGGCAAAGCTAGGCGCTGCGCCCATCTTCTGATTGTAAACGATGGATTTTTTGGCCGAAGGAATGGCTGCGCTGTAGCGGAATGCTGGGAATACGATCGCACCCGCATCCGCTGCAGCAAAGGTATAGACGCCAGCAGGATCCACAGAGTATTGACCAGTGGTCGGCGTGCCGGCAACACGGATCAAAGGACGTCCACGACCATCAGTTATCCCTAGGTCGGTTAAGAATGTACCCGAGTTTGGCGGGGTCACTGTGATTGTGAAAGGCGTTACTGCAGGAACTTGCGAACCAGATACAGAGGTAGATACTGCCTCAAGTGATCCAGTCGTAACAGATCCACCAAAGAAAACACTATTCAAGAAAGCGCCATTAATCCGCGCAGCCTTAGCTTTACAAGCAATTTTTCCCTTTGAGCGTGCGATATCAACAGGGAATTGATTCTGACCATACAGCTCTTTACTATCGAACCCAAAGTCTACAGAAACGTCCTGCAGTACACCGAATTCAACGGGTGTGGGATTAGCAATGGTGACACCGTTGACGTCCGCAAGAGGACGCGCAAAGACGGTGCCGGCTCCAAATAAATACATATCAAACTCCAATGAAAAAACCCGCTAAAGAGCGGGTGTGAGATAAAACGAAAATGGTTAAGCGACTAAAATGCGAATCGGGATGACTGCAACCGCCTGATTGCCAAGTGTGCCCTCATCAGTATCGATCTGGCCTTCGATCCAGCAATGCTCAACCAAGCCGCCGAGAGTCTGCGTACGCTGTACCGCTGGATAATCTGGCTTAAGAATGGCCTCCACTGCATCTAGAATAGGATTGATCACCGTGGCGGGGGCTTCGTCGTCCCCGCACTGGACATAGATATAGATATCGACATTGAGCGTCCACTTAGTCGGTAGGCCACGTGCGGGGTCGCCCGGTGTAGCAGATTGATCACCCTGAGCCTGAAACATCGCAGGCTGCTCACTGGACGGTACATCATTCCAATGCTTTAACCGGCGACTCTTGGTCGTGAAATCAGCTACACCCGACAATCGCGAAAACAAAGCGGCAAATATTACTTCACGATTCATTGCCTTAGCCCCACATCAATAGCACGCATTAAAGAGGCCTGAATCTCGGGCGTCATCTCATCCAAAGCCGATTTTAAAAAAGATTTAGCTGGAATATTCACTGATCGAGAGTGGCCACTGACCTCGACTGACCGCGGGGTGATGGATCTGCCCCAGGCTTGCTTTATTTCCCGCATATGAGCCTTGACCGAGACGACGCCATGGAATCCTCGCTCATGGGGCGGCGCATATTCAACATTGGTACCAACAATGCCCGATACAACGTTTGTGCCCTGTCCACGCACTTCTTGAGTCATGGATCTGCGCAAACGCCCTGTTTGGACGTTCAGCACTTGCCCGGACAACTTTTCTGATTTGACTTTCACCAACAGCTTGAGTGTCAATCTTCCGATCGTTGTTTCGATGATCCGCTGGATATTGGGACCATTGAGCGCATTGATAATATCCTGAGAACCTTTGACCCTTATCATATCGGCAAAACCTTTTTATATTGGGTTAGCACCGATTTTGCAGATGGGCTCAGATCGCTGACTATATATGAGATCGTTTCACCGGCTAAAGTTTTCGACCGGACGCCAAAGCGATCGCGCTCCTTATATCGCAACGACACCAGGTCTATGACCGCCTGCTCGATGTCGTCGGGAACGACCTCATAACCGGCACGATAATCGATCTGAACATTGCGGCGCCCACGATGAAAAAACTCTCCCTGCAGAACAAGCCACCAATCTGCAAAGCGGTATCCGAATTGCTGAAAATCTGGCGATGCTGGTATTACTCGATCAAACACCGATACCCGAGTCACTTCGAGTACTGGCAGCTCACCAAAAATAATTTCATCCTTCCCATTGCCGTCTCGATACTCGATGACGTTGTGGGCGAGGATCTCGCGGCCCAGCCAATTCTCTATGAATGCACTGGCCGCCTTGATAATGCGCTCAAGCAGCTCATCATCCACATCGCCTTTGATGCTTAGGAACTTTTTCACATTATCAACGGTGGTCAGTGCACTCATGATTATTTAGCCTTTGATTTATCAGTTTCCGATTGCTTGGCCAGCTCAGCATCTGCCGCCTTTGCTTTGGCTAACTCGGCATCAGCTGCTCGCTTAAGTTCATCCGCCTTGGCCTGCTCTGCAGCTACTTCCTGCAATCGGGTCGCCTCAGCTGCAGCGGCCTTCTCTTTTTCGGCTATAGCCTTCGACTCTGCACGCTTGGCCAGCTCAGCATCGCTAACACGCGCAAAATCGTGCGGTAGCTGTGAAACTAGGTGATCGGGTACATCCACACCACCATGTTCGTCCGCGTTGAATTGTTCCCCGCCTACGCTCACGGATGTGACATCCTTAGGGCAATTAAATGTTGGCATGACCTACTCCAAATAAAAAACACCTGGTAGGGTCAGTACCAGGTGAAAGTGGTTAAGGGATTAAGCCTTGGCGATATTGTTCAATATGCCGAAAGCTGGGGGGAAATAGTTCTGCAGGACTTCATCCGCATAAACTCCGTACTCGTATTTTCGTGTACGCAGTGGCCACTCCATTTGATAATAATCACGACGTGTGCGGATCTGCAGGATGTTGTTAATGCCGGACAACTTATAAGGGATGTTGTCAGACCAGAAAGCGATCGTCCCTGCAGGCATAGTAGGATGAACTTTGATGGTCACTTTGGTATTGGTGATTTTGTTCAAGTACGAACCAATCACCGCACCAGCGTTGATCACGCTTGGATTGGTACCGTCGATATTCATACGATACAGCGGCGCACCACCACCAGCGATAACCAGCTTATTCATGCTGATCAACTCTTGGCTATTCACCCAAAGCACATCTGGTGAAATACGGTAAAAATTCCAGAAATCGGCAAATGCATCATCAATTTCAACGATACCACCCGCGCCATCACTGGTCAGCTTGGTACCGACACCTGCGACACCCGTCGGTAAGGACTTGTAGTATGAGCCGCTGCCCGATTTGCTGATTTGCGACAAGATGCCGTCAAAGCTATAGGAGTTCGTCGAATTATCAGAGGAAGGCAGGCTTGCGGCTGTCTGAGAACCAATGGCATTGGCTGTAATGGACACGCTATTGATCGTAGTAACCGCACCCAGTACCTCGGCTCCAGCCACACCCCAATACCATGCATATGCGACGGCGTTGCGAACCGATGCAACCGTCGCAGCAACGGATCCAGTAGAGCCTGTCACAGAAACAGTAGCACTTGCAGACTTCTGGCCAGAACCGCCGCCGTATGAGATTGAGGATCCATCAGCGTTGGTACGCGCAATCAAGCCTGGTACCTGTGCTGTCGCAGCGTTGAACTTCTGGCCAGTAGATCCATTGTTCAGCCCAGCCACCGCCCAATAAGCATCATAAGACAGTGCTACAGCGATAACAGATAGGGTCAACGATCCCAATGAGCCACCAGTGGTTGAAGCGACAAGCGTCGGCGTTGGTGTGGTACCAAGAGGGATGGAGGTATTACCACCGAGGATCATATTCTCTTCACCAATCATCAGCGATCGTAAAGTGCCCTCTACTGCACGTGCCTTAGGATCATCAAAACCTTCCGCAGCATACTCAGCTTCAAAGGTAACGGTATCTTCTAGACCGATCCCGCGATACGCCGCCATGTACTCGGCCGTTGAACTAACCAAGATCCCGCCGCGCTGCCCTTCGGCAACACCGACGCCCATGTTGGTGATATTAATCCCAGTAACTGCGCGCCAGTTGGCTTGGATACCTCCTTTACCGGACACACGCGGAATAATATTACGCAGTGGTGTTAGGAGTGGATAAATCGTCTTGGCGGGGGCTTCCAGATCGTACGCCGTTAGCCCAGTGGTTGGATTAGCGGATTGGGTCCACGCTTTGTTGATGTCCTCAGGCAAAGGGATTTGTTGCGCCCCCTTGAGTGCATCAAGAGTGGCTTGTGTGCCTTTTGGCATGGTGTAACTCCTACTTGAAATTGCAATAAGAAAAGCCGCAATCAAGCGGCTCGGTTAGTATCGATGTGAGATTTACAAACGAATCGGGTTTAAAAATGCGCCTTTGATCAGTGTTGCTGTTTCATCAACAGATCCGTCGTGCTTGCGGACAGGTTTGATTTCGGTAGTGGTCTCTTGCGCCATATCCTGCGCTTTGCTGATATCCTTTGTGGATCCTTTCGGCGCTGCGGGTAAAGCCTCAAGCTCAGTGACCCGTTTTTTAAGCGTGTCGCGTTCCCCTTCGACTTTGGCTAGGTCTGCCTTGGTAACGTCCAGTTCGCCAGATACCTTCGTTAAATCGTCGCTAGTGGCTGTTTTATCGGTGGTCTTTGTTTCCTCCTCTACCTCGCTATCTGCGCCGAGATCCTTGGCGAGTTGGATGATCTGTTTAAGCTTGGCCAGATCTCCAGCACTGTTGCGCTTACCCGCTTTGGCAATATCATCGACCGTATCAGCCTTCGACGTTTCAGAACCCAGCGCCGCGACTTCGTTATTGACCAGTGCAACCAGGGCAACACCCAAAGCCTTGGCCGCTTCCATCACTTGCGGCGGGATGTCTTGGTTTTTATCGGTGTACTGGCACTCGTATTCACAATAATTAATAAAATCCTGAACATCAGCCAACAGGCTGGCCAAGCGAGATACGCCATAAAAACTTTTTTTAACTTCGTCGACCGGCTCGACTTTTTGAATATCATCGCTCTCGATACCCTCGGCTTTGTAGCATGTGATTACGGCGTCGGGATTTGCAGGACGATCGACTAGGGAAACCTCAATCAAATTTAAGCCAGTGATAATGGTTTTATTCAAGTCATCACGCTGGGTTGCCTTCCCGCCAACAGAGAAACCCTTATAAACCCCAGCCTTGACCTTCTTAACCGCCTCAGAATCGACGATATGAGTCTTGATGGTAGTAACCCCATCGTCCCCTACGTTGATGCTTAACGCTGTGCCAGCCGCCGAGGCCTTGTGCATCTCACGCACTGCGCCGAACTTCATATAATCGGGGATCGAGGCTTTCATGGCATCCGCCGTGATAGTCTCCCCATCTGAATCGACCCCATCCGTAGACGCGATACCCTCAACGATGAGCGTGCCGTCGTCGAGCTCCTCGGTTTTGGTAATCTCACCGTAAAATCTAGGCATTTCAAAACTCCAATAAAAAACCCGTCACGTGGACGGGTTCATGGTTAAATAATTTAAAACTAAGCTGCGGTATCTTCCGAACCCTCTGGCTCGGGCATATCTTCGATGAGTACAGGTAAATTATCGCAGCGGCAATGTGGGTGCAATGGTGCATTCTTGCGATAACTGCCAGGCACGAAGTACGCATCGAGCGGAACAATTTTCCCGTTTAGCTTTGCACACTTCGGGCAGCAATTAGGGGCAGTAAGCCACTGTTTACCCGCTACAAGGCCGCTCTCCTCGTATCCGGCTAGATTGCCCTCGATGTCTGCGAAGGCCGTCTCTGTACGTGCTATCGTCTCGGCACGCTCAGCACTAAAAGCATGGTTGGCCAACACCTCATCAGTAAGACGATCGTTACTCCATCCCTCCTCCATGGCCTGCGTCACTGTGGCGCTTAGCATCTCGCGGGTACTGTCAGTGATGGTCATCTGGGCGTTTGGATTATCAACCAGATTGCCGTCTTTATCGTACCGTTTACCGACCAGCTCAGCTGCACGATCGCGGGCAAATTCTATCGCCTTTTTATTGGCCAGAGACAGCATGTCATCAGACACATTCTCATCGATATCGAGCTGGATCAGTGCCTCATTGACACCATCGGTGGCGACCTTGGTCAGTGACTTAGTAAACAGGCCTGTTAATTTCGTCCAGGCTCCGAACGTGATCGAATTGAGAACTCGACCCACTAGACCATCATTAGTATTTGCCTTTCCAATCGTCGCTATCGCTTCCGCAAGTTGGACAGCTATGATCGGCGCTTCCGCTGCTAGAAACTTTGTGAGTTCGGCCTGCAGGGTCTCCACTGACTCGGTGACTATGGCACGATCCCGATCGATCGTGCCCAAAGGCTTTTTTGCCTTGGCCACCTTGTCCGTTATGGGCTCATCATCGCCTTTTTGGGGATCACCTGGCACTGGTGGCGGGCTTGGCTTCAATGCCTCCCGCTTGGCTGGATCCATCGGCGGTAAACCGTAGCGCTCTGCGCGAATCTCATCTGGATCAACAACTTGACGATCCAGGTATATCGCATCGATATCCGCTTGATCCTTAGGTTTGATCGATTTGGCTTCTTTCCAAATGAACTCAATATCTTTAAAGCCAAACTTCAATTGAATGATTAGATCCATTGTGGACTTAACCCAAGTCATCAGCGGCGCCAAACCTTCGGCCATTGCAGAATCTAAACCCGTTTGAGCCGTTGCCCGGTTCATCTCTTTAATGAAGGGCTGAGGACTGACAGAGAAGGCATAACACATCACGCGCGCTATCCATTCGTCAAACTCATCCTTCAGCGCCTTGTCCTTGGTATCGAAAGGTGTGACGCCATGGGGAACAAAGCGTGTCTTACGACGCTCTCCAAGCTCTCCGGACAAAATACTATTCCAGTATTCCTCAAACTGCTTGATCTGCGGCGCCGACCATGTTTCAGGTACCGAGAAAACGAGATCCGGTGTACTGCCATGGGTGTAGTAACCGAGTTGGTGGACTTGGCGGCGCAGCGCGATGTTAACCGTGGTGATGACCTGCTCAACTGGCGAATAGCCGTACACTTTGTGCGTGCGCGGGTTACGCGGGACATAGATCAATTCTTCGCGGGTGTAGTCCGATGCGGGTACGCCCTTGAGGATCTGCTGATAGGCCACCTCTGGAGGTTGTGGTGTACGACCGTCATCACTTAACACCCGCTTGATCGTTGCCCCGTCTATGAGCTCTAAGGCGTATAAATCACCGCCTCGGGTAAGCCGTGGGTAAATCGTAGGCGCATCGAGCACCAGTAGATCCTCGATGAGCATGCGTAGCCACGTATCCCAGTTGTGCTCCTTGTCGGGATACTCCAGAAATTGAGCGATGAGCTCGCAGCGCGCATCTGGTTTATCTGATTCATTGATTGGCGTGTCGACTTTATCCTTAAGCTTAATCGTCCATGCCATCTTGGCCAACTGATCTTTACGCCCCTCGATCAACAGCCGCATCAAATCGTAACCATCAGCCAGGGCACGCATTTGAGCAAAGCCAACAAGCTCGCCAGATCTTGGTCGAGACGTTAGGTTATATCCGGTCTGATAATCAAATTGACGCCCGGCAGTCTCTGGTGGCGCCACCGGTGCGAGGGGTTGCAATGGGCCAAACCATGACGGCGTATTGCCAGTGAGCACGACGGACACGCCCGCAACGACGCGGGAAACCATGTCCGAGGCTAACTCGGTGAATTTGCCTGATTGAGCCACGGGTTTTCCTCATTTTCTTTAATTTGTGCTTGGTTTTCGGCCTGCTCTTCCACTTGGTTTTTCAAGTAATCAAACAGACCCATGTTGCCTTCGTTCAGCTCATTGAAAGCATCGGCAAGGCCATCGATCTGGTCATCGTGCTTACCGTTGGGGAAATTACGCAGCTCAGAGATTAGAGCATCATTCCAAGGTGCCTTTAACATTCGCACATTGCCGATATTGACCTGAGCCGCGAATGGTTGCGCCCTGGTAGCCTTATCACCTGAAACTGGCTTGGCCACCACTGAATATCCAGCCAGTTTACGCACGAAGCTCTTAGCCTGCGACTTGCCTGCCTGCCCTGGATCCTGTGGTAGACGGATCTTGATATTTTCGCCATCACGAGCTGCTGCATTCTTGATTGCGGTCTCTACCTCATCGGGTCCAAGCTGATCGCGCACCATGTCAGTGATATAAAAATACCCGTCATCGCACTCGTGCATCCTAGGACCAGCGGTATAGTCTCCACCGTCTGCAGTAGCACCGAGATCCCAAGCGCGGCAGCCATGCCCCAGATTCGCAGGCAAAGCAGCAACAATGCCGATCATGTCTGGCTTAAAGAAGCCCCCAGCAAGTGGCGCAGGCAATTGGCGATACTGCCCCGCAAAAACGTATGGCGCGAACTTATCCATACGCTTAAGCGTTTCTATGCTGTGCTTGGCTGGCCATAGTGCGGATCCATCTGGCTGAATGGCTGATAGACACAAGTGCTCCCAAATCTCACCATTGCCACCTGGTACCGGCACACCGTCCTTACGCTCTCCTAGCAACCAGCCAGACAGATCCTCCTCATGCAAACGCTGCATAATGACGATGATCGGCGTGTCTGGAGAGTTGGTACGTGATTCAAGCGTATTCTGAAACCATTCGATCACGCCCTTACGCACGAGATCGCTGCTGGCTTCGTCGGCCTTGTGCGGGTCATCGATGATAATCGCACCGCCGAACTTCTCACGGAATTTACCCGCACCGAAACCGGTGATCGTGCCACCTGTACCTTGTGAGTAGCAAACGCCACTCTCTGTCGTCCGCCAGTCGTCTTTTGCCTGGCTATCTTCGCGTAGCTGCAGATCTGGAAAAACTTTACGATACGCAGGCTCACGCACTAAGTTGCGCGTTTGAGCTGCGTTATTGGCCGCAAGCTTGGCTGAATAGCTGACGTGAATAAATTCACAGTCTGGAACCTTGCCGAAGCACCACGCCATGAAGTTAATCACGGCGATCTCTGTCTTAGAGTAACGCGGCGGGATGTTGATGATTAACCGCTTGGTCTCGCCTCGATAAACTTTCATCAAGGCATCACAGATTACACGATGGTGCCAGTTATGCAGCCATTTGTACTTGCGTCGCTCTTTGAACATGTACCGGCTAAAGAAATACAGATCCTCAGCGGCTTCGATCTTTATGGCCAGATCACGATCGGGCTGGTCAATACTCATCGATCACCGCCTTTCGGGCGGCTAGGTACGCAGATTCAGAAACGCTTGTGACGGTCTGCTCAATCGGCGCACCACCTTTGCCCGTGATTTCTTTGCGATTCGTGAACGCCCCGCCTGCCTCTTTAGCCGCTTGCTCTAAGGCTTGCATCACTAGAACTTTGTTTGAGCTGGACTGGTCGACAATCCTCTGCAGGCGCTGCAATCGGTACGCTACGTTAGCGATCGGGATGTTTGCGGTATTCTCTACAAAGTCCTTACGGGTCGCGTTAAATTCGTCCTTAAGCTCTTGGCTTAGATTCTGGCCAGTTCGCTTGGTCGGGTCGTACGCTTCGCACTGCTGGGGTGTGACCTTCACGTCGTGCTCTTGTTGGATAAGCTCGACCGTTTCTTTGGGTGTGTTGAATACCGCAAGCGACCGAACTATATAGATTTTTATCTCTTTTTTAAGTCTAGCCATAATTCCCACCCATCCAACGCCATCCAACTCGACGGGCAAAAAAATTTTAAACTACCCTCAAAAGACAAGTGCCGCACGATCGAGCTATATCGGCTCTCGATACTGTGGGGTGATTGTTTGCAGCATCTACCAGCTTTTGCACATCCTCGCTGGCGCCGTAGCGCTGTACCACGCCAACAAACTCCTCGACATCATGAGCACACATGGTCAAAACAGGCTGGCCAGTCATACGATTAAACTTAGGCTCTCCAAACTCATCGAGCGCTTGGCCAATGTGATACAGCTCATGCTCTACTAGGGCGCAAAAATCTGCGTCTGTACATTGGTGACAGTACGATGCGGCAAGCGTGATTAAGAATTTAGGAATACAACCGAACCAATCAAGCATTTGACGCTCTTGTCTGCCCTTCTGCCATCCACCCGCACGAAACGCTACCGCTTCGCATTGGCCCAGTACTAAGCGTCCTTGCTTCAAGAAAGGTTCAGAAGCCCACATCACGGCTATCGAGGTTTGCCCGATAAGATGCTCATGGTCTGGATTGTGGATTGATCCTTCAGGATCAAGGATGTTATTACTAATCCAATCCCAGACTTCTGGCGCTGGTTTAAAGTCCGTGTGTTCAAGTTGATGATTAGACTTATTCCATTCATCAGGTGGCAATGGGCGCCTAAACATGATTAAAACGTGGTTGGCTGAGCAATAGCGCGAACAAGCGCCATGATGCCTGTCTGTAGATCAGTATTGCCAATGCTTACCCAACGTTGGTCGAGACCAGTGGTTGTACGTAAACGCTCTACCAATTCACCAAGCTGAACGCCCACAGCTTTAACCTCATTCATCGAATCAATTTCGGCTTGCGTAAGATCACGATAGCCACTAATTTTCTTGTGCTGGTTGTCCACGTTATTCTCCAGAAATAAAAAAAATCCCCTGCCGCAAGCAACAAGGGAAAGGGTAAAGCAAATTTGGCGCGGGCGGACTATTTCAACCGACCGACTACACGTCTTTCCATGCTGTCATTGATCAAAATGATCAAGTGGGTAGTAGTTGGCTACCCGTACCTCTAATCACTGCCAACACAGTGCCTAATTGCTAGACCCATCCCCTAATATGCAATTCGGACAGGCTTCACTTTCGGTTCGTAGTTTAATGACGGGCTGGTCAAGCCCTATTTTTAGATAACCACATAGTGACCTAGTGATTATGGGTTGCTACACAAAGTGCAGCGTGGTTCGGCATATTTCACAGATCGACCAACAACCTGTCCCCTTTAAAGCCACTTTCAGGCCAATAGAGAAATAGCTCCCTCTATTCTGAGCCGCCCAAACATCGTGCTATCGAGTAAATCAGATACTAGCGCATGATTGACATCCTCCGAATCACAGCCAATAAAAAAGCCCAGATCATTTAAGAACTGGGCTTTTTTTGAAGCTTCGCAGTGGAATGCTAACTCCGACAGGCTCCACAGGTCGAGTATGGAGCCTTCCCTAAAATGTTCAGCCAAACACATAAGGGCAAATCTGTATTACTGAATGTTTTAAACCGTTCCGCCACTTAAGGAGGTCAAACGAATGCAGGAATAATCATACTTCTTGCACACTAGAAAAACGATATCACTTCCGTAAACCAGAATCAAGCGGTACGTACCAAACCAAGCAATTTATTTCTGATTTCATTTTCCCAATCGCAAAGCTCAGATACTGCCCAACGCTCGAAACTTTCCCAGGTCTTTTGGTACCCTACTTTAGTAATCGTCATACCCGACAACTTGGCTCGCTCCTCCAATGTATAACCAGCTTGGCCACTACCCAGGCAAACTGAACAAAGAGCAGGGACATATCCCAATGGCTTAGTCCACCCTTGGCCAATGCATTGCTTACAGTGCCCTTTGGCCTTGACCTTCTGAAACAACGCACAGCCAGCCAAGCCCTGGGCGATCTGGGGGATGGTCGCGGTCTTTGGTGTAACCTTGCTCTCAATCAATTCCTTTTCGACTAGTCGGCGCAATGCGTTACGGACACGATAAAAATCACCTGATTTGATCTTGGTACCGAGCAGCTGCGTATTTTCCTTCAATGACTCCGCTTTTGGCTTGGTAACCTCTGGAGTCTTCATATATATCGCCCCCACATTCTTACCTGAGGTGACCGTTTGTAGCTGTTTCTCTGGCTTCTCAGGATAAGAAAATTGATAGTACGATTCGACCTTCAAGCCCTCCCCCAGTAAGAAAGCATAACGCTGCACGTGCTCCGGTAAGCCCGCAAGTGAGCCAGAGACATCGAGGCCTGTGATACCAGAATTTTTTCCACCGAAGGATGTCTCGTATTGTGGACACCTTGGATTAATGAGAACCAATAGCCCAAGTATGTCCTTTGTGTCATCCGCAGATTTAATTAATACGCTCATGTGTTTCTCCTTAAGCCGCCATCTCTGTTGCAAATTTCAAATCATCCGGTGTTGTTAGATGACATCCGTGTTTTTGTGCAAACCTATAAAATTCGTCCATAAACTCGGACATTTGAACTTTTGACGCTTTCGTGATGCTTGTTTCTTTGATCACATGCTCTCTGATTGTGTGCCAGTGCTGCGGCTCTGATTCTTTAAGCGCATGTACGGCGTCACACATCGCGGCAAACTCTGGATCATCCCGGTAATAGATATTGATCAGAAAGCGCTTCTTGATATCATGATGAATAGCATCTTGGTGATCACCGAACTTCTTTCCAAACTGGGTACACCACATGAAGTACAAGCGGCGCTGAGCTGCTGTGTATTCCTCGGTTTTGTCAGTTACTTTGACTACGAGGGGCTTACCGCCATCGATTGCTGGCTTCCATCCTGTCATCAAGACAACTTGAAGGCGCGTCATATCAGCAATGGAATTGATTGTGAAGGTCTGGGCTTTCATACTTAAAGCACCCCTCGTTCGATGAGTAATAGTTCAGCCTTTTCCAGCAACTTGTTCTTCGACCGCAATGTAACTACAGTCTCTTTCAGCTTCTTCATAAACCAATTCCGTGACTGGACCCCACCATCGTTATCGAAGTTTTGATGATGTACCCGACATAGCGGGATAACAAATTCGTCACTGGACTTAATCCCTCGCCCCTTCCCGTGGCTCATACTGTTTGAGTGAGCTGGATCGACTGGACTTGTGCCGCAGACACAACATGGCAGACTCTTTATGGCGTCTAAATGCTTACGGCTGCGGAAATACTCGAATTTGGGGCATGCTGTCATGGTGCTTTCTCCGCTTGCAACTTCTCAATCATGTCCTCAAGGTGGGTGATGTAGTCCTCGCGGGCTGAATCTCTTATTTTGCTCATTTCAACTCCCCCACTTGACCTACATCATTGCTACCTGTGCATTTGAAACGATGGTCTTGAGCCTGTGGGCAGCGCTTATTTCCGCAGTCTCTACAGAGAATCATGTAAACCCGCAGTGGGTTATAGTTTTCCTGTCTACATCGCTCGCAATCAAAGTCTGCTACACCGAGAAATTCTGCTGGCTGCAATATGTTCATTTGGCTTCTACCTTCACGAGGTCTAGATCACTTGTTCCAAAAGCCTCTTTCCCATCCCTTAGATAAAAACCTTTTTCAATAAACCCATAAAATAGCAGGCCAAACTCTTCTGATTGGTGCGGCTTTATTTCTCTAATAAAGGCACATTCACCGCTGCGCCAATGTACTAAATCCCCAGCCTTAGCCTTGCTTAGATCTACGCTCATACAAAATACCTCCACGCCAAATATCCAATTAAGATCAACACAGTCCAATGCCAGCCAAAAGAAATGGATAATTTGACGTTTGAGTCCTCTTCATCCTCTTTTGCAAAGAATCTCTCTTCCCACTCTTCATAAGCCGCCTGTTCCTTGGCTTGATACTCATCTGATTTAAGATACTTTTGATGCGCTACTGCACGCTTGCGCTTGAGTTCTCTTTGCTTGCGGTTCATACAAACCTCTCAAAATAGAAGACGACTGGATTATTATTTTCAGTAACAAGGTTGAATCTGAGTGCATGGCGATATACAGCGTTGTTATCCCGCAGTACTCTCAACTTGTCTTGTACCCGCTCCCGCCATGACTCAACAGGCTGCGCGGCTTTATCCAGATTGCAGGGTGTACATGCTGGATAGTGGTTTTCTAATACGTCGCGCTCCGGGTGTTTCGCCTGACCATCTTTAGTGTGTCCACGCCATATAGGCTCAACATGGTCCGCGTGCCATTTATCGCCCAACACACAGCCACAGTAGGCACAATGACCACCAAACTTTTGTTTAAGGGTTTCGCGCTGTTTCTTGGATAGATTCATAGCTCAACCCTCAATCCCATATACTCACTAATGACCCGTCTGGCATGGTCAAACCCGTAGCAGACCTCGACTTTGTGACCACAATCCCGCAACCTCTGAATCATTTCTCGCTGAGGTAGGCTAGTTGCTCCCTTCTTGGCTTTCATCTCGATATACAGGCTATGGAATCCCATTCTCGGCACAAATATGTGAAGGTCTGGCACTCCCGCCTTAACGCCTAGAGCCTTGAATTTTGCCCCTTCACGCTTCGACCTAAGACCACCGTTTGGAATGTGGTAGATCATGTCAGCTAACTTCCCATCTCCCCACTTGATGAACTGAGACCAAGCTATGACCGCCTTTTGCTCATCATCTTCGCTGCGCTTAGGCTCGCTGATCTTGAAACCGTCCTGCTGTACTGCGCGTAGTTCGCTTGCTGTAAGTTTCATTCGGAAACCCTCTCGATAACGTAGGTTCGTCCGCCAGTTTTCCGAAACACTTGCTTAATCTTTGCTATTTTCGCTACTCCAGCGACTACATAACAAAACCGATCCAAGGTTTGCCAAGTCGGCGCTGTGCCAACTGGCTGACCTTTGACATATTTGTATCGCTCAAACTTCTCTAGTCGTCCGTTATTTTCCAGAGTCGTGATTTCTTCTTGAGTTAGCTTCATCCGTGTGCCCTCGCTAGGTTTTATTCCATGCCGCGTTGCTGCCCTGCGACTTCGTGGTATAGGTCTTGGTCATCAAAAGGGTCTATGTGCGTTTCTTGGTGCGTTCTGAGCGCTGCAATCTGCTTGCGCTTCTCGGCTTCGATTGCGTCCAATTCTTCCTGTTGAGCGTCGAGGTTTGAGCGCGCCGGCACACCCAACATCGCCTTGAGATTGGCTAGGTGTTCAGAGACATTCGAGGCGATTGGTTGTTTGCTTTCTTCGATGTAGCCCACCAGTGCATGACTCTGTTCTGGCTTAAGCTGAAGTAGCCCAGCGGCTTGATTAACGGCGTGCACGCGGTGCTCTGGATCAGTGCCTAGGCTTGTCCAGTAGCGCGGCATTCTTTCCTCTGCCTTGGCTTTCTCGACCGCTCTTGCGTAGTGATCTTTGAATGCTCTGGCTGCTGTGAACTTGTCGCCAAAGTCTAGGGCTGGTTGTGCCACTGCCATCGCTGCCACAGCCTCATCCGTCCAAACGATCGTCTTAGCCTCATCAAGTGACTCAAGGGCTTTTGTCCATGCCACATCAGGGCCATCCCACGAAATATCTACGCCCGAAACTGGACGGCACCATGATCGAAATTCCGATAATCCCGGTACGAAGGTTTTGTTTAACATCGTTGAAAGACCGCGCTTAACTTCGGCGTGAGTCAATCCTGCAAACGCTTCACGCATTTCTTCGATAAGACCGCTTAAGTCCTCGCCGTTCTTGGTGACACTCGCCCATTGCTTGACGAACTTCTCGCCAAAGTTGAACTGCTGCTTGCGAGCGATATACGCCGCTCCCTCGTAACTCATCAGGTCAGTGCGCATAGCTCAAAGCCTCGTATGGTTCATCGTTGACAGTGCGGATTGGTGGGTTTAGGTACTGGTCAAAATCCCATTTCTTTCCACCTGTGCTCACTGGCTGCTTGGCTTGTGGCTTAGGTGCGTAGACATCGGTCCAGCCGTTTGCAATGGAATTTCTGAGGCTTTCATTCTGGTCTAAACCCTGTGTATGGAACTTGGTCAGCGCATCGATGAGCAGTTTTGCAGTGAGTTCGGTTTGAATGGGTTTTCGTTTCTTGATCCGCATGTCCACAAAACCTTCCCAAAGTTCTGGTTTGATGAACTCAGGTAAAACCAAGTCGCTAAGATTCCATGAGGCGATCTTCTCGCGTGGCTTTTTAGGTTGCTTTTGAGGGTTAATAGGGATAAGAGGGTTAGTGTTGGCCTCGTCTACTGGTGGTGTTTTCTGGCCTACTGGTTCTGTCTTTTGGCCTACTGGTATGTTGTGTTCTGGTCTACTGGTTGTTTTCGTCAACTGGTTGTTCTGGTCTACTGGTATGCGTGTTGAAAGAGTACGTTTTGATGCTTCTTTCTTACGGTTTAATTCGGCCTCGATAGCCTCGACGTTTCTTTCACTTAAAGTGATTTGATAAGTCGTCTTGCGGCCATTCTCACGGTTTGCCGTAATGATATTTACGCTTTCCAACCAATCCAGCCCATTAATAACAGCGTTACGTTGATAGCAAGACTCTTCAATAAGGCGTGAAAGAGGCGCATAGCCGAACGTTGCGCCCTCATCGTTGGCAATGTCACACAAGACCCATAGAATCCCTTTAGGGACAGGAGGAAGGCGCATTGAGCGCATTTCATTGACTAGTTTGTTACTCACAATACTTCCTCCACACATCCCATCGTTTCAATTAAAACCGCGTCTAATGTCTCGTTGTATTCTTCGGTCATCTGCACACTGTCGAGCGGTGATAGCTCAAATGAGTGTGCAAAGTCGCAGGGGTAATCAAGGTCTAGGGGCATGGTTAAGCACCCCAACGAGACATTGTGTTTTTGACAACGCCTAAAAGGTGTTTAACTTCCTTACGACGCTGAACAAGCAAATGGGCAGCAAAGCAATGTGGGCATTCCTCTAAACTAGGTCTGTGAAGATAGATCGCATTGTCATCATCGTCACAACCAGTTGCCGTATACCAACTCGTAATGTGTAAGGTTTTTGAAACATTAATATTTTGATCAACACCATCTGCGTCTAACCACTTACGTGATAGAGATGATCCATCTAACCCTTCACATTTTTCAAAGTTGTCAGGAATAGCCTTTTTTATAGCTTTCAGTTCTTTGTTTAGCGTGGCGTACTTCTGAACTCGCTCTAGGGCACGCTCAGGTTTCATTTGATGGCTACTCATCCCTTCTCTCCCTGCCGCTTTGGATTTGCTGCTGACCACTTAACCTTGCTGCCTGACTCACCATGACCGAATGAACGCGTGCACCACCCTTTACGATGTGCTGCTGGAATAAAGCCTCTAATTCATGGCTTAGGACGTGTTTAGCTGGGTTGTGATGAAGTTTGATCATTCTCCCAACCCTCCCCGTCCTAAATCATCTGGATACTCGGTATCTGATGTGTCTGCGGTATCTGTAGTAGACGTTGCTGCGCCAAACAAATTAGATAAATAATGGTGCATACGCTTTTGTTTGGAGACGTAATCAGTGGCTAACTTTTTCAGTAACTCAGACCGATTTCGGTATTCCATTTCGGCAAGACCATCAAAGGTCTCTTGGAACTCTTTTGAGCATTTGAAGCCAATAGAGACATCACCTAACTTTGCATCATCGGCTTTAACGATTTCGCTTGGCTTTAGAGGTGCACGGCGGTCGACAGGTACGACCTTTAGATTGTGGTCAGACATGAGCAACCTCGGCTTGTTTGAGGCTGCGCACATATTCCCAATTGATATCAGGACGAAGCTCTTCAGCTTTAACGAGATGAGCTGTAACTTTTTCAATTTGTAGACAGCGCTTCTGAGGCAATCTTTCTTTATTCAATTTTGAAAGACCCCAAGGTGTTATTTCCATTAACCGAGCTAAAGCAGCTTCGCTACCAGCAAACTTCACCGCGCGCTCATATGGCGGCAGGACAATATCCATGAATGACTCCGAAATGCTACTTAAAGTAGAACATACTATACTACCAATAATAGAATTTACGCAAGCACAAATAGCATGTAATGTTCTACCTTTGGTAGTAGATACGAGCACGGTTATGTTTAAGGGTTTAGCTGATAAGGAAATGCCTAAGCATTTTGAATTTGCAGAGCGTCTTAATAGCGCTATGGATAAAAGCGATCACTACGGCACGATCACTGCTATTGCTAAGGAACTTAAAATAACTTTTGAAGCAGTAAGGCGCTATACGCTTGGTACAGCAATGCCCAGAGATAAGAACTTAGTTGCAATTGCAAAACTACTAAGGGTAAGTCCTTGGTATTTGAAGTTTGGGGAAGATGATGGCAGGCCAAAATATAAAGATAATTACTTGTTGGTAGATAGTGATGATGGCTTAACTATTGATGTCACGCCCTCACCATTAATAGAGGTTCCAGCAATAAACGGACAAGAAAAACAATATGACCTTTATTTCACAAAATATAGTGCAACTTTTAGTATGGGAGACGGGGTGCCAGCAGAATTAGAACATGATGAGATCATTGGTCAGCTTGGTGTAAGCCGTGAATGGGCCAATAGATACTTACACAAGGCAACAGCATTTAATAAGGTCACATTGATCACAGGATTGGGTGACAGCATGGTTCCGACCTATTCAGATGGCGAGACGCTATTTTTGGATGAGTCTGTCAATGAAATAAAACTCGATGCAGTCTATGCATTTAAGTATGAAGACACTCTGTACATAAAGCGCATACAGCGTCAAAAGGGTGTGCTGAAGGTTATTAGTGACAATAAGAGCTATGACACTTGGACAATTGAACCGCATGAATTAGAAAACTTGCGTGTTATTGGCCGCATCATTCATGGCTGCCGCATTTTTGACGTTTAAAGGATAAATATAATGGAAAACAAAGTGATACCAATAAACCTACTCATAGACCGAATCAACGAAGCTGCTGAAAGTGGAATTGGGATGAGTCTATCAATTGAAGAAGTTAAGCTACTATCTGGAGAAATTGGGGATAGCTTCTTTGTTCCGTTTTATTCAAATGAAGAATTTGAAGAGAAATTCAAAATAAAGAAGTGAGATTTTAGAGTTGGCAAACTACTATATAGATATAAAACAATAGATTAAATTAGATTATTAGCATATTGTAACCATTTTATTGACAATGAATATGATTGTCACTAACATAGTTACTGTAGTCGCAGTGCGGTATAAATAACCCACGCCTAGATAAGGTACGATAAATACTGTGATAATCGTAAGCGCTTTTTGAAAGCGTTGCCCCTAGGTGCCGCCCCTATTCTAGCCTCATTTTATGAGGCTTTTTTATTGCCCAATGGAATTTATGCGTACTCTAATATACTTGGATGAAAGCGGTGATTTAGGCTGGAACATGACGCTCCCCTTTCAGAAAGGAGGCTCTAGTCGAATGCTAACTTTAGCCGCTGTATGCCTTCCAGAGGGCAAAGAGAAGCATTTAGAACGCATCGTCAGGGCACTCTATATGAAAAGAAAAAGACCTTTATCTAATGAATTAAAGTCAGTTGACTTAAATAAAGCAGATAAAGAACTTTTCATGAAATTGACGTCTAAGCTACTGATCGAACATAGGGATATTCACATTCGATCAATGACTGTGAGTAAACAGTACGTTAAGAAGGAATTTCAAAATGATCCTAATAGGTTTTACAACTACATGGTTCGCCTCTTACTATTGAAAACTATCTGCCAATGCACCCATGTAGACTTTATGCCAGATCGAAGAAACGAACGTGTTTCAGCTAGATGGAACTTAGGCGAATACATTAAACAAATGGTCTATGATGCAAGTTTTAGGCACGACATTAAGAATCAATCATGTAATGTTACGCCAATGGATAGCTCAAAGTGTCTGAGTCTCCAATTTATAGATTTTTATGCTGGTTTGGTTTGGTCAAAATATGAGTATCAACATCCTGGCATGGCCTCATTCATGACATCCAATAGAGTATCAAACTTCCGTTTGTTCTTCCCAGGCGAAGAAGGCGACCAAGAAAAACTAATCGAAATTTAACATCATGCCCCACTAGCTGGGGCTTTTTTACGCCTGTCGTATAGTAATTCAAATATTTAGCCCACTGCAAAGGTGGGCTTTTTGTTGGGTCGAATTCAACAATTCTACTTATGATAGAATTATTTTAATTATTTCTACTTTTGGTAGTTGACATGTATTCTACTTTTGGTAGAATGAACTTATCGAAACGCGAAACATACAGCCCTAAGCAATACCCCCAGTGGATCGACCCCCGCGAGATAACAAAGAAGTGGTCGCAGTGTTAATCCACTGGCAGCCCCTAAGCGGTCTTTAGGTGAGATGGGAAGAGATTGATGTGGTTTTGCAGGATGACTGCAAGGTGATTCTTAAACAGTTCTTGTCTACCGCTTCAAACGAGGCGGTACACGCTAGATGGTTCCTAAACTGCCATAAGCCGATGGAGGGCAATTCTTATGATTGTTCTAACGCTGTAGGTGCATTGCACCTCGTGTATATCACTGACGAAACTGGTGATCGCTTCAACCGACGACAGAATATCGGTTGCGGAGTGCGCTGATGCCAAACAGCCCCGATAGCCGCATAAAGCGGACATAGACGGTCAAGGGCATGACGCTGGATGACGTAACCAGCATCTACACGCTAGAGGATTCTTGGAGTTTTCTAGACGTGTAAAGCAAGACGGAGAATTGAGATGCGTTATTCACCAAATGTAGAAATGATTCGCTGCAGAGCAACCCGAGTTGTTAAAGGAAAGATTCCTGCACAAGTCAGAAAAGAGTTAATGCAAGGCGTTAAAGATGGTCATTTAGGGCATCTAAAAAAAGATGGCTTAAAGCCAGAGGTCTTCTACCACCCGTGCCATAAACACGGAGCTATCGAAGTTCAGAAGCGCGAAGAAGAATACTCAAAAAACATTCTTGAAAACTTTGCCAATGTTTGCAAGCAAGCTTCTGTTAAAGCCATTTAAAAATGTTGCCATTCAATGAGTGGCTACACGCTAAGGGATTCGATGAGTCTTTTAGCCTGTATATCACACAAAGGTGAATTGCCATGAAATACCAAATTAAGAATAGATATAACGGATCAGTCATTTTCGAGTGTGATATTCCTGAGGGAATGGAATCAGGGATGATTGCACGACATGCACTAGAGAATGCTGTAGAGAAGAAAGTGGACTTGGGTGATGCCTACTTGCGTGATGCCTACTTGCGTGGTGCCAACTTGGGTGATGCCAACTTGCGTGGTGCCAACTTGCGTGGTGCCAACTTGGGTGGTGCCAACTTGGGTGGTGCCAACTTGGGTGATGCCAACTTGCGTGGTGCCAACTTGGGTGGTGCCAACTTGCGTGGTGCCTACTTGCGTGGTGCCTACTTGGGTGATGCCAACTTGCGTGGTGCCAACGGCGACATGAAATACCTAAAAACCATGTCCTTTGAATGCTGGGGTGTTGCATATACCCATGAAGTTCTTCAGATCGGCTGTCAGAAACATCCCATTTCTGAATGGAAGCTTTGGAAAGAGAAACCAGAGTGGATTCAAGACATGGATAGTAAAGCCACTGAATGGGCTAATAAATTCCTACCTCTTATTCTACAAATCATTGAACTAAGCCCCGCTGAAGTTCCAGAACTTAAAACTGAAACTGCTTAAAAGTTGCCCCCTTGACCGTCGAAAGCAAAGGGGGCGTTTCAACCCTTACAGTTGAGTCCGAATTATGAACGCATCAATCAACGTACCGCAAGTCGATGTGAGCCAATGGCACTTCGATCCGCTCAGTGTTCAATCAAAAAATACAATTTGCCTTCAAAAGTCACTGGATGACTGCAAAGGGTTCGTGGTGATCGACTACCGCACCAACAAGATCGTTAAGGCTAAAAATTCGTGGATGGTTGGCTTGTTTGCCATCCCTACTGCTGAACAAATTGAAGCGCATGAAGGGGAAGCAGCATGAGCTTTATATCGTTGACAAGTGAAATTCGAAAAGCCCGCGTAGAGCACAAGTGCGTTTGGTGCGGCGAGCAAATTCTAAAAGGTGAGAAGTACTTCTACAACACTGGATTATTTGATGGTGATTGGCAGTCAAACCACTGGCATGAAGAGTGTATTGAGGCGGCACGAGAAGAATTAAGGGGTAACTATGACGAAGAGTTCTGTCCTTACACCAGAAGCAGACCAAAAGATGGAGAAGTAGCATGAACCTACATGAATTTATCTCAAATCAAATCAATGAATTTGAATGTGAGGGTGATAAGCGTGGCTTGGCACATGTCTACAACCATGCTGCCGCGACCATTCGGGGTTCTGGTCTACCTGTCTCAGAAAAGAAACGCGGTTTAGAACTGCTTAAGGCGGCAAAGATCAACTGTGAACGTCGATTGAGGATAGCAGCATGAGCCATGTTAAAGACAAGGTTATCGAGGCTATGACTGCGGAACTAGTGCAGAAGGATGAACTGATCGAACGACTTAAGACGGATAACTATGACTTAAGCACATCTGCATCAATGAGCGATGGCGTTGTAGCTCCGTTGAAGCTAGAGATAAAGCAGAAGGATGCCGAGATTAAAGAGCTGGTTGATACAGCAGAAGACATGCTTGACGAGCTAAACCGAGGCAGTTGGGTTGATGTTAGAGGCCATGAGGCTCAAAACAACGCCACAGTTCGCAAGTTATTTTCACTCCTAGCCAAACACAAAGGACTGCAATCATGAACGAAGAATACCCACAAGGGAAAGTAAGCAAGTGGATTGAGAAGTACGTGACCTTGATTGTTGGTTTAGCCTTCTCGTCTGTAATCATCATTGTACAAGGCGTCGGTCAGATGCAAGGGTGGGCGTCGTGAGTGTTTTAATTGGTATAGACCCCGCTACAAACATCATCATGAGCCTTTGTGATTGCAGCACTGACAAAGAGGATATAGCAGAGCGCCTTTGCCTTGCTGAACAAGGTTTTGATGCTGTGACTTGGCATGACCGCTCTATTGTTGACTTGTTTGGCAAGAAAGTCGTCATAAAAATTGAGGAGGCATCATGAACGAACTTAAAGCCGTCCTAGAGGCGCGTATCAAGCGCAATCAGCAAGTGTATGACGCATTTATCAAGCGATTAGCTGAGGCGGGTTACTTTGACTGAAACTATCGAAGTTAAATCAATCCCGAACTACAGACGAAAATGTGAAATTTGCGATTCAAGCCCAACAGTGCGGCTTGAATCTGTTGAGAAGGGTAAGTTTAACCTTGACACCAATCAATGCGGCCCTTGCTACTTTGGTGAAGCGGCTTGTATTGATCCTGATGAATGGGTGAGCCGTGACTAAATTAACCCAGTTGTACACCCAAACCCTCACCTCCCCAATCACTTTCAATGCTTATCTTATTTTTCTAAGGGTGACTGTATGAACGCCTATAACGATGACGACTATCAAGACGCTCAGGAAGATTTAAACCCTGACTGGCGCGATGATCCGCAAGACTACAAATAACTTAAGTCACATTCTTTTGAGATGTGAAGGAGATTCAAATGGAAAACATGAGCCTATGGGATCAAGCTTTCATGACTGATCCTGCTGCTGTGAAGCCGATTACAGGCAAATCATACAGCGGCAATAGCCCTAAGCCTTTTTGGCTGATCGAGCGCGCTACAAAGATTCTAGGCCCTTGCGGTATCGGCTGGGGTGTGGAAGTGGTTAAAGAGAGCTTCCAACAAGTTAGCCCAGATGACTGGCTGCATCAAGCTGTCGTCCGCGTTTGGTATGAATGGGAAGGTAAACGCGGTCATGTTGAACAGATGGGCGGCACTAAGGCTGCTTATAGAACTGGTTCTGGCAAGATCCTGGTTGACGAAGATGCTGGCAAAAAGTCTGTTACGGACGCAATGGTCAAGTGTCTTTCTATGCTTGGCTTTGCTGGTGATATCTTTTCGGGTCGATGGGATGACAGCAAGTATCAGTCTGAGGTTAAAGAACACTTTGCCGAAGAGAAACAGATCGACAACAAGCAAGCTATTCACGATGAAATTGGCGGCTTGGTTATTGCGATTCTAAAAGCTACCGACATAGCAAGCATGACCCGCGCCTACAATATGGCGAAGCGTGCCGCTAGTAAATACCCTGCTCTGAATGATGAGTTGATGAAATCAATTAATGGTGCGGGGAAACAACGTAAAGGCGAACTAACCCAAGGAGCAGCCGCATGAGAGGCGTTAATAAAGTAATTCTAGTCGGCACTCTTGGTCGAGATCCAGAGACAAAGACTTTCCCGAGTGGCGGCTCAGTAACTCAATTCTCTATTGCAACCAGTGAAAGTTGGAAGGATAAGAACACAGGTGAGCAACAAGAGAGCACAGAATGGCATCGGGTCGTGCTACAAAACAAGCTTGGCGAAGTAGCCCAGCAATACCTTAAGAAAGGCTCTAAGGTCTATATTGAGGGCAAATTACAGACTCGTAAATGGACCGATAAAGAAGGTGTGGAGCGATACCAGACTGAGGTTAAAGGCGACTCAATGCAGATGCTCGATAGCAAGGGTGATAATGCTTATTCGCCATCCGCAGAAAAGAAAGCACCAATTAATCAAGCTCAGCCATCTACCAATTTGGACGACGACCTGCCTTTTAGCTAAGAGGAGCTTGTAACCTCAGTAAAAACAAGCAAACAACCACTTTACGCCCTTCCACCCCGAAGGGCTTTTTTATGCGAGAACGATGATGAGCACACAAGTATTAGTTGAATACGAACCTCATGTTGCAGCCATAACAGCCCTTCAAGCAAAGTACAAAAACGTCGTGTATGACGTTGCGACAACAGAGGGCTACACAGGCGCACTATGCGAGTCTAAAGAGTTCAAGAAGCTGTTTAACCAGATCGATAAGGTGCGGGTAGCAATTAAAGCCCCTGCCCTAGAACGCTGTAAACAGATCGATGCACAGGCTAAAGAGTTCACCGCCCCACTAGATGCACGGGTCAAAGAACTTGAGGCAATGCTATCAATTCAGGATGAGAAAGACCGCATTCGTGTAGCAGCAATTGAATCAAAGATCGAGTCGATCAAGTCTCTACCTATGCGGCTGATCGGTACAACGTCCGAGCATATGATCGAATGCAAACAAGAGTTGATTGAAACTAACCCTAACGACTTTGCAGAGTTTAATCATGTTGCTGATGCGGCAATCAAAGCGGCATTGGTAGCCATTCAACCGATGATTGAAGATCGTGAACGTACCGAGCACACAGCGCGTGAGCAACTTAAAGCCCAAGAAGCCCAGCGCCTTGAACTTGAGAAGCTACGCGAGCAGCAAGTAGCACAGCAGGCAGTTATTGATGCCGAGCGTGCCAAGGCTGCTGCTGAGCAGAAAGCGGCTCAAGATGCTATTGAAGCTGAACGCCGAGCAATTCAGGCTGAACGCGATGCACTAGAGCGCGCTGAACGTGAACGCTTACATGCTATTCAAGTCGAAGAAGCACGTAAGCAAGCTGCTGCTGATGCTCTAGCCAAAGCCGAGTCTGACCGTGTTGAGGCTGAACGCCGAGCAAGTGAAGCTAAGTCTAAGGCTGACGCACTACGTCCAGAGGCTGAGAAGTTCTCTAATTGGATTCAGGCATTCATTGATGCCGAACCAGTACTGAATGATACAAACCTTGCAGCCCGTGCTAAGTCAATCGTTACTCGCCTTGCAGCTTGTAAGGCTGAGATTAGCGCAGCAGTAGCAGCTTAACCACCCGCCCACTCATGTGGGCTTTTTAATGTCTTAAATAAGGTGAATAAAAATGCAATACGAAATCAAAAGCCGCTGGACTGGTGCCGTTCTATTTCAGTGTGAAGTGCCGGAAGGCATGGAGTCGGGAATGATTGCGCGACATGCGGTCGAGGTTGCGATAGCAGCCGATGCCAACCTGAGCGATGCCAACCTGAGCGATGCCAACCTGAGCTATGCCAACCTGAGCGATGCCAACCTGATCCGTGCCAACCTGAGCGGTGCCAACCTGATCCGTGCCAACCTGAGCGGTGCCAACCTGA
>CAYJTU010000002.1:0-3362 GCA_964373105.1 uncultured Moraxellaceae bacterium | reverse complement strand
TGCCAACCTGAGCGGTGCCAACCTGATCCGTGCCAACCTGAGCGATGCCAACCTGATCCGTGCCAAAAATAACTTTTTTGACATCCTTCTACGTGCACCCCGTGAAATTGCTGGGCTACGCGCCGCATTAGTTGAAGGTCGTGTTGACGGGACGACGTATTCAGGACCATGTGCGTGCTTGGTCGGAACTATTGCGAACGTCCGTGTGGCGGATTATCACGACTTAGGCAATGGCATTAAACCCGATGGATCTCGCCCTGCTGAGCGCTGGTTTTTAGGAATAAAGAAGGGCGATACGCCAGAAAACAACCAAGTCAGCAAAATCACTGTCGAGTGGCTAGATGAATTTCAATTGCTACTTCTAAACGCCACTACTCCTACTCCAGCTTAACCCCCTCCCCACCACGCCATCAAAGGACTGATGGCCTACCTAAGCCGTGTAGGAATCGTGAAAGACATACCTAATGTCATGCCCACTTCTTCGACCAAGTGCAAGCAAAGAGTAGCGAGGTAGCGCAACGGTCAGCCTCAATTCATGCAGAAAGCCCCGCTGTGGCGACAAGGGGCAACTAATTCAGTCACAGTAGAGGTGTCAGATGAGCGATTCACTATATAAAGATTATGAAACATTACTTACGCATTTCCATGCTCTTGAAACTTCACACAATGAAAACCTATTTGTAATCGACTCCCTCAAAGCCGAACTAGCCCAGCTTAAACAGGGTGAGCCAGTGGCATGGCTATATCATGATTGGACTGGTGAGGTGGTCACTCGCCATAAGAGTGATGTTGAATACTTTGCCAAAAAATCAGAAGTAATCCCGCTGTACAAGGGATCGGTGAGCGTGCCTGATGTAGCTCAACTAGAAACGATTGAAAACTTAAGAAATCGTGAAGCTGAGTTGCTTCAAGAAACTTGGTTGTTGACCAATGAGATTGTTCAGCTTAAGGCGGGGCTAGTCGATTCTTCGTTTCTAGTTGATGAGCAGAATCGCTTAGCTATTGAGGCGGCAGAAAAAAGACAGAAGGAGGCAGATGCTTGGGATTCTTATAGGGACACAATGTATCAAGGATCTCTAAACAAAGCCCCACAGCATAAGGAGGGATGAATTATGCATAACCAAATAAATGATGTTCTAACGGTTGAGCAAAAAACACAGATCATGAAGTTTTATCAAGTTTCTAATGAACAGGAACTAATTAAGGCTCTAAATGATCATGTAAAAAAACTTCAAGGCAAGTTGGCAAGTGTCCAACCCAAACCCTATGAAGTGCCACTTAATTATAGACACGGGTGAAGCCATGAACGAAGAACTGGAAAGACAGCGTGCGGCTTGGATTGATTTTTGCCTTAAGCGAAACGATGTCCAGCATTGTGAAGTCGAAAAGATGACAAGGTTTGCAAACGAGTATTTTGATCGTGATGAGTCTTCCCAACTTGCTGCGTTCAAGTTTGCATGGCAAGCCCGCGCCAAGCTGGATTCTTGGGTAAGTGTTGAAGATAAAATGCCTAACGAAAGTGGTACTTATTTGGTTTTCACTGCAATGTTTGAAACTCACAGTGCCCATTATTCTCCAATTTTCAACCAGTTCGGGTTAGGTTTCCCAAAGGTGACACACTGGAAAAGACTTCCAGATGAACCAGTCGAGAGCGGATCATGAACGATGATATCTTGCCTCGCATCGTTGTTGCTTCAAGCCGTATTCAGAACAACGAAGCTCCTATGCACATCCCCGCAAGTAATAACGATGTGGATATTGTTTTACTGGACTCGGCTAATGAGATCAGAGAACTACGAGCACGCAATAAAGAGCTTGAGGGGGCGATTCGTGAGCTCCTAGCGGCGCATGAAGATTTGCGCGACACCATGGCATTCATTGGTGGCAAGAAAGCGCCGCAAAGTAGCCTGGTTGCAAAGATCGAAGCACTCTTGGAGGATAAGTAGATGCCAAGAATATGGTACAGCGTGCCAGATGTATGCGAAGACAGCAAATACTCCATGATGGTTGGTGATGGCTGGGATTTTACCAATACTACAGAGCTTGAGATGCTGGCAGATAAAATCGGTGCCGATTATTGGTACGGGCACGATGGCTTTGAGGCTGAATGGCCTCTTGAGTTCGCAGTGTTCAAGGAAAAGAACGGTTCACTTGTCGGACGGCTCAGGATAAGTGCAGAACCCACCATTGAATTTAGAGGTAACTCTACCCTCTAACCCGCCCCTATTTTGGGGCATTTTTTTGGATGAATGATTATGACTGACAATGAATTGAATGCTTGGCTTCTTAAGCAAGTTGAGAGTGGGCAGGCTGAAAGTCATGCGGCGATTCGCGCTTTGATCGATAAACTGGCTGAATCAAATCAACGCCATGATGAGTTATATGCGATTTACCAAAAGAGTTTTAAATCTTTCCTTGCTAGTACTGTCTGGCTCTATATCTACACGATTGGGGCGTTTGCTGTACTGGTCATATTTAAATAACCCCCACGCCCTCATCTGAGGGCTTATTTTTTGGAGCAAGGTGATGGTTGATTTAATCAAAATGTCCACTGAGGATCTAATTGATCTTAAAGCCGCATGTGACAAACGCCTACAGGCTGTTAGAGAGGAAGCAAGGAGAACGATTTGGATAGTGGGCGGAGAACACTTTAACTCAGGCTGGTTTCGTGACACTGATTTTTTACTAGCGCTTGCTCACTATCAGAAGGTGTTTGCAGAAGACTTCCCACATTGGGCGCAACAATGCATTGAGAAAAAGTGTGGACCTCAAGATTTGAGGACTATTCTTCCTCAAATTCGCGCACATCGTATAAGTGAAAATGATTACTTCAATGAGTGGTTCCCAGAAGATAAAAAGGAGAGTGAATGATGGGTGCTATGAAGGAAATCACAGGCGGTACAGTCTTGGCGATGCCGACTAAAGATATTTGGTTCGATGACTCACAGGCAGCTAATTATCTATCGTATGACTCAACCAAATACTTCCAGACAAATATCATGTGCGTGATGGGTTTTCCAAAGCCGCGATATGTCCATGGTAGCCGGCGATGGAATGCGCTTGAGTTGTCGAACTGGTTAAATGAACAAACAGGAGAGCCAATTAAGAAGATCGGACGACCACGAAAGACGGCAGCGTAAAATGAAACTCCAGATGCTAAAAAAGCCCTTAATTTGGGCTTTAATTTTGTCTGTTACGCCATTTTTACGCCAAACACTAGATAACTCATTGATTTTATTTAGTGTAGTGGTGCCGAGGGTCGGACTCGAACCGACACGTCATCTCTGACAGTGGATTTTGAGTCCACCGCGTCTACCAATTTCACCACCCCGGCAAGAATGATGTTGCAGGCGCACATCATA
>CAYJTU010000001.1:0-77947 GCA_964373105.1 uncultured Moraxellaceae bacterium | reverse complement strand
TGAGCCTACTTGTGGTTTTGATGGAAGATGTAAAATAAATTGTCCTGGTGGAGATCAAGATTGCAGTTGTGATCAACAAAGGGGTTTTTTGTGTAAAATAGGAGAGATTTGTGATAGTGAAATAGCTAGTTCTGATAGAGGGGAATGTTGTTCTAATAGATGCCAGTTATGTCAGGAGAACTGGATTTGCACTAGTTGGAGTGAGTGTGTGAATGGAATTCAAACTAGAGACTGTGTGGATAATAATTTTTGTGCAACTGAGAAAAGTAAACCTGCTGAACAAAGAAGCTGTGCAGATAGTGTTAGCTCTTCATTTCCTATTAGTCTAACTTGTAATGCTGTTTGGGTTTGTGGTGATTGGGGTAATTGTGCAAATGGTATACAAACAAGAAGCTGTAGTGATGTGAATAATTGCAATACTAATGAAGGTAAGCCATTAACGAGCAAGAGCTGCAGTTTATTATGTGCTGAGCAGGATGGTTTTGAACAAATCCTGATCGTCGGTGCAGGCACGATCAATGAACTAAACGCAGGACAAGCGCAGAAACTGGCCGCAAGTATCATTAAAGCCGTCATCGAACGCACCGCACATGCTGTCATCACCATCGATAGTCTACCCGACGCCGCGATTGAGCCATTTGCACTCGCTCTGGCCAACAAAGCCTATCAATTTGATGTCTATAAAAGCAAAAAATCAACCAGCAAATTAAAGAGCATTACGCTACAAACCGCACAAGCAGAAGCCTTACAAGCCCGTATCAACTTGGTCAATGCCGTGCATATCGGACAAAGCTTTACTCGTAATTTAGCCAATCAGCCCGGCAATATTTGCTTCCCAGAATACTTGGCCGATCAAGCACTTGCGCTTGCTGCCGAATTTCCGGACGTGTTGCAGGTTTCTGTCCTGGATGAGGCGCAAATGACTGAGCTTGGCATGCACTCATTCCTTGCGGTATCCAAAGGTTCAGAGCGTCCGGGTCGCCTCGTGACGCTTGAATACAATGGAAAAAAAGATGACAGTAAGCCAGTTGTTTTAGTCGGAAAAGGCGTCACTTTTGATACAGGCGGTATTTCGCTGAAACCTGGCCCTGGCATGGAAGATATGAAGTTTGATATGAGCGGTGCAGCATCCGTGCTGGGCATCGTTCGCGCACTTTGTGTTTCTAAGCTGCCGATCAATGTGGTCGGTGCTCTGGCCTGTGCAGAAAACATGCCTTCTGGTCGTGCAACTCGTCCAGGTGATATCGTGACCTCCATGAGCGGACAAACGATTGAGATTTTAAACACCGATGCAGAAGGTCGCTTGGTGCTGTGTGATACCCTGACCTATATAGAGCGTTTTAACCCTGAAATCGTCATCGATATGGCGACCCTCACGGGTGCATGCGTGGTCGCATTAGGAGAGGTTGTTTCTGGCCTATTCAGTGCTGATGAAGAACTCGTCACTGAGCTACTACAAGCAGGTCTTGAGTCCCATGACCGTGCGTGGCGCTTGCCACTGCTTGAGGACTATCAAGAGTTGCTCGACTCGCCTGTCGCCGATATGGCCAACATTGGTGGGCGTATGGCAGGGGCCACCACAGCAGCATGTTTCTTGTGGCGCTATACCAAACAATACCGTTGGGCGCACTTGGATATCGCAGGAACTGCGAATATCGGCGGTGCAAATAAAGGGTCTACTGGTCGCCCTGTGCCGTTACTGATGCAATTTTTAAGAAAACGGGCGGGTGCATAACAAGATAAGTATAGGATACGCAGGTGAGTGCAGTCAATTTTTATGTATTGAACGATGTACAGGCGAGTCATGAGCTATTCGCCTGTCGTCTCTGCCAACGCGCCTTGCAAGAAGGTCTCCCTTTATTTGTCTGGTGTGAATCAGCAGAAGCACTCGAACGCTTTGATCAACTGTTGTGGAACTTCCAAGCCTCAAGCTTTATTCCACACGACGTGGATGATGCACGTGCGCCCATTTGTTTGGGCGTCAATATTCCTGATGATTTCTTGAAAGCCACACCACAAAAAGTGGGCTGCCTTAACCTGAGTGGTCATGCGGTGACGTCTGCTGAGATTCTTGATCACTTTGATCGGGTGATAGAAATTATTGAAGCAAACGAAGTCGCAAAAGCAGCAGGGCGTGAGCGTTTTAAAGCGTATAAAAAACATGGTATTACGCCAATCACTCATCAAATTAAATAACTGATGTTTCAATAACTGCAATTCAATAACCAGAAAATATAATGTTGAACTAAATTTGAGAGTACGTTCTATGTCCTTACAACTTGGCGCAGACTTCCCCAGCCGATGGCTTGCAACCCCGTATGCGGAACGTCGACAATGTTTACGCGACCTGAGTAGCGTCTGTCTACTGTTAGATCCGAATACCGACTTTGATGAATGGGAAAAATCGCTGCAAAACGATGTAGATGAGGCAGAGCCCTTGACGCTTACTGCCACTGTGCCACCCAAAAACAGTGCTGAAAGCCGAGCAAAAGATCGTGTTGCGCCAGTGACTGATATCACCGGGCAACCCGAGTTTGAGCAAAGACTCCGCCTTCAGATCGACGCCTTGATTGAACGCACGCTTGATCCAATCCGTTTAGAACTGCGTAAATGGCTGGAAAAAGAAATTCAACAGGAACTCATCGCGCTGAAAAAACAGCGTAGCGATTAGTTGATTTTTAAAGGTCTATTTTTTCTGACGTATAGACACTTTCAAACTGCTGGGTTTAGAAGCCACCCACGCTGAAAACTTCGCAACTTCGGGATGGGTCGCCAAGGCTTCAACCGTATTGTAGTGTTGCATGAGTGAGGAATTATCCAGCACGGCATGGACCTGCGCGTGACAAGGCCGACATAACAACGCAATCCGATGCGCCATCTCATGTTTATCAAAAGTACGTTGCGCACGGTTTCGATTGTGCCGTGCTTGCGGGATCAAATGATGCCGTGTGAGAGGAAGCTGCACGCGTCCACACAGCTCACACGCAGCCTCACTTGCGCCCTCCTCAAGTTCTAGCATAACGCTCCTCACACGCGATCCTGCTTATGTCAAAGGAGCAGGATCGCGTAGATGTTTTATGCGCTTGTATTGACGATGGGGCTCACGCTTTTCTCACCGCACAGCACGATCAGTAAGTTACTGACTAAGGCTGCTTTGCGATCGGTATCGAGTGTCACTGTCCCTTTGCTCTCTAAACGCAGTAACGCCATCTCAACCATGCCAACTGCCCCATCCACGATTTGACGACGTGCCGCAATCATCGCCGCAGCTTGCTGACGCTGCAGCATCGCTTGGGCGATTTCTGGGGCGTAGGCCAAATGACTAATGCGCGCCTCAATCACGATGACACCGGCCCGGGCCAAGCGTTCATTCAACTCACGCTCCAAGTACTCATTGATGAGTCCAGTACTATCACGCAGAGTAATTTCGGCATGATCATCTTCACCATGGTCATAGGCGTAGGAACTCGCAAGCTTACGCACCGCTGCTTCGGATTGGATATGCACAAACACTGAGTAGTCATCCACATCGAAGGTCGCACGTGCCGTATCATCAACCTGCCAAACCACCACCGCAGCAATCTCGATGGGATTACCGCTTTTGTCATTTACTTTCAGTGCTTGTCCATTCAGATTGCGCGCACGCAGGCTAATTTTCTGCTTGCTATAAAAGGGGTTCACCCAGCGCAATCCACTTTTTTTCATGGTCCCCATATAGGTGCCCAGAAAAGTGGTAATCACCGCCTCATTGGGGGCAATCACCGACATACCTTTAAAAATCAGTAAACTTAAGACAAATAAGATCACAGACATGACGGTCGGCGATTGATGTTGCAAAAAAGACACCGCCGCAAAGCCTAATAAGACCAGTGCAACAACCAGCAATGCATAGCCGCTGATTGAAACCAATAACGCTTTCTCGGTCACGGATGTTTTAGAAATCGGGTGAGATGTGACTGCCATAATCAATTGTCCTGTTGATAATTTTTTAAAATCCTAACCTCTGGAGATTACAGGGCAATTTCAGGCACTTCCATAGCGGCTGCGTAATGAATGAGCGAAAATGCAACCCATTATGAGGTTTCAATCGGCCATTCAAAACGATAACCGACCCCATAGATGGACTGAATCCACTCATAGTGATCCGTACGCTTCGCAGCTTCATCCAGTTTACGCCGTAAATTTTTGATATGGCTATCAATGACACGATCTGCGACATCCATACTGTCCGGACTTAAATGATCTAAAAGCTGTGCCCGCGAGTAGACGCGCCCTGCATTTTTGATAAACAAACTCAATAAATTGTATTCATAAGGAGTCAGCAGCAATGGCTTGCCATCAAATAGCACTCGCCGACCTAACTCATCCACTTTAAAACCTTGATCAACGGCACCCTCACGCGTTAACGCCGAACCATAATGCGCACGACGTAGAACCGCCTGCACGCGCGCCACCAATTCACGCGGGCTAAACGGCTTACAGAGATAATCGTCAGCGCCGATCTTAAGCCCCAACAATCGATCAATTTCTTCGCTGCGTGCCGTCACCATAATGATCGGCACTTGCGAAAACTGGCGAATCGCATGACACATGGTGATGCCATCCAGTCTGGGTAGCATGAGATCCAGTACAATCAGATCAGGGACTTTTTGACTGATGACATCAAAAGCGCGCTGACCATCGTGATACACACCCACGTCAAAACCGGCATGGCGCAGATAGTCCTCAATCAAACTGGCCAGCTCTTTTTCATCTTCAACCACCATCACATAGGCCACGTAAAGCCTCCTTCAACTTAAGCGTCACGATTGATTGGCTTCATGGGCAAATGCAAAATTGCACGTAACCCGCCTAAAGGGGAATGTTCAAACCAGAGCGCGCCGCCATGCATCTCGGCAATTTGACGCGAGAGGGCAAGGCCCAGTCCAGCCCCACCCGTCGCACGCGTCCGCGATGAATCCGCCCGAAAGAAGCGCTCGCCCAGATGAGAGAGCACACTGTCAGAGACACTGGGTAGACTGTCGTCAATCAAGAGGGTCCAAAATTTTTCTTTTTCAATGATTTGTAATTCAGTACTGATCCGCACCACGCCTCCCGCATCGGTATAGCGGCGACTGTTTTCCAACAGATTAGCCACTACTTGACGGATTCGGTCTGGATCGATATCTAGATGAATGGAAAAATTTGGCTCCAACACCTCTAACCGTAATCCTTGCGACTGCATGGGCTCGCTGAACCCTTCCGTCTCGGCATGAACGATCGTCCATGGCTCGGTAGTGCGTAGATGACAGGACAATTGCCCCACGTCTGCACGCGCAAGTTCATAAACATCATTCAACAACCGTGATAAAGCGCTGACTTGCCCATGCATGGCTTGGAGGTGTTTGGGTGTAGGGTCGCGTACGCCATCTTGCATCGCTTCGATTTGTGCCTGTAGGACACTGACGGGTGTGCGCAGTTCATGTGAGGTATCTGCAACCCACTGCCGACGAGAAGACTCATGCTGGCTCAGTATCTCTGCCAATTGATTCATGGTCTTGCCCAGATCTCCGAGCTCATCTGATCGCTCAATATGATTTTTGAAGGTGTACTCGCCTTGAATCAGATGGTTGGCTGAATCCTTTAACTTTTGGATTGGACGCCGAAAGTGGCGTGCCAGTAAACCCGCAACAACTGCACTCATCACGATACATCCAATCCCAATGCCCAAAAGCTGTGCTTTCTGCTGGGCAAAAAATGCTTTAGACAACGCATCATCAGGATCTTTTCGAGGTTGTAAGGTCAAATACCCAATGATCTTCTGATGAACTCGGAGGACAAGTTTTGGGGCATGCGAAGAGGGTGATGCACCGGCTAAGAGCACCCCCTGCTCGTTCAGCAGCCCTAAACGACTGCCCACATCCAGACGATCAGACAACCCCCCAAAAAAGAAAGGCGGCATTCGAAAATACCGCTCAGTGATTGGCGGTAGCCGTTCAGGGGAATCACTATAAATCTGTGGGTAACGTTCATCGCTGGGGTGAGGGGGCGGTAATAACGGTGCATTAACCAAATCATTCACATCGTTTTTATGCGGTGCAAGTCGTCTGCTCTCTTGTTTTTCTTGGTATTTGTTTAGGATAGAGCGATGAAACTGCATGCGTAACCACTTCTGTTTTTCATCCTCATCTAAGCTTGGCCAGTGTCCGGCTCGCTCGTAACCTTGTTGCAATTGGGTAACTAAACCTTGCAGTTTGTTGGTCTCTATCTGGGCAACATAGACCGCAAAACCATCGCGCATCGCCAAATGAAACATCCATAGCCCCAAAAGCGTGATCGTCACCGCTGTCAGCAAAATCGCCATAAACAAGCGAATCGCAATAGGCAATCGGATAGAAACGGGGTTGAAGAACTTACGCACTCGGCAAAACTCTAAGGTTTAGGTGATTTGATTAACATGCCCTCCCCACGCCGTTTTTGCAAGCACCTTGTGCTTCATGGTTGCTCCATAGTTTTACGCCACCGTTTTAAACATGACTTACACAGACAGGATGTCGTCATGAACACCCTACAAATGATGAACCCGTGCAAACCACACCCACTCTGGATACCGACCCTTTCCGCACTAATCATGTCATTGAATGCATCTGCATGATCTAAAATGACGGAGATGCCCGATGCAGAACTCTCGGAAGCAGCAGGACAGTCGCTTTTCAATATCAGCTACGTGGCGCCAGGAGAAAGTGGCAATAATAATATAGTCGATGGCAGTACTACCGCCAACGTTGGCTTCTATCGGGTTGGGCTTGAAGCAACGACATCGATCAATACCAACATTAAATCACTGCAACTGGGCTGCGGCGGTATCAAAGGGACTGGATGCGATATTGATTTATCCAATGTCAGTTTAACAGGACTCAATGTCGGCTCAGATGGTAGCTATGCCAGTTCTGATGCCACGATCACCAATCCTTATTTTGAATTTGCAATAAAAAACCCAACCAGCTTATCAACCCGTGAGGTTGAAGGATTTCGGGTTGGTGCTGCAAGTATCCTCGGGAGGCTCTCGATCGGGACCAATAGCGACACCACAACCACGGCCGATGACACCGGAATTTCAAGCCTCAGTGGCAATCTCACCGTCAATATCGTCAATGGTAAGCTCAATAATATTAATATAGGCAGTGGCCTCTTTACCACGACGGCCACGATCGCCAACTACACATCGACACAATCTCTGTCACGAGCATCAACCATCACGTTGAATGGCATCAGTGCGACAACGGGCTCTCTCAAACTGGGCGGATTCCTCCCGACCATTTCCAATCTCACACTGGGGAATATCACGTTAGAGAATGAACCCCTATCCTCCGTCCACAATCTCGCCCTGACCAATGCAGATGGGACGGCGACTTCGGATGTCTATCTATCCTTACAAAAAACAGCACTCAAATGGCAAACGCTGAGTACAGGCGCATTCGATGCGGCACCAGCTCAAACGGGTTGGTGGCTATCACTTCCCTCTCTGACGATCAACAACCTCAGCAGCAACAATGAAATTGATGTGCCTCTTTTAACCGCGCTTACCGGCGTGTTTGGAACTAAAGTCACCCTTCCAGCCTTTGATCTCGCGCAAACACCCGTTCAAAACTGCTATGGCAGTTTAAAATTCTGTTAAGGTCTAATTGATTTAAGCATCAGCCCTATGGCAGGATTTACGTGCATTCAGACGAATCTCTCCCCACATTGGGCGCGACATCTTCTACAATAGATCGTGAAATTGATCCTCTCTATGAATACTCTAGAAAAACGAGTGAGCTGCATGAACCGTACATCCCAAGCAACTTGGGTCGATGACGTCAAATTTGATGCGCATGGCCTGATCCCCGCTATTGCTCAAGACCGCGACACGGGTCGCATCTTGATGGTGGCCTGGATGAATAAAGAATCTTTGCAACTGACTGCAGAGCGCAAACAAGGTGTTTACTTTTCTCGCTCACGCCAAGCCTTATGGCATAAAGGGGAAAGCTCAGGTCATATTCAAGATGTACACGAAATTCGTTTAGATTGTGACGGCGATGTCATCGTGCTGCAGATCACCCAGCATGGTGGCATTGCTTGCCATACTGGGCGCGAATCTTGCTTCTATCGGGTGCTGACTGCCGAGGGTTGGCAAATTGTCGATGCCGTCAAAAAAGACCCTAAAGCAATTTACGGAGATGGCAGCGGGCATGACCATACCCAGAGTCACACGCATAGTCACGCCGCTACACAAAAAATATCCGATGATATTCCAACAACTGAAACCCTCGATGTGCTTGCGCAATTGGGACAGATTGTTCAAGCGCGTAAAGGCGCAGACCCGACGTCATCTTATGTCGCAAGCCTGTACCATAAAGGCTTGAATAAGATTTTAGAAAAAGTCGGCGAAGAAGCATTTGAAACCGTTATTGCGGCCAAAGATGCCAGCGAAACGGATACACAAGACTTAATCTATGAAACCGCAGATCTGTGGTTTCATGCTATCGTCATGCTAGGGCAGTTTAATGTGCCTCCTCAAGCCGTATTGGATGAGTTGGCGAGACGTTTCGATCTATCCGGACTCGTCGAAAAAGCATCGAGGACCGCAGGGTAGATTGAGTGATATTGACTACCACGCGCGTTATGATGGACATTATTTTAACATTGATATTTTTAAACAGGTTTCAACCCGGTTAAAAACGCATAGAGGACACGGTTATGTTTGGTTTATCTCCTGCACATTTGATTTTGATTTTAGTTGTCGTGATCTTGCTTTTCGGCACCTCTAAACTCAAAAATCTTGGCAAAGATTTAGGTGGCGCGATCAAAGGTTTCAAAGAGTCGGTCAAAGATGAAGAAACCGCTAAATTGGAACAAGATCGGACGCTTGATGGCAATGCCCAGCGCACCCAACAACATGATAAAGACAAAGTCTAAACGGTGATTTTTTAAAAGCGGTACAAGTCACAGATACCGCACAACTTTTACAAGTTTTTTAAGAACCCGTTTTTAAAGAGAGCTCTGACGTGTTAGACATCGGCTTTACTGAAATTTTATTGCTGGGCGCTGTCGCATTGATCGTGCTAGGACCTGAAAAGCTGCCACATGCTGCACGGATGGCGGGGGCTTGGTATGGGCGTATTCGTCGCAGCATTTCGACGATTCAAGCTGAAATTGAGCAAGAAGTGAATCTTGCGGAAATGCGCAAGCGGATGAATGACGAGCTTGAAAAAATTCGCATCGCCGAGCAATCACTGAATAGTGAGGTGAATACGATTCATCAAAATATTCAAGGTGACGCGGTCAGCTTGGAGAAGTCGAACCCAAGCGATGCACTGCCAGAAGAGACTGCCGCTCTGCCTTCACCTGCGGATATGGGGTCTACCCGTCATCCTTATGTCCTGCTGTCAGCGTCAGAACGCGACACACTGGTTCCGCAGACGCCTTTTCAGTTTCGTAAAGCCTCTCATCGCGCCCATGAGACGATACTCACCTCAGATACAACACACTCATGACCGAAGCACTACCCCCACCAGAATCCACCGATAATCACGCAGAGATGCCCATCACTGCGCATTTGATTGAACTGCGTAAGCATCTTATTCGGATCTTCAGTTGTGTCGGCTTGATCTTCTTTTCATTGGCCTATTTTGCCCGTGATTTATATGAGATGCTGTCCGTGCCCCTGCGTGCTCAGCTTCCGCCAAACGCGACCATGATTGCCACCGACATTACGTCGACCTTTATGGCACCGTTTAAGCTGACTTTTTTTGTCGCAATTATGATCGGCATGCCGTATATCCTGCATCAAATTTGGCAGTTCATTGCCCCCGCACTGTACAAGCATGAGCGTAAACTCGCCATCCCTATGCTGGGCTCTAGTATTGTTTTATTCTATATTGGTGTCGCGTTTGCCTACTTCATTACGCTACCTTCGATCTTGACATTCTTTATCCATATTGCGCCACAAAGCGTGGTGCCCATGACGGATATCAACCTCTATTTAAACTTTTGTTTAAAGCTGTTTTTGGTCTTTGGCCTCACCTTTGAAATCCCGATCGCGACCCTGCTGTTGATCTTGGCGGGTGTGGTGACCGTTGAATCCCTGGTGGCAAAACGACGCTATATCATCGTTGGTTGCTTTGCGATTGCGATGTTTGTGACCCCGCCTGATGCAATCAGTATGGCGATGTTGGCGATCCCGATGTGGTTATTATTTGAATTAGGACTGGTCTTTGGGCGTATACTTGAAAAACGTCGCGCGAGTACCTGATCTGAAGTGAACAATTCTGTAAACCCGAATACGATCCATACCACCCAAAAAACGGGGCAGAAGACTGAGCAAGCAACGCCTGAGCAAATCAGTGCGATTGAACAGGCGAAATGCGGCCAGTCTTTCAAAGTGATTGCCTATGCGGGAAGCGGTAAAACCACCACGCTACAATTGATTAGCCAAGCGATTCCACAAAAAAAAGGCATCTACTTGGCGTTTAACAAAGCGATTGCCGATCATGCCAAAACCCGCTTTCATGCCAATGTCGATTGCCGCACCTTTCACTCACTTGCTTTTCGTCATGTCAGCCGTGCGATCACCGATAAGCTGCGCCTGCCGCGCTTAAGTCCAGCGCGTTTAGCTGAAGAATACCGCCTTGAACCGCTGAAAATTCGCCGTATGCTCGGCAATCGCTTTGAATACTTCACGCTGACCCCAAGTCGTCTCGGCAGCTTCATCAGCAACGCCGTCAGTCGCTTTTGTGCCACCAATGCCCAGTACCCCGCACCGCGTCATATCGAACTGCCCGAGTGGCTGCATCCCGATGATTCAGAAAGCCTACGTATGCATTTATTTCCCCATGTCGAAAAGCGCTGGCAGGACTCGATTGACCCGCGCCATCAAGCGGGCATAGGCCATGACATCTATCTGAAATGCTGGGCGCTGTCCGATCCGATCATTCCGGTTGATTATGTCTTGTTCGATGAAGCACAGGACTCTGATCCGCTGATGCTTGGCGTACTGATGAAGCAGAAACGTGCACAAGTCATCTATGTGGGTGATGCACACCAACAAATCTATGCATGGCGCGGTGCGGTCAATGCGATGCAACAGTTGCCCCTCACCGCAACCCGCTTGACGCGTTCATTTCGCTTTGGAGATGCTGTGGCCGATGTGGCCAATGTCTTTCTCCGCGAGCTCAAGGAACAAGTGCCCTTAGAAGGTGAACCCTCCAAGCAATCCAAAATTGATTTATCGCCGCGCATGGCGGTCAAAAATGCCATCTTGTGCCGCACCAATGCCCGCGCGATGTCATTATTACTGTCTGGTCTCGTCAATGGCGACAAAGTCGCCCTACAAGCCGACAGTGAGCGGTTGCTGAAGTTTGTCGATGCAGCAGCCGCACTCAAAGCAGGACGGCGTGTGTTCGATGCACCCGAACTGGCGTGGTTTTCAAGTTGGCAAGATGTGCATGAGTATTGCGAAACCAACGATGGCAATGACATCAAGTCCTTGGTGAAATTGGTAGACGATCATGGCACCGACCCGCTGAAAAAAGCGTTACTCAAAATCACCCCGGTGCAAAGCGCTGACTATGTCATCTCGACCGCACACAAGGCGAAAGGACTTGAGTGGCATAACGTCCAACTCGAAGATGATTACAGCTATAAAATCAATAAGAATGAAGCACAAATCGCTGATGAAGAGCTACGCCTGCTTTATGTGGCAGCTACGCGCGCGCAAACCAATTTGAATGTACATCATATTTTGCCCTTGATTGGCGCACTGCGCATCAAACAAAATAAAGAAGGGACCGCACCCAAAATGCAAGCGGGCATGACGCCGTCTTATCGCGCAAGTGAAGATTAGATCGCCCTTTCAACATCATCTAGCAAACGGTTAAAATGAGATCAGATTGGCATTTTAATGCCGTATCATTCATTATTTCAGACAAATTAACTTTAAAAAAAGACATTTTATTTTTTTAATAGAGGGCAATATTTAATCTCACATAATTATTTATATCTTTATAATAAATTTTATATACTCCATAAGACACCAAGCCAAAGCAGCCATATCATAAATATTTATTTAATATTCAATAATTCAAAATTTTTAACTAAAATAATAAAAATATAAATAAAATCAAATTTTTAAACATTTATACACTATAGCTTTTTTAAATATAATTAAATTCTTTATTCAAACGTTTGATAATCAAAAAATAAAACATTATATTCTCCAATCACAATATCGCTTTATTTTCACACAAATAATCCTATACTCAAATTGTCTTAACTACAAACTAACCAAATAGTAAAAAGACATCTCGCATCATATCTTCATTATCCGGAGTTCTATATGCAACAATCTCACTCAGGGCGCATTACCCAGACGCGTCGTGTCACCTTATTATCCGCTGCCATTTCGGTTGCTCTCGCCACGTCATTCACAGCACAAGGCGCTGAAACTTGGGTTTCGACCAAAACCAAAGCATTCACGCCAGCGCCTCAAACAGTCACTCGGGCGGCAAGCGCTGGCATCTCCGCCGCAACACTTGCAACGGCCACGCAGCTTGCGACCAACGAGCCAGTAGAAATCACGGTCGGTCTCAAATTACGTAATGAAGCACAACTCGATAAGCAACTTGAATACTTACAATCAGGCGGCTCACGTCAATACCTCACAACAGCGCAATTCATCGAACAATACAGTCCCTCCCAGCAACAAGTGGATACGGTGGTTAAACATCTGACCAAAGCGGGCTACAGCAACATCAGCGTTGCACCGAACCGCCTGTTTGTCACGGCGACAGGAACAGCGGCCAACGCCAAAGCGGCGTTTAATACCACGCTAAAGACCTTCCAAAAAGAAGGGAAAGCCGTATTTGCCAATACGACAGATGCCCAAGTCCCTCTATCTCTGAGCGCTATCGTTGATACGGTACTTGGATTACAAACTGCTGCTGTTGCGCGCACCTATCATCGTGAAGTGCCTTTAAGTACAGTGCCGCAAAGTACACAAATCACGTCAGGGCTATCACGCCCAGCGGCGACACCGGTTGCTGTCGGTCACAATCCTCTTGATTTTTCAACCCTATATGGCGCTGGGACTACCCCAACTGCGTCAAATACTGCTGTCGGCATCGTGACTTGGGGTAGCCAAACCCAAACTGTCAAAGATCTAAACACCTACACGACCAAAAATAATTTAGCGGCGATCCCCACACAAATTATTAATATCGGATCTGGTGCACATACACAGGCCGATGCAGAATGGCAACTTGATAGCCAATCGATTGTTGGCGCTGCAGGTGGTGCTGTGAAAAAAATTATTTTTTATAACGCACCAGACAATAATACCAACGCCAGTATCGTGAGCGCATTTAATCGTGCCGTCACAGACAATGTCGTGAAAGTTATCAACGCCTCATTTGGTCAATATGAAGGCACTGACGATAGCATTGCTGCCACGAACACCGTTTTTAAACAGGCTATTGCCCAAGGTCAGACCGTGTCAGTCTCGAGTGGCGATGAAGGCGTGTACGAAGAAACACGCGGTGTGCCAGAAGGCAGTATCTATACGGTTTCAACCCCCGCAAGCTCACCCTATGCAATCGCTGTCGGGGGCACAACGCTGTATACCGATGGCAAAGCTTATAGTAACGAAACGGTATGGAATGAAGGTTTATCAGGCACGCGAATTTGGGCAACAGGCGGTGGCTATAGCACCATTCAACCCGCACCAACATGGCAAACCACAGCAATTACGGGTTCAACCAAACGTGCACTCCCCGATGTCGCATTTGATGCTGCAGGTAGCAGTGGTGCTCAAATTTACTACAAAGGCAAGCTCGTACAATACGGCGGAACAAGCTTAGCTTCGCCAATCTTTGTCGGAATCTGGGCACGTTTGCAGTCAGCCAACAATAATACGCTAGGCTTCCCAGCGGCAAGTTTTTATAAATACTTCCCCACCAATCAATCTCTGCTTCACGATGTGACTTCAGGAAACAATGGCAGTGGCTTATTCACGGGCTTTCCTGCAAAAGCAGGATGGGACGGATCAACAGGCTTTGGTAGCTTTGATATTTCCAAGCTCAACGCCTTCATCAAAACCAACCCTGATTTTGCAAAATAAAATCAACCATCCTAGATCAACTTACAAAGACCACTGTTTGCACAGTGGTTTTTTATTGCAAGAATAAATCTTTCATGCAAAACACCCTCTTCGAATCCTTATTCGTGCGTTTATAGAAATCTTGGCCGAAGGTTTTGTTTACCTCTTACTCAAAATCCGCTATAAAGACCACCCAAATTGCACCTGATCATAACTCCCTCACATGAAACTCATCCTCGCCCCGATGGAAGGTCTCACCGACCCGCCGATGCGTCGTCTACTCACCGAAGTCGGCTCTTACGACTGGTGCGTGACGGAGTTTATTCGAGTGACCGATCAGTTGTTACCTGCCCATGTGATTCGTGGCTATTGCCCTGAACTGCATAACGCCTGCAAAACCGACAGCGGCACACCCGTGCATATTCAATTTTTGGGCAATGACCCGATTGCACTGGCAGACAATGCTGCTTTTGCCGCCGAACTGGGTGCGCTCGCTATTGATTTAAACTTTGGCTGTCCGGCCAAAACCGTCAATCGTCATCGCGGCGGCGCCGTGCTCTTGGATGAGCCAGAAGTGATCTATGAGATCATCAAAGCCGTCCGTCAAGCCGTACCCAGTCACATCCCAGTATCGGCAAAGATGCGCCTCGGTTATCTCGACGACAGCCGAACACTCGACAACGCCCGTGCGATTGAAGCCGCTGGCGCCGCTTGGCTGACGATCCATGCGCGTACCAAGACTGATGGTTATAAGCCCCCTGCCTACTGGGAAAAACTACCTGCGGTGCGTGAAGCAGTTGCGATGCCGCTGATTGCTAATGGCGAAATCTGGACGGTTGAAGACGCCGTACGCTGCCAGCAAGTGTCAGGTTGCGTGGATCTGATGCTGGGTCGCGGCGCAGTCACAAGGCCCGATCTGGTCAACCGCATTCGCGGGCATGCCGAGATCGACTGGCCAACGCTGCTCCAGTTACAACTCGACTTCTTAGACAGCCCCGCCAAGACCGATGCCAGGTTGGTGGGACGCTACAAGCAGTGGTTGGGGATGCTGACCCAAGGCTATAGCGAAGCCGAACTGCTGTGGTCTAAACTCAAAAAAGCCAAACACCTCAGTGAGCTGCGTGAAGAAATTCAAGCTCTGCTCCGCTAAATTCGCATCGCAAAAGCCCTGCTTAAAACCACTCTTAAAACACTCTCAAAAAGCCGATGGTACAGAACTTGCTGGATATAGACTCCATCCACCTTGTGAGTTCTCGTATGAAACTACAACTGTATAAAACCTTCTGGGGCTTTAACGGACCACTATCCGAAGCCTTTAGCATGGTTCGCGCGGCCAAATTCGATGGCATTGAAGCCCCGATTCCGCATGATCCTAAGACCCGTGAGCGCTTTGCAATTGAAGTCGCCGAATCCGGTCTAGGGCTCATCGCTGAGATCTGTACGGCAGGCAGTTACGTTCCTGAGCGCAATGCCACCATCGCCGATCACCTTACTGATCTTGAAGAAAAAATCATCAATGGCAAAGACCTGAAACCACGCTTTTTTAATGTGATGGCGGGTTGTGACGCCTGGTCACTGGATCAGCAAATTGACTTTTTCTCACGAGCTGTCGATATCGCGGACAAACACGGCGTGATCTGTAGTTTTGAGACCCATCGCGGCCGTTCTTTTTTCAATCCATGGGTCACTCGTGATGTCGTGCGTCAAGTCCCCAGCCTGAAACTCACCTGTGATTTTAGCCATTGGGTCGTGGTTTCCGAGCGACTGATGGACAGTGAGTGGGAGACGATCCTTGAACTTGCCCCGCACGGTCATCATGTCCATGGGCGAATCGGCTATCCGCAAGGCCCGCAAGTACCCCATCCTGCAGACCCCGCTTATGCGGATTGTCTCGCATCGCACCAGCGCTGCTGGGAAGCCATCTGGGATGCACAGCGCGCGCAAGGCTATCAAATCAGTACGATGACACCGGAGTGTGGTCCTGATGGTTATACCCATCAAATCCCCTTTACAGGCGAACAGGTGGCTGACATTTGGCAGATGAATCGCTGGATCGGAGACACCGAAAAAGTGCATTTTTCGCACCATGACAGTGCTTTTTTACAGCGCGCGGAATCCAGCATTGCTTAAATTTTGTCACAGCATTGATTCGCATTCATTTTTATAAAATGGCATGTCCTTTGCTTTTATAATGATTAATGATTTGTTTATAGCGTACTTCACGCGTTATCGATAACCCACCGTTTGGGACGACCCAAACATCATGGTGCTTACTTTTTCTGGACGACCAGATTCAGTCTGAGTGTTTACGCCATGTACCATGCACCAGCAACACATTCACCAACAACCGCGCCACCAACATCGCATCATTTCGATCAATTACCGATTATTGATATTTCAGGGTTATACAGTCCTGATCTTTCCGTTCGCCTCCACACCGCAGAAGCCCTTGGTAAAGCCGCACGTGAAGTGGGATTTTTCTATATCACAGGCCATGCCGTATCCAGATTAATGCGCAGCCACTTGATTGCGCAAACCCGAGATTTCTTCGATCTACCTTTGACTGAAAAAATGCGCTACTACATCGGCAATTCAGGAAATCTAGCGCATAGAGGTTATGTGCCTGAAGGGGAAGAAGTCTTCGCCACTGGCAAGCACGATCGTAAGGAAGCTTTTGATTTGGGCTTTGAGCATTCAGTCGATGATCCTGATGTGATTGCAGGGACGCCGATGCATGGGCTCAATATCTGGCCGGAACAGGAAGGCTTTGCAGCAGCGATCAGCACCTATTACCAAGCAGCCTTTGCATTGGGTCAAACCCTTTTACACGGTTTTGCACTCGCACTCGGGCTAGCCGAAGATGCGCTGGATGGCTTTATCAAAAATCCCACGTCCCAATTACGTCTGATTCACTACCCATTTGATGCCAGCGCCAGTGATAGCCCAGGCATCGGTGCGCACACAGACTATGAGTGCTTCACTATTTTGTTGCCCACTGCGCCGGGACTAGAAGTGGTCAATGGCGAAGGCAAATGGATTGATGCGCCGCCCATGGAGGATGCCTTTATCGTCAATATCGGCGATCTCATGGAGATCTGGAGTGGGGGTACGTTTGTCGCCACCGCTCATCGGGTGCGTAAGGTCAGTACTGAGCGCTATTCATTTCCGCTGTTTTTTGGCTGTAACTACCATACCCGCGTACAACCTTTACCCGCTTTTGCAACGCCAGATACGATGCAAAAATATCCAGCGCTGAACGCCGGTGAGCATCTGTTTGCCCAGACGGCGCAAAGCTTTGGCTATCTCAAGGCACGGCTGAAGAGCGGCACACTGACATTGGCTCAGCAAGCACGACCACTCAACTCCTTTGGTCCATCGGAACACAAAGTTTAAGACCAGCATATGCATTTTTTTGAACCACCATGCAACACAGCACGTTACCAGCACTGTAAAAACGATTCACTTTTTTAAATGTTAATTCACGGGGAAACATCATGAAGACATCATTGACTCAACGCTTCATCAAACGCACTGCGGTTGCAGGGCTTGTACTCACCGCAGCTGGACTGCTGACATCCGTTGCCCAAGCCGCACCGTTGAAAATTGGCTATAGCGATTGGCCCGGCTTTGTCGCTTGGCAAATTGCCATCGATAAAGGCTGGCTGAAAGAAGCAGGCGTCGATGCCTCGTTTCAATGGTTTGACTACTCTGCCTCACTGGATGCCTTTGCCGCTGGCAAGCTTGATGCCGTCGCCGCAACCAATGGCGATATGTTAGTCACAGGCGCGGGCGGCACCAAAGGCGTCATGGTCTTGCTGACCGACTACTCGAGTGGCAATGACATGGTCATCGGCACACCAGCGATTAAGTCCATTAAAGATTTAGCGGGCAAGTCCGTGGGTGTGGAACGCGGATTGGTTGATCACTTGTTACTGGTCAACGCCCTCAAAAAATACGGTGTTCCTGAATCTTCGGTCAAACTGGTCAATGGCAAAACCAACGAACTGCCACAAATTCTCGCCTCAGGAAGCGTTGCTGCGGTCGCGGTCTGGCAACCTGTTGCCAACCAAACCCTCAAAGCGGTGGCTGGCTCTCACCCGCTCTATACCTCCGCAGATGCACCGGGGCTGATCTATGACGGCATCGCCGTCAATCCGACCAGTCTTGCGACAAAACGTGCCGATTGGATCAAGATGACCAAGGTATGGGACCGCGTGGTGAAGTACATCCACGACCCTAAAACACAGCCCGATGCAGTGCGGATCATGTCAGGTCGCGTCGGTGTCGCCCCCGCAACCTATTTACGTTTCTTGAACGGCACCCATTTGCTGGATCTGGCGGCCAATCAAAAAGCCATGGTCAAAGGCAAAGGGTTTGATTCGATCTATGGTTCGACCTATTTCGTCAACCAATTCAACGTCACCACTGGGGCGTATAAGCAACTGCTCAATGCAGACAGCTTCATTGATCCTAACGTGGTGCACGGCAAATAATCTTGATCTCGCTTGGGTTTGTCTAGATAACGAAAAGTACACAGAATCCTCAAGTGGTGACGCTACTGCTTGAGGATTTATTTTTATCAATAAAAATAAATCTTTAAAGCAAAAAAATAACTCTTAAAACAATAAAAGACGACTTTATAAACTATTTTAAAAAAACCTACTTCTTTTTTGAATCTAAATGCATCCGCGCTGCGTATATCTCTAGGCAACACCAAGATTCAATATCCGATTGGATTAAACACCCCCAAAATTTTGAGAAAGGATGAACCCCATGAACAAATTATCTTTAGCCCTAGCCCTGACTGCATCGATGACTTTGGCAAATGTTGCCTTGGCTGAAAGCACTGTGCTGGTCGGTGGTCAAAGCATGCTCCCGAGCAAAGACATCGTGGACAATGCAGTCAACTCGGCTGACCACACCACATTGGTCGCGGCGGTTAAAGCGGCTGGTCTGGTGGACACGCTCAAAAGCAAAGGACCTTTCACGGTGTTTGCACCGACCAATGCTGCCTTTGCCAAGCTCCCCGCAGGCACTGTAGAGACGCTGCTCAAACCAGAAAACAAAGATACCCTGACCAAAATCCTGACCTACCATGTGGTTCCGGGTAAATATGACTTTGCGGCACTGTCTAAACTGATTGCCAAAGAACAGGGTAAAGCAACGCTTAAAACCGCAAGCGGCGGCACCTTAACCTTCAGCATGAATGGCAAGCACAACATCCTCGTTTGGGATGAAAAAGGTGGCTATGCCAACATCACCACGTATGACGTCTATCAATCAAATGGTGTGATTGATGTCATCGATACAGTATTGATGCCCAAATAACATTATGAGCAGATGATGAGCCCATCAGGCTTCTATTGTAGATAGCCTGATTTTGCAGGTAAGTGCAGTTATGCAGATCAATGTGTTGCATACACTACGTTATTCTTCGTATGGTAAAGACGCGCACTAATCCAGATAATAAAAATAAAGCATTGTTTTATAAATTATTTTTCTAGTAATGTCATGTAAAACTATAAATTAGGAAAAATTTTATGATGTCGCGGCTCATTATCCAATCCAGACTACGAAGCTGGCAAGCCTTCCTTCCTTTTTGCTGTGCCTTTCACGTGCATGCAGGAGGTCTGCCGCTGGATAACAATCAAATCGAAGAAGCCTCACTGCCGGGCGTCACAGTGACCGCAACGCGGACCCCCAATCTGCTTGGAATTGCAGATACCGCTTCTCAAGGCACCATTACCCAAGCACAACTCAAAAATCGACCCTTGCTAAGACCCGCAGAAATTCTTGAAACCGTGCCTGGCTTAATCGTGACCCAACATAGTGGGGATGGCAAAGCCAATCAATATTTCCTGCGTGGCTTTAATCTCGATCATGGCACTGATCTCGCCAGTTTTGTAGATGGCGCACCGGTGAATATGCCAAGTCATGCCCATGGACAAGGCTACAGCGATCTCAACTTTATCATTCCAGAACTGGTCAATTTCATCCAATATCGTAAAGGACCGTACAATGCTGCCGATGGTGACTTTGCATCCGCAGGCAGTGTGCGGATTGAGCAAATGCGTCAACTTAAAGAGAATTTCGTCGAACTTACGGCTGGATCTTTCGGCTATGCGCGGTTTCTAGCCGCAGGATCCACTGAGTATCTGGGCGGTCAATTACTGGGCGCTGTAGATGCCTCACATTCAGATGGACCATGGGATGTCGCCGAAAACTCAAAAAAACAAAATGTTCAACTACGCTATAGCCGTGGCAGCTTAAATAACGGCTGGTCGCTGGCACTTAGCCACTATCAATCCGACTGGGGATCTACCGATCAGGTCGCTCAACGTGCCATTGACGATGGCGTCATCGGGCGATACGGCTCATTGAACCCCAGCGATGGTGGGGAAACAAAACGTACCGCACTGACCTTTAATTGGGCGGATACTACACTCACGGGACAGCGTAAACTGGATCTGTTTGCCCTGCACTACAAGCTCAATTTATTCTCTGATTTTACCTATTTTCTGAACAATCCGATCCGAGGTGACCAATTTGAGCAACTCGATAAACGTAATATTTTTGGCGGGCGTTATGAGCAGAGCTTCTTTGGCAATGTGTTCAGCTACCCGATGCAGAATAAACTCGGCATCAGCGCTCGCCATGATGCCATCAGCAGTGATGGGTTATTTCTGACCGAGAACCGTGTCCGCTATGCAACGGTCAGCGATGACCAAGTCAATGAAACAAGCGCCGCACTCTATGCCGAAAATACGATCCATTGGACACCCTACTTCCGCAGTATTCTCGGTTTACGCAGTGATTTTTATTATTTTGATGTCGATGCCAATATTGCCCAGAACAGTGGCAACCGCTATGCGCATAAAACCAGTCCTAAAATAGGCTTTATCTTTGGTCCCTTTGAAAAAACAGAATATTACATCAACTATGGTTATGGATTTCACAGTAACGATGCACGGGGAACCACACTACGGATCAACCCTGATCCGCGTGATGCAGGCTACCTCTCTCCAGTCGATTCCGTCTCGCCCCTTGTCCGAACCAAGGGTGGAGAATTGGGATTCCGTACCGAAATACTGCCGCACCTGCACAGTACCGTGGCGCTATGGCAGTTGAATTCTGATTCAGAGCTGGTCTTTGTCGGCGATGCAGGTACGACTGAAGCCAGTCGCCCCAGCCGTCGCCGTGGGATTGAATGGACCAATTACTATCAGCCGTCCAAATCATGGCAGGTTGATGTGGATACCGCCTTTTCTCAAGCCAAATTTACTGATGCCGATCCAGCAGGCAACCATATCCCTGATGCAATCGCCACGACCGCATCTATGGGCATCGCCTATACCCCAAATAGTCCGTGGTCAGCGGGTCTACGGCTACGCTACTTTGGACCACGGCCACTGAATGAAGACAATAGTATCCGCTCTGCAGCGTCGACATTGGTCAATGCCCAAGTGGGTTATCAATTCTCTAAGCACTTTCTAGGCAAGCTGGAAATCCTGAATCTACTCAATCGTCAGGTCAATGATATTGAATATCTCTATGCCTCCTGCCTACGCAGCGAATCCACAACATCCGCATGTAATGCCAATGCGACAAGTCGTGAAGGTTTCTTGGATAAACATCTGCACCCTGCTGAATCTCGTGCCGTGCGCGTCAGTTTGAGAGTGAATTTTTAGGGTCAACATGAATACAGGCGATTCATGAGAAAAAAGTTCGAATGCGTCACACGTTTTTTGGCGCTATCGAATGTAAGGAAAGATCATTGCTAGCCATTCATCGTGAGTTACAAGCGCAGCTGACGATCAAAGTATGTTCTATGTTTTTGTGTATCCCACTTGATTAAAAATTTAAAACATTAAAAGGAATAATTCTCATGAGAACGATAAATTTGATCTCTCAAAACCATTTTAGGCTGGGTCTAATCACTGCTTTAATCTTGTCACTCGCAGCATGTGGAAGCGATGACGATATGGATGCAGTCGTTGGACCTATTGACACAAACCCTAATCTTACCCCTGATTCGGCGTGTACCGCCGTCAGCCCCTTACCCGTCGGTTTACCTGCAACGGTCACAGCACTCACGGAAAGTGGCAAGCTGGTGCAGTTTACGCCGAATACCGCAACAGGCAGCGTACCCATCACCATTTCAGGCTTACAAGCTGGAGAAAGTGTGGTGGCGATCGACTATCGGCCAGCAGATAGCAAACTCATCGCCTTAGCTAAATTAGGATCGGTAGGTCAACTCTATACGATAGACCTCACCACAGGTCAAGCAACGCTATTGACCCGCACAGGCGCAACTGGATTAGATTTAAAAGGGACACGCTTTGGAATCGACTTCAACCCTGTTCCCGGGGCGCTTCGCATCGTCAGTGACGCTGAAGAAAATTATCGTTTGGTGTTTAGCTCAGACTTGACATCTTATGCCGTCAATGTGGACTCTGCCCTCACGCCAGTGGGTCATCTCGTTTCTGCAGCCTATACCAATAGCTTCACAGGGGCGCCCGTCACAACGTTATATCTGCTCGACTCGATGTCAGGAAGCCTCGTGCTACAAGGCGGCATTGATGGGTCGACTAATCCAAATACAGGTTCAATCACCTCAGTAGGCGCATTGGGGGTCACTTTTAACGATCGTGCAGGTTTTGATATTGACGGCGTCACTGGAGTTGGATTAGCGGCACTCAATGTCGCCAAAACCACATCGACTGGCCTTTATTCAATAAATCTTGCGACAGGATCCGCGAGTTGTGTCGGAACAATTCAAGCACCCAAAGGTCAATTGGTAGTGGACATCGCGATCCCCACACCGGCACCCGCAATCGCCTATGGACTCACCACCAGCAATCAACTGGTTAGTTTTAGACCCAATGCAGCGGGTATTACAACCTTAATCAGTAGCCCAACAACCATCACGGGAATCGGTGCAAATGAAAGCATTGTAGGTATGGACATTCGCCCAAAAACGGGCGCACTCACGATCGTCACCCGTCATACGCTAACGCATGCCGGCGCTATCTATGAGGTCAATCGTTCTAGCGCAGTGGCAACATTGATCAGTGCAAATGCAGGGCAAAACTTACTGTTTAACCCCGCTGCGACTAATTTTGGCGTGGACTTCAATCCAGTCCCCAATGCGCTGCGTATCCTCAACAATGCACATGAAAACTTCCGCCTCACCTTCCCTGCTGATGTCTCAGGCTATAACGTCATCAGTGATGGCGCAATCACCCCTGCAGGAAACAGTGGTTCTGCCGCATACACCAACAATTTTGATGGTGCTCTCACCACACGCCTATATGTGATTGACCCAACCAGTAATCAATTGAAATACCAAAACCCACCCAATAGCGGCACCCAAGTGGTTATTGGCAGTTTAGGCATCATCGCTGATAGTCAAAATAGTGGGATGGATATCATTGGAGGCGCGGGTATCGATGCAGCGACACCGGCAGAAATCGGCATCAATATTGGCAATACAGTTACCTATGCGGCACTGACCGTCACAGGTCGTTCGAATCTATATCGGATCAACTTACAAACCGGTGCGGCCACACAAGTCGGCACGACACCGATCGGCGGGACCACACCCATAGTGTTAAAAGACTTGGCTATACGCGTCGTCAAATAACCGCTGATTCAGCAGGCCAAACATTGAAAAAGGGAGAGCATTATTGATGCTCTCCCTTTTTATAACTCGACCATTACGATATGACTGCTTCAATCTTGAAAAGACTTTCCCGATCAACAAGCCGATTATGCCGCCACCACTTTCCCTGTATACAACACCGTGCCAGTCGGTTGACCCGTCGGTGAACCATTCTTGGGCTCTAAACTGATCGCCAGCGTGCTGTCTTTCGTGATCAAATCTGCTGCGACTTGTGGCAGTGTCGCTTGGCCATTTTTGAGATGCAACACACCGAGAGAATGCGGAGCGGCATTCCCCTGAATACTCCACAGCTCCAAATCACGATCAGAAGGAACAACTGCGGTATCCAAGGCACTCAGGACCAGCGTTTGCCCTTGCTGGCGGACAATCCATGCAGGTGCACTTTTATCGGTGCTCAGCACTGCCACATCACGACTGACTGGCTGTACTTGAGCGCTCATCACAGGTGGCTGCGGCGTGATCCCATCGGGTCGTACGAAGATAAAGAGCACAAGACCTGCTGCAATCGCCGAACTGGCCCATGCCCAAGGCTTCCAATAGCTGTCATTCGCCGCAGATCCCAAAATAGGCGGTTGAACGGTAGGTCGTTGTACAGATGTAACCCCATCAAGACGCGCCTCAATTTTCTGCCAAACTTCAGGGGGCACGTCTTGCGGCTCCAAGAGATTGGTCAAGGGGTTCAAACGCCGCTCCCATGCGTGGGTTAAAGCCCGTAGCTCAGGCTCCTGTTGAAGGCGGGCTTGAAAGCGTAAGCGCGCTGATGCGGATAAGGTCCCCAGTACATATTGAGCGGCGATCAGGTTAAAAGGCGGCTCAGTGCCATCCAAAACATCATCTTGTAGAGTCATAATTATACGGCTCCCATGCATTTCTTTAAAAAATCTAAACCGCGGCGAATCCATGTTTTCGCGGAACCAAGGGGCACTGTCAAATGGGTCGCCACCTCCTGATGGGTCATGCCATCAAAGAAAGCCAGTGAGACACAGTGGCGTTGTTGCTCATCCAGCTCCCCTAAACAGACCGATAGCAGGGCATGATGATCTTGGTCTAGCACATGCGTGAGCGGATCATCTTTCTCTGATGCCAAAGCATCCTCATCGAGCAGTGGCAGTGTCTCCACAGGGGTGCGGCGAATTCGGTCTATACAGCGATTACGCGTGATCGTGGATAGCCAAGTCCGTACCGAACCACGCTCAATGTCGTACTGATCCGCTGCATGCCAGAGGGTCAAAAAGACTTCTTGTAAGACCTCTTCGGCGATATCTCGTTTGCGTAAAAGCCGTAACGCCACCGCAAACAAGTGTGGTGAGGTTTGATCGTAGAGCTGACGAAAAGCCTGGCGGTTGCCTTGCCCTATTTGCAACAATAAAGTTCGTTCATCTGCAAGTGGTGCGAACATCATCCGGGTATCCAATTTAAGTCAAATATACGCTGTGTCATCCACAGCAGCGCTAAGATACAGGCAACCACAGACCCCCCTTTGAACATAATTTGACGATAGAACAGACTGTGTCTTAAAGCCAGAGCAATCGGCAAGAATATTAAAATACAAGTCATTTGCCCCAGCTCTATGCCCAGATTAAATGAGAACAATGCCAAGACACGGCTACCCGTCCCAATCGGCAAGTCAGAGAGTGCACTCGCAAAGCCAAAACCGTGGATCAAGCCAAAGAAAAAGGCCAAACGAATATAGCGTGTACCAAACATCGGCCGTAAATTATTCAACGCCGCCAGCGCAATCGAAAAAGCAATCACCGACTCAACAAGTCGCGACGGTAATGAAATCACATTGAGTGCCGCCAAGCTGAGGGTGATTGAATGTGCCAATGTGAAGGCAGTGGCGATAGATAAGGTATGCCACACCGCACTCATCGGCGCTTGAATCGGAATCCAATGACTATCCTGATGATGCGCTTGACGATTATCCAGCCCTCGTGTTGCTTTGCTATGTACATAGACCGCGGGCAACAGCAAACAGAGTAAAAAAAGCAAATGATCGTATCCGGTCAAAATATGATGAATGCCTTCGCGGACATAGGTCTGAAAAGTCTCTTGCAGACTGCCATCGGGAGCAAACAGTGAAATTGTACTCGGAGCAACCAACCAACTGCGGCTGTGTTGTGCCTGCTGTGGATCATGGATACTGATAATCAAACGGTGACCGCTATCGATATGCTTAAGAATCTGGTAATTCAGGGTAGTCGGCGGTTTTGACCCGCAATCCACCCCCAGATAAATCACCACATATGGCATACCGGCCATATGATCCAGTGCCAGTGGTTCACGCTGACTTGTCATTCGACATGGGTTTTGGCCAGTTTGCCACTGCATATCTTGGACCAAGAGCTGATTGATCGCGGGACTCTGAGCTTTAAGCGCCCCCCACGTGATCGATCGATTTTGATCCATTTGAAGAGGAACAAGCAGTGCCAAATCACGAATCGCCAATCGATATTCAGCCGTCACTTTTGGACTTTTTGACGTGCTGGTGATCGTTAGATACGCCGTGCTGGATTGATGCGCGTAAGCGACGTGGGACCATACCATGACAAAAAAAACAAGAATGAGCGGAATCAGGCGCCCATAACGATCTAATGAGACATGCGCCATGATTACTGTCCTGCCTGTAAAGATTGAGTAATGACTTGGCTCAGCCTTGGGTATTCAAACCCCGTTTCTTTGATCCAATCTTGAATAACGCGCAAATCAGACCGGCTATGAGCATATATAGCAGCATTGGCATAAACAGCCACATCTGCAGTTTCACGCTGTTTCTGCCAATTCGCACGGGCAAGCGTCAGTGATTTTTCTGGAGGGCTTAGCATCAAGGCATACATGGCTTCTTCTCGTTGGTGCGCGGTTTCACCGCGCTCCTTCCAAACTAGAATTCGCGAACCCAGCAGTCTGAAATGCGATATTGCTAGTGGATCTTTCAATCGAACTTCGCTCATGACCAAACGGAGCAGTAAACTGTCGTTATCAGTATGGTTGGCAAGCAATTGTTGTGTTTTTGCCCACTCATGATGTGCAAGTAACCAATCTGCACGGGCCATCAGTGACGGTGCCGTCTCGATATCCAATTGCTCAAAGACAGATTTCGCAAGCACTGCATCGTCTAAACGCAGCGCGATATCTGCCAAAATCAGATTCATCCAACGTTGTTGCTCTACCGTGAGTCCACTATTCATCTGTAATAATTTCAACAACGTATCACGGCTATATTGTAGTTTACCCGTCATTGCATCCACTTGTGCATAGCAGGCTAAGCGTAATACCAATAACCCCATATCGCGCAATTGATCACAACTACTGCGCGCTACATCAAAATGCCCCTGAACCAGATCGATGGAAGACAACATCAATAATGCATCAGGCTGATTGGGTATATTTTTTAAAATCGCCTGTAACTCAAGTCGGGCTTCATCGAAACGGTGACTGGCCTGAAAGATGTTTGCGCGTAGGATGCGTACAGTTGGAGAAATATCATTGCGATAAGGCTCTAAAAGTGACTCCGCTTGGCCCAGCGCGCGCGGATCGCCCTGTGTATAAGACTGGCGTAATAGCGCACGAATTTGAGGTTCAACTGTACTAAAAGGCTGCTTTGTCGTTGACATCATGCGTGTCCGAGATTGAAACGTGGGGCTACCCACAGGCAATGTATCGATCACCACATGATCTTGGGTCGGACGAAAAGGTGCAGCTCTCACATCTGTTGATGCGATGGCCATCAAACTGATCGTGAGCAGCATGACCCAACTTGATATTTGCCTCATATATGGCCCTTTGACGATGCTTTAAATTCAGTCTTTAAGTCACTATGGAAGATATGCATAACGCGATTGAATACCGCGTACTCAATCGCGTCGACACCGAGATGATTTAGAACTTAACCAATTGAGGCTCATTATCTTCTGGGGATGTTGCAACCAGTCTGACAATGTCTATCGGCTCAGATTCATCCGACAGCGCACTCGGCGTATCGGTCTGTTGCCGAACGAGAGTGATAAAGGGATCATCCGTCGATGGGGTTGGGATAAAGTTATAAGATGTACTGTCCGAATCACTTCGACTACAACTGGCCAAAAAAACCGTCGTCGAGAGCAACAAACCCAGTGGCATAATCAACTTAAAGCGCATGATAGTTCTCCTTCATGAGATGGGATTGCACTTATTTGTTCGCAGGGTTTGGAGAGCCTGCAATCGGTGCATTCAAGTACGGGAACGTCTCAGCAAACTGCGTTGGACTTTGCCATGCACCATCAGTGAAATGCAGGCCACCGACAGGCGCATCACTTGGTTTACAACCGACTGCAGCATTGACACCATCGATCGTACACAGCTTGCCCATCACCACACGTAAGGCAATGTCTACCACATCATCACCTGGACGACGACCATTTGGGAATCCAGCAACGTCACCGCCAATCACGCCAAGACGCTCTTGGCTCGCTTTTGGTGTCGCGGGCAGAGTCGTGTTTAAGCGCAGTTCTTCGGATGCGACGACATTGGCAGGTTTATTCAAGGTGGGTACACCGGTCAGAAACGCTGCGACTAAGTCAGTGCGCGGAAAATTGGTCGGTGCTTTGACGCCAGCACTCTTGAACAGAATCTCGAGCAATGCAGGCAGGGTGGGATTGGTGACATAGGTTGCAAACTGAGCATCATTAGCGGGTTTACTGGCATTAAACTTATCTTTATCTTTCAGTCCAATCACCACTTCATTGACCAGTGGCATCCCTAAACGTGACACTTGAGTCCATGCGCCGCCTTCCTTGCTCGCTGAGCTTATATCACTGCCGGGTACTGGGTTCAGCAACCGACCTTGACGTAAACTGGCAGTCGTCCAGCCCCCGATCACAGGCTCACTACCCGCAGTTAAACAGGCGATGGGCACCTCAAGAGCTAGCGTGGTGACGTTTTTATCCTCTAGGGTATTCAAGCCTTTGTTTTCGGCTTTTGGATCAAACTCGGTTGCCGGCGCTTTGATATTAACCAAGTCAAAGGTCTCACCCAAGTTGACGGCAAAAGAGTCTTTGCGTTGACCAACGAATACCTTGCCGGCCCCACAGCCTGGGAAGTTAATCGGTTGAATAAAGCTATTGGCATAAGCAGCATAGTTTGCAATGGATTTATTACCGACATTATCAAAAGGTTTTTTAAAACCAGTGCCAAGTGTTGTCTTTGCACCTGTGCGTCGATCACCTTTGACCATGGTCACGCTATAGGTTTCAGAGGTATTTTGCGCTGAACTGGCATCATTGGTAATTGCCCCGATATTCGATAGCGGCACAGATACCATTTGCCCATTCACGGGCACTTGAAGGTCTTTTAAAGTTTGCTGAAACCGGAACTGAAAGGTGACGTCTTCTTTGGCATCTCCATTGTTATCAATATGAATCTCATAGAGCGCATTAGGATCCAGAGAAAAATAATTGGGTCCCCCGTAGCCATCTTGTAACGGCAAATAGTTGGCAATCAGCGTGACATAGCCTGCACGACCTGACTCATAACTTTTGAACATATAAAAATCTGTCCCATCGACCTTAGGACTTTTGGTAATCGAAGGCGCTTCGCGATGGCTTGAAGCACTGGCACTCAAGCTGCCCGTCGCCATGATGACTGCGATCGCAAGCGTGGTAAGCTGACGTTTCATATTGTATTTCCTTAAAATGATTGAACGTGCATTGTTCTATAATCCAAAAAACGATCCCCATGCCGCAGATGTGATAAGTACTCCCATCACCTGAGTAATTACGAGCCAAAGACGTTTTTGGATTCAAAAAAAGAAAATATTATTGTTATGGGGAAGTTTTTTTTGCGGGTCTGATTTAATCGTTGATTGCTTTTTTATGTGACGAGAAATCGTAAGGTCAAAAAAATAAGGTCTTACACGAGTAAGACCTTATCATTTGATCACCACGAGTAATGTCTATTCATTCACGCTTGAGCGGTCCAAAACAACCATCCTCCGATTCGCTAGGGCACATTTTTAACTCAGTAGCTTTCGGGTTAAAACGTAAAAATAAAATACTTTTAGCACCAACCTCACTGATGAGGCCACGACAATCCCCCAAGCCATTATCTTTGATAATCGTATTTTCTAGTCTGTAAAAGCCTTTTGCACTCGGTTCTGCTGCGATCGTATATCGGCTTTCACCCAGTTCTGCACCGCTTGAAAATCCAAATCGATTATTCGCTTTGAAGTTATACAACTCTGAGCAACCTGCGATGGGCGTCGTCCATTTCCATATGCCCAAAATCGGATGATTGGATGGGATTGTTGTAGGATCTGCGGCATAACTCATTGAACCGCAAAAAAACACCACCGCAGCAAAGTAAATCTTACGCAAAGTCATTCTCCCAATCGAACATCATACCCACTTATGGATCGAATCCCGTGATCTAAAATCAATCCCATCTAACGATACCGCTACAGTAGAACAAAGAATTTTTTAGGGGATGATGTTGAATCCATCCATCAGCTTAGGTCATGCCGAGATCAAAATCATCCTGTTCTATACAGCCTAAGGCCAAGAACAGCGCTCATCCTTAACAATCGCCTACTGAGTAAAAAAACCTATTGACTCTATAAATGCATCTTCATACTATCTGTTGCATAATAGCGAATCGTAGAAGTAGATCACAATAATTTCAATAAATGCAGCGAAAAAGGATGGGATATCGAAAATCATGGACAAAAATCAATAAAACCTCATTTATCGATTAATCACGCGGAATAACCTCAAACCAACCAATCAGTCCCTGAACCCATGCAGTGTTCAAAAATGAATGACAGGTTTGTTCGAAGCTCAGATATCGATACGACTGACAGCGAGTTCACACCATGAATAAAGAAGTATCAAGAGTTTATGAAGTCAGTCTATTTGAAGTTGAACCGACTTCAGAGCCGCGTCTCTCTCGAATCTTGCGCAATCTCCCTGGACGTGACTTCGCGCTGAATCAGCTTAAATATGCAGAGCAGCGCCTCCTACATGAGATCAAACAACGACTGGACCTGATGGAACCCGCACAGGTCAATCCGGTCACGCTGAGTCACTCGGCCAACCAGCGACTTAATGCGCGTTTATGTGAGCTTCTAGAACACTCACAGATCCAAACCCGAGAACAAGCAGAGACCAACTACTTCCTGACCATCCTCGAATCACTCGTTCCAGATCAAGCACGCATTTTATCCGCCCTTTCAGAGGGCGCTGGCTACCCACTCATTCATGTGGAGGCAGGGTCTCGCTTTGCATGGACGCATTATGCGGTGGAGTGCGTTTCCAGTGTCGGCAAGAATGCTGGCGTTCAATGCTCTGACCTCACGCATATTTATGTCCAGCATTTACGCAGGCTGGGGCTGGTCACGATTGAGCCGACTGAGCATAGTCAAACCATGAAATATGAGATACTAGAAACAGAAGCGATTGTGCGTAAAGAGCTTGAACAACTCAAAAAAAATGGGCTGCGCAGTCGGATTATTCGGCATACACTACGCATATCGGACTTCGGCGAGCGCCTTTGGAACGCTTGTCGATCTGATAGCGCTTAAATGATCAAAAATAGCGACTCCGCCTATGCCAGCATGAGCAAAAAGTGACATGCACCATAAGCCACAATAATCATAGTACAGCGCCATCAAAGGATAGGAATAACAAGAAATGCAAACATGGTCAGAAATTGTCATTGATGTACAGCGCAACTGGTGGCTGTATGCCTCCATGCCTTTTGTTGCTGCAATTATTGGCTACGGCACCAAAATCGTCGCCATCAATATGATGTTCAGGCCGCTTGAGTTCATTGGCATTAAACCTTACTTAGGGTGGCAGGGCATCGTACCGCGCAAGGCAGCCATCATGGCAGGAATCGCCTGCGATACTATGACGACCAAACTGATCAGTCCTGAAGATATTTTTAATAAGCTCGATCCAGAGCGGATTGCCAAGGAAATCGAAAAACCGTTGCTGGCTGCGATCGAAGACATTACCCGCGAAGTCGCTGCACACTATTCTCCAGGCCTGTGGGAGATCGCACCGCAGTCGGTCAAAAATCGAATCATTCGCCGCATTCAGGATGATGCGCCAAATATAGTCAATCACATCATGAACGATGTAAAAACCAATATTGGCTCGGTGTTTGATCTCAAAGATATGGTGGTCACTAGCCTGCTCCGCGATAAGCAACTTTTGAATCGTATTTTTTTAGAAGCAGGCAGCGGCGAGTTTCGTTTTATCCGTAACTCAGGTGCATTGTTTGGTTTTATGATCGGTATCGTACAAGCCGTCACTTGGGCACTGACCCACTCACCGTGGGTGATGCCGATCTTCGGCTTGTTCACCGGTTGGTTTACAGATTGGCTGGCACTGAAAATGGTGTTTAACCCCAAGCATCCCACCAAGTACTTACGGGGTCTCATCCAATGGCAAGGATTGTTATTGAAACGTCGTCATGAAGTCTCTGCGTAGTATGGACGCCTGATTGCCAAAGAAGTGGTCACACCGCGCAACATTATCGACTCGATTCTGCGTGGTCCGCTATCAGATCGCTTGTTTGGTATGGTTCAAAAACATGTGCAGTTGGTGGTCGATGACCAATCCGGCATTGCCAAGCCTTTTGTGGTCTTTGCGGTCGGCAGTGGTCGCTATCAGGAAATGAAGCTATTGGTCGCCGAAGAGATCATCAAACGTCTGCCCGACACCCTGAAAAATATCGAACAGTATGCTGAAGACGCCATGGATCTAGAACGCACCTTGGCATCGAAAATGACCGAATTGACCTTGGAAGAGTTTGAAAACTTGCTGCATCCCGCTTTTGAGCAAGATGAATGGATACTCATTGCCGTGGGCGCCACACTCGGCTTCTTGGTCGGAGAACTCCAAGTTGTACTGATGGAGCATCTTGCACGATAACCCTGATCAGGATCCCCCTTTCCCTTCAGGGAGAGGGGGATTTTTAAATGGCGTCATCGCTCCGCAAGGATTTATTTTAAATAGCGCCTGTATAAATCGCACAATCAACAAAAAAATCAAATGAATAAAAGCCTTACATGATCCATAAGTCGCTTAAAGAGATTCCCTTCTTCGACTGCTGTCAACGCAATCAATGGCGTCTTAGCCAAAACTTTACCGTCTAACGTCACGGTCATCGTGCCCACTGGCTGGTTTTGCATAAGTGGCGCCTTGAGGTGAGTAATCAGTGTCGTTTGAACTTGGACATTTTGCCGCTGACTACGTGGAATGGTGATGGCAAGTGGTTCAAGACTTCCTATATCGATGGTCTTCTCTTGCCCCAGCCAAAGCGGTGCCGTCTTCAAAACTTGATTTTTATGACTCAGATTTAAGGTTTCAAATTGATTAAACCCCCACGCTAATAGTGCTTTGGACTGTATACCCGATTCCGCTCTCGTTTTCGTGCCGAGCACCGCACTGACCAAACGCATGCCACCGATCTTTTGTGTGACGACGAGACAGTAGCCCGCTTCTTGGGTATGCCCAGTCTTCATGCCATCGACGCTGGGATCTTTGAGCAAGGGATTATGACTTTCGAGCAAAATCGTGGGGCTATAGCGGTATTGCTGTATGCCGTATAGGGGAAAATACTGCGGTTGACTTTGGATGATCGCACGAGCAAGCGTGGCTAAATCATGCGCACTGGCATAGTGTCCTGGCATCGGCATACCAGACACATTCAAAAACTGGGTATGGTGCATGCCCAGTTTCTGGGCCTCGACATTCATACGCTCAGTAAACGCCTGCTGACTCCCTGCCACATACTCGGCAGCGGCTCTGGCCGAATCATTGCCGGATTGGATGATGATGCCCCGCAGCATATCCAGCAGACTTGCCGAAGCATTTAAAGGCAGTTGCATGCACGACTCCCCCAGTTGGCTTTGGCAGAGTGCAGAGGCACTCATGCGCACGGGGTCTTGCTCTTTAAAGCGCCCACGACTGAGGTCTTGTCCGATGATATAACTGGTCATCATCTTGGTCAGTGATGCAGGGGGAAGCTTCGCATCGGGATTTGCTGAGGCCAAAATTTGCCCCGTCGCAGCGTCGATGAGCACATACGCTTTGTTATCCAGAGGAGGAACGGCTAGAGTCTGAGGGAGTACGGCAAATACTGGTGTGGATAAAGTCGTAGTCATCGCCATAATGATAGCGACTTGGCGAGGGCGGAGTGATAACGTCATAAAAAAACTAATCAGGATTCAAAAAAATAAAAACACCGCATCAAAGACTCACGATGACTGAAAAAAAGCATCAAGCAAAATACGCAAAAAGAGGGGTGAGAAAATAAGGATCGATTAAAGCCAACTCTTCAAGAAGCCATCACGATGGGTCTCGTGTACGGCCAGAAAGTCACGGGTGTGCTGCACCCACTCCTCATGATCCGCTAAATCCAACTGACCCCGCAGGAGTTGCCAGCGCAAATACACCAGCCAGGTATTGAGCACATCCCCCTCACAATACTCTTTGAGTTCGTGCCACTGGCCCGCTTGTACTTGACTACTGACATCCGCACCGCTCACACCTTGCTTACCCGGCAAACCAAAAAGTTGGGCAATATCATCCAAGCGCTGAAAATTACGATTATTGAATAGCGCCATGGCATCCATCAAATCGGTATGCCGTGTTTGATAGCGGTTTTGATAGTTATCATAGCGACGACTGGTCTCATGCTCACCTTGATCTAGGAAGCGCGGCGCGGACAGTTTGTGCAGCATCGCACGATAGAGCAGGACTGGTACATCAAATCCTGCACCATTCCAACTGACCAAAGTCGGGAAATGTTTATCAAAAACGCTAAAAAAGCGCGCGATAATATCGCGCTCAGATAAATCCTGCTGACTAAATGAAAACAGCTTCATCTCTCCGGAACCGATCCAAAGCCCAGAAATACACACCACTTCGTGAAAGGGTAAGCGTGGAAAGTCAGTGCTGCCATCATAGCGCCCCAGCGCCTCAGTCCGTCTTAAATGCGATAAGGCTTGCAGGGCCTCTGGTGTCGGCAAATCCAAACCGTGCATGCGCAGGCCGGCGCTGACATCAGGAATCGTTTCAATATCAAAGACCAAAATTGGCTGATTCATCATCGGACTTACCCTCGTCGGTTGCTCATCACTTAAAGCCCAGCACTTGTCGTTTTGATGTCTTACTCATCAATGACTGAATACAGCCCGGTTGATAAATAACGATCACCGCGATCACAAATTATACATACGATCACCGCATTCGGATTTTCTTCCGCAATCTTCACAGCCGCCCATGCTGCACCGCCTGAAGAGACCCCCGCAAAGATACCTTCAACACGTGCCAGTTTACGCATGGTTTTCTCCGCTTCAATTTGCGGAATATCCATGGTCCGATCAACCAAGTCGGGTTTAAAGATCGTCGGCAGGTATTCTTTCGGCCAGCGGCGAATACCTGCAATCTGTGCACCATCCGCTGGTTGTAGACCCACGATTTGAATATCCGGATTTTGCTCTTTTAAGTAGCGTGCAACACCCATAATAGTCCCCGTCGTGCCCATGGCACTGACGAAGTGGGTAATTTTGCCTTGGGTTTGCTGCCAGATCTCTGGACCGGTCGTCTTGTAATGCGCATCGGAATTATCAGGGTTACCAAACTGATTCAGCACTCGACCTTTGCCTTCCGCTTGCATTTGCAGCGCCAGATCTCGCGCAGTTTCCATGCCACCACCTTGGGCCGATACTTCTATCAAGGTTGCGCCGTAAGCCAGCATCGCGTCTTTACGCTCTTGAGTAGAGTTATCCGGCATGATCAGAATCATGCGATAACCGCGCATTGCCGCAACCATTGCTAGGGCTATACCAGTATTTCCACTTGTCGCTTCAATCAGGGTATCGCCGACTTGAATATCACCGCGCAATTCCGCCTGCATAATCATGTTGTACGCGGGACGATCCTTGACGGAGCCCGCTGGGTTATTACCTTCAAGTTTGGCGAGAACGGTCGCCTGGGTATGTGCGGCTAATCGCTGCAAGCGCACCAACGGCGTGTTACCTATCGTCGCATCAATCACCATCGCCTCAAGGGACTGTGCGGTCTTTGAAGTGGATCGTGTAAAATCACTGGCTGAAGTGGTGGATTGCAGCATGGCTGTACTCAAGCAAAATAAGAATTCTTTAAACAAATGAGATTGTAGAGAAAAACACAAGGATTTGCACAGTATCCGGTGTAATCATCATCCACGGGCTGAAAATAGATAGAGATTTCAATCCTGACTGGCTAACTGCTACAAATCCGATTTAGAATGACTTGTGTAGTCAGACAAAACAATAATCTTCAGTCTACAATCCAAGCAACATCCGCGGTGTACGAAAACTGATATAAGGAATTGCAGTATGGCCTCGGCCCAAACACGTTGGTTTCATCGCTTGAGCATTCAAAATGCTTACGGGCAATTGGTCGCGCTGATTTTTGTGCCGATTACGATCCTGACCTTGATTGGCGCATCTCTGGTCATCTCCGAAACCGCACGTGCGACCAAAGCCGAACAACGTAGCCGCGCTGAAGCCGTCCTCGCCCGCTATCAATTGGCCAGCAAAACCCTGATTCCACTGCTCGAACAGCCTGATGGCGCAAGCAAAGCCCGTAATATCCTGCAAAACATACTTGGCGAAGAAAACGTCAAACGCGCTGCACTCATCGATATCCATGGTATTCCACGCTTAAGTATGGGCTTTAACGCGGATGCCGAATGGGCCAAGTTTTCCATCAACCGCCAAACGTTTGGCCCATTGCCAAGCAGTGTGGGCAACAATTATGGTCTACGTGTTGGCTTTGCCACCGATAGCCCCATTTGGCTGGTCATCGATATGGATAATCAGCCGCTGGAGCTGGCGCGCTATCGCGTCTGGGGCGTGTTGACGATTATCGGTTTGATAACGTTGCTATTGCTGCTCTTGTGCTTAAGCTTTTATTCGACCCGCTGGATCAGCCCGATTTATGAATTGCGCATGCTGCTCCAGCGCCTCTCGATTACCTCGCTCAATCAACCGATCGAAAGCAATAGCTACGGTGAAATGCGCTTGCTACAAAAAGATTTTGGTTACTTCTTAAGACGCTTGCATAGCAACGTCGTCGAGCTACAAGCCTATAGCGACCAAACCGAAGATGACCTGCGGCAGACGCTTGATACGATTGAGATGCAAAACATCACCTATCGCCAAGCCCGTGACTCAGCACTGCAAGCCAGTACCACCAAGTCAGTTTTTCTCGCCAATATCAGCCATGAACTGCGTACCCCCCTCAACAGCATCGATGGTTTTATCAATCTCCTGTCACGGCGCGGTGAACTGTCTGATGAGCAAACCTTGTATGTACAGACCATTCGTAAATCCAGTGCCCACTTACTTGCACTGATTAATGATGTGCTTGATTTTTCAAAAATTGAAGCGGGCAAATTAGTACTGGACAAAGCCCCCTTTAATTTAGAAGAGACCGTGTTCGATGTCATCGACATGTTGACGCCGCTGGCCAGTGAGAAAAATCTCAATATTGCCGTTTATTTTTATGACGATGTTCCGCGTCAAGCGCATGGCGATGCACTGCGCTTAAAGCAAATTTTGACCAACCTGGTGAGCAATGCGATCAAATTCACCCAGCAAGGCGAAGTGATTATTCGCGTTCGCTTGGATGATCCCGCCCAGCAACCGCAGCGCGCTCATCAAAATCTGATTCACTTCTCTGTGCAAGATAGTGGTATTGGCCTCGGCAGTATGGAAAAAGATCATTTATTTCAATCCTTCCATCAAGGTGATCCTTCCGTCAATCGTCAGTATGGCGGTACGGGTTTGGGGCTTGCCATCGTCCGTCAGCTCGCGCAGTTGATGGGCGGTGAGGTCGGTTTTGAAGATAATGCCGAGCAAGGTGCAACCTTCTGGTTCACTGCATTGCTGGGCGTCACCCAAGAAAACGTAGTGGATTGGCCGCAGTTCAACGGACGCCGCGTGCTGGCACATATCGCCCATCGTGCCAGTCTCAATGTGCTGCGTGCTTACTTAGGTCATATGGCCGTGGAGTTAGAACAAGCCACCTCGCTGCCAGACTTATTCGGTCGCTTAACGACTTTTGAAGAAGAAACCCAGGGCCGTGGTTGGGTCATCACCGATGCAGATGCCAAAGATACGCCCGCACTGTTGCGTGAGATTCGAACCCGTTATAGCGGAGCATTGGTCATTTATGGCTATCAGATGGCCATCGATCCCGTGATCGTTACAGAATATCAAGTGCAAGCCCTCTATCAGCCCGTCAGTCGCGTCGGATTACTGAGCGTACTTGAACCTAAGAACAAACATGAACTCACTGCCACGCCGCGCTTTGAAGGTCGCAATCTGCATGTCTTGGCAGTGGATGATCACGCGCCGAATCTGTTGGTCTTGGATGCATTACTCGGTGATTTGGGCATTCAAACCACCAAAGCCAGCAGTGGGCTTGAAGCCATTGAATACATCGAATCACGCTTGCATCCTCAATCACCCGAAGCGCCATTTGACCTGATTTTTATGGATATTCAAATGCCGCGCATGTCGGGACTTGAAACCACTCAGCGCATTCGACTGCTCGAAACTGAATATGCCGAAACCTATCAGGAGCAGCAGCATACTCCGATTATCGCACTGACCGCACATGCCTTAAGTGATGAACGGGAGCGTCTGCTTGCCGCAGGCATGGATGATTACTTCAGCAAACCCATTCAGCAAGCGCAGTTGGTCGACATCCTAGAGCGCTGGACCGGCCAGTTTGCCACCAACAGTCCGAATGCCTACTTTGATAACAGTGCCATCGAACCCGTCTCCTATCCTATCGTGGATTGGCAGCTCAGCCTGAAACTGGCTGCAGGCAAAGTTGATCTGGCACGTGATTTATTACGGATGCTGATCGAAGCTCTGCCGACGGATAAAATTGAATTGATCTCCAGTTGGGAAAGTCACAATTTCGAATCACTGATGTCCGAGGTCCATCGTCTGCATGGCGGTAGTCGCTATACGGGGACACCGACTCTACGCAAAACGACGGGTGTCATGGAGCGCGCGCTAACGGCAGCCCAAAAAAATGGCAAACTCATCAATTTTGAGTCAGAAACAGAGCTACAGGCCGAACTTTTAACAAATTTTTCTGCCATGATGGATGCCATTGACGCGGTTTTAGCCTATCCTTTTGAGCAAGTCGGATTAAGCCTCTATCCGCCGCAGGATTCTGTTAACTAGCTCTCTTCTTAAGCTTATTTAGAAGACAAGCGCACCGAGAAGGACTTTATACGTGATGCTGATTGGGTTTACGATTTTATTCTACCCCGCCATATTACTCATGCTGGCCACCTTACTGCGCCGACGCGTGAGTTTCTTGATCATGTTGTGGACACAACTTTTATTATTGCTCATCCCATTGGTGCGCCTCGCTTTGGGACTTGAACCCTTTGCCGGCTTTGCCAACAGCGTGCCGATGCTCATTCTTTGGCTATTCATCGGTTTACTGACAGGGTGGCCATTGGCTGAACGGCTGCGTCGCTATATAGATCAGCGCCGCGAAACGATTACCAGTACAATCATTCTACCCCAAGCCTTTCGCAGTGCATTACTGGCAACCATCATCACGACACTGCAGAGTTTATGCTGGCAAAAGCTCTCGCTCGCTTGGCCACTGTACCAAACGCCAATCGGTGATTGGCTGGGTGTGATGCCAACCTTAATCATTTTAGGCCTTTGCCTCTTGATTGGCTTGATTGGCTTGCCGCGATATATCAATTCGGTTTTTTATCGACGCTAATAGAGTCCTCAAAGGAATCAATCCTTCCTTCAATACTTTATTTGCCCGATAAGCTCGCCATCAGCCATCTCTTTAATGGATGTTTAATATGTCTCTCGTTTTCCTGCAAAAAAAAGGCGCGATCGCCACTGTTCAGCTCAATCGTCCCGAAAAACGCAACGCCATGAGCTTTGCGCTCCTACGTGAACTGGTACAGACCGCGCGCCTAATCAAAAAAGATAAATCGATTCGGGTCGTGATTCTGACGGGTGTGGGCGAATCATTCAGCGCAGGCATCGACCTGACCGATCTCAATGATAAAAAAAATGCCCTTTTTGCGGTGTGGGAACTCATTAAACCCGGTCAGAGCCTTTTCCAGAAAGCATTTTTAGTTTGGCAAGATCTGCCTGTTCCTGTCATCGCGGCACTTCACGGACATTGCCTAGGCGCTGGCATGCAGTTGGCATTGGCCGCCGATATTCGTATCGCAACGCCAACGTGTAAGCTGTCAATCATGGAAAGTCGCTGGGGCTTGGTGCCGGACATGGGGCTCACTCAAACCCTCAAAGGCATCGTCCCCCTAGATGTCGCCAAAGAACTGACCCTATCCGGACGGATACTGACCGGTAAGGAAGCTGAAAAATTACATTTGGTCACGCACCTAGCAACCGATCCTCTGGCCGCCGCAGAAACGCTGGCGCAAGAATTCCTCACCCGCTCTCCAGATGCACTGCTTGCAGGCAAACGCGTCTTGGATGCGATGCAGCATCATCCTAAACGTGCGCTACGCTTAGAGAAAATCTGGCAGCTTAAATTGCTGATGGGTAAGAATCGTCAGATCGCGATGCGTAAAGACAAAAAGCCTGAACTGGAATACCAACCGCGCCAATACCGCTAAAACGAGTCGATCCCCATGAGTAATGCTGTCAAAATCGCGTTTTTAGGCATGGGGCTCATGGGCAGTCGCATGAGTTTGCGACTGCTGCAAGCGGGCTTTGACGTCAGTGTCTGGAATCGCACCGTCAACGCAACGGTGCCGCTCATCCAGCATGGAGCGAGAGCACTCACAGACTTAGATCATCTGCAGGATGTCACGATCATTGCCCTGTGTCTTGCTGATGACGCTGCGGTTGAGACTGTGGGACTTCAGCTACTCAATCAGATTCAACCCCAGCAAATCATCGTTGATTTTTCGAGTAGCTCGGTGGCATTGACGCAGCGTCTCGCTCTACTTGCTCAAGCAAAAAATGCCTCATGGGTGGATGCACCTGTTTCTGGTGGGGTCATCGGCGCAGAACAAGGCACGCTGGTGATCTTTGCAGGCGGTGAGCACGCCATTATTAAACAGCTTGCGCCATTCTTCGCCCCCCTGTCTCAACGTGTCACGACCATGGGAAGCAGTGGCAGCGGTCAAGCCACCAAGATTTGCAATCAGTTGATCGTGGCAGCGACCAGTACGTTGATTGCTGAAGCCATCGCACTGGCGGAAAAATCGGGTGTAGACGCCTCCTTGCTGGCGCCCGCATTGGCAGGTGGTTTTGCCGACTCGAAACCCTTCCAAATCCTGAGCCCGCGCATGGCCACCCGTCAGTTTGAGCCAGTGCAATGGAAAGTGCAGACTTTAGAAAAAGATTTGAATAATGCGATGACGCTTGCGGCTAACCATGGACTCACACTGCCCGTCGCACAGCGTGCACTGCAACAACTGCATCAACATGCTGCGCAAGGCTATGCAAGCGATGATTTATCGAGTTTAATTCAAAGCATTGAATCAAAGAATTAAAATTCTGAGTGTATCCCCGCCATGCCCCAGTTCTCTGCCAACCTCTCCATGCTGTACACCGAAGTTCCACTGATTGAACGCTTTGCACTTGCGCGTCAATCTGGTTTCTCTGCGGTAGAGATTCAATTTCCTTACGAACTGACGACCGACCAAATTCAAACAGAGCTTGAACGACATCACCTGAAACTGGTCCTGATCAATGTACCAGCAGGTGATTTGATGCAAGGCGGGGATGGTTTAGCAGGGGTGCCTGGGCGCGAGCAAACTTTTCGCCAAGCCGTCTTTGAAGCAGCACATTACGCAAAAACACTGCATGTGCCTCGCATCAATATCCTTGCAGGACGTCAACCCGTGGATACCGATCTCCTACCCTGCCTCCATGTGCTAGCAGCCAATACGCGCTTTGCGATGAATGTCTTTGCCGGATCTGGGGTCAGCACGGTCATGGAGGCGATTAATGGCATCGATATGCCACGCTTTTTGATCCAAAACATCGTGCAAATGCAAGAGATGCTGGAGGCCATCAATACGCCGAGCATCATCATGCCGCTCAAAATGCAATTCGACTGCTATCACATGGCGATGATGGGAGAAAATCTAGAAGTCGGTTTGACTGAAAATATTCAACAGATTGGTCATATTCAATTCGCAGACTGTCCGCATCGTCATGAGCCAAGTACAGGCAATATCAACTACCAGCATCTGTTTAAAGTGATTGATGCGCTCAGCTATGAGGGCTACTGCGGCGCAGAGTATAAACCCTCAAAACAGACCGAAGAGACATTGGACTGGATGGATTGGACCTAAAGATCACGTGTAAAAAAAGCCTGCGCTGGGAAACTTCAAAGCTGCAGGCTTTTTTTATTCAGCGCGTTAAGCGTTAAAGCATCTCTTTCAGACGCGTGATCAACGCTTGATTTTGCTCTGCCGTACCAATGGTAATCCGCAAGAACTGATCAATACGCGGCTTGGCAAAGTGACGCACAATGATACCCGCCTCACGCAATCCTTTAGCAAGAACAACAGCCTCATGCTGAGCATGACGGGCAAAGATGAAATTGGCATGAGAAGGCAACACCTCAAAACCCAAGCCGTCCAACTGACCCACCAGCGCATCACGCAGATCAATCAATGCCTGACAGGTGGATTGGAAGTAGGCATCATCTTCAAAAGACGCCACACCGCCCGCAATCGCAAGGCGATCTAAAGGATAGGAATTAAAGCTGTTTTTAACCCGTTCTAGCGCTTCAATGAGATGCGCTTGCGCAAAGACCATCCCGATCCGCAGACCCGCCAATGCGCGTGATTTAGACACGGTATGACAGACCACCAGATTATCAAATTCATTGATCAGAGCAATCGCCGATTGACCACCAAAGTCGATATAGGCCTCATCAATCACCACGACCGAGTCAGGATTATTCGCCAGTAATAATCGAATCTGCTCCAGTGTCAGCAATACTCCCGTTGGGGCATTGGGATTGGCCAGAATGATTCCGCCGTTAGGCGTCTTGTAATCATTCACATCAATCTGAAAGTGTGCATCCAAAGCAATCTGCACCGTTTCGACCGCATACAGCTGACTGTAAACGGGGTAAAAGCTATAGCTGATATCTGGCGATAAAATCGGCAGCGGCTGTTTGAAAAACGCCATATAAATATGTGCCAACACCTCATCAGAACCATTGCCTAAAAAGACTTGATTGGTTGGTAATCCATGATAGCTTGCGATCACTTGCTTCAGGCTACTTGCATCAGGATCAGGATAAAGGCGCAAAACGTCACCATCGTCTCCCAAAGCTGCAATCACCGCCTCACGCACCTTGGGCGATGGCGGAAAAGGACTTTCATTGGTATTGAGCTTGATCAGGTTATTGATCTTGGGCTGCTCACCCGGTACATAAGGCACAAGATCACGAACCAAAGGACTCCAAAGGCGTTGCTTCAAAGTGACATCGACTAGACTGACAGAGTTCATGATGGGCTCCCAACACGATAGCGTGCCGAGCGCGCATGCGCATCCAGTCCCTCTTGCTGTGCCAAGATATCAGCGGCTTGTGCCAAAGATTGGCTACCTTCGGCTGAGCAATGAATGATGCTGCTGCGTTTTTGAAAATCATAAACACCGAGCGGTGATGAAAAACGCGCGGTACCAGACGTCGGCAGCACATGGTTTGGACCGGCACAATAATCCCCAATCGCCTCTGGCGTATGACGACCCATAAAGATCGCCCCTGCATGGCGGATATCAGGTAGCAGGCTGTCCGGATCATCCACGCAGAGCTCTAAATGCTCTGGCGCAACGCGATTGATCAGTGCCAAGGCTTCCGCACGATCTTTCACCAAGATCAGTGCGCCGCGATCATTGGTTGATGTGCGGGCGATGTCAACGCGCGGCAGAGTCGGTAATAATTTTTCGATGGAAACCGCTACTTGCTCCAGCAAAACAGCATCGGTTGTCACAAAGATTGATTGGGCGATTTCGTCATGCTCGGCCTGTGAGAGTAGATCCATCGCCAGCCAGTCGGGATTATTCTGCCCTTCGGCATAGACTAAAATCTCTGAAGGTCCTGCGATCATATCGATGCCCACTTGACCAAATACCGCCCGCTTCGCTGCGGCCACATAACGGTTGCCCGGACCGGTAATTTTATCCACTTTGGGAATCGTCTCAGTACCATACGCCAGTGCCGCAACCGCTTGTGCCCCGCCTATGGTCAGTACGCGGTGCACACCCGATAGATAAGCAGCGGCCAAGACCAACTCACTCAGTTCACCTTTGGGCGCAGGCACAACCATGATGATCTCCGTCACACCAGCCACTTGTGCAGGAATCGCATTCATCAATACCGATGACGGATAGGAGGCTTTGCCGCCTGGGACATAGATGCCAACGCGATCGAGTGCCGTGACTTTTTGACCCAGCACATTGCCCAGTTCATCGGTGTACTGCCAGCCGTCTTGTTTCTGCGCAGTATGAAAACTGCGGATACGCGCTGCAGCCAATTCCAATGCAGTGCGCACGGTTGGATCAAGCGACTCAAAGGCGGCTTTCAATGCAGCTTGAGTTAACTCTAGCTCAGCGAAAGTCTGTGCAGGATGCTGATCGAACTGCTGGGTGAGTTTCAGCACATGTGCATTGCCATGGGTGCGAACGTCATGAATGATCTGATCCACGGTATGAATCAATGCCGCATCATTCACGGTTTCAAACGCAAGCAAACTATTCAGTTGCTCATCAAAATTCACATCCACACTCGACAGGCGACGCATCATTGACCGCATCCACTTTTTTACAAAAATAAGGAGGCAATTTTAACTTGTTTTTGGCTTGAAATGTGCGCTCTATTACGCCAGGCCTGTATCTCAAAAATATGCCAACCAATTATCATTTATCGATAGGATTCAACTGGAATATCTTATCCCTTTAGTTTGAGTCCTGTAACCATTTCGTCATACAAATAGATTTTAAGATCAATAGTCTCTAGGATTTGTTGACTTCATGTGGTGTATCCACACGTTTTATTTTTCATCATGACGAGAGATGCTAATGACATTTTCAATTAAAAAACTAACCACTGTCATGCTTGGCTTAGCGATCAGTGCCGCATCGATGGCCGCGGAAGACGCGATCAAAGTCACCAAAGACAAAGATTATAATCTTGATGCCGATTTAAGCTATTTGCTCAATAACACCAACAATACCGATGGCACCTCATCTCGAAAACAAAGCGTCGCAGGTCATATCACCTATAAACACATGCAAGGCGACTGGGGACAGGAATTCAAAGCCGAAGCGATAGGGAGCAGCGACAATCAATCGACGGATAGCGTTGAGCGCTATCTCGCATCAGGTAAACTGATGCATAGTGAAGGCAGCTTTTACGAATTTGCCAAGTTGCAATGGGAAAAAGACTTGAGCAGTGCATTTGACTACCAAACCTATCTTACCGGTGGAATCGGTACTGAGCTTTATCGCGACGATGTGCAATTCTTAAATGGTGAAATCGGTGCCGGTGTGCGCTACAGCGTAGATCGCTTTCCACCTAAAGATGATAACACTGAAGCCATCGGCACACTGGCTGCCCACTATGAACGCATCTTGACCAAAACCGTAAACTTTACTCAGGATCTGGGCTATGACTACGGTTCATCGTCCAACACCTTCCGCTCGCGCAGTGCTTTGTCGATGATGATGACCGATAAACTCTCGGGTCTATTTAGCTTTGACTATAAAAAAATCAGCTCTGATCAGGGTGATTCCGACAGCTCATTGACCGCTTTTGGCTTGAAATACAGCTACTAAATAGCGGCAGAATCGCAACTCAATCGATGAACCCATCCAGACCCATCATTCAGTCAAAAGGTCGCAGCGTTATCGTTGCGACCTTTTTTGATTACACGCATAAAGTGCGAATGCTATTTTCTGCTAATATTGACAGCGTTGATCAAGATGCTGATCAATCCACCACCCCCCACTCATAATCGCAAGGACGGTTCACATGGCTTATGACACCAATAATATTTTCGCCAAGATCCTACGCGGAGAAATCCCGTGCAGTAAAGTCTATGAAGATGAGCACACACTGGCCTTCATGGATATCATGCCGCAAGCGGATGGCCATACCTTGGTCATTACCAAAGAACCTGCAGAAACGATTTTAGATCTATCGCCTGAAGGCGCTAGCGCGTGGATTCATACGGTTCAAAAAGTGTCTAAAGCGGTGAAAACAGCGATGGGCGTGGATGGTTTTGTCTTGATGCAATTGAATGGCGCCGCAGCGGGGCAAACGGTACCGCACGTGCACTTTCATATCCTGCCGAGTTCACTGGGGGCACTGATGACCCGTGCGCATGGCGCAAAGATGGGTGATATGGCACAGATTCAAGGTTTTGCAGAACGCATCAAAGCGGCCTTAGACGCTTAAATGCGAGTCTTGATGACACCCTGTTTTAGCGATCATACCAAAACAGGGTAAACGATCAACAAAATACAGCTTAACCGATTGCGGCTTCGATACCAGCGAGAATCGGACTCAAGACCGCTTGCTTGCGCTTATAGCTGGCTTTATTGACAATCAGACGTGATGAAATCTGCGCGATGACATCAAACGGTGCAAGACCATTGGCACGCAGGGTATTTCCCGTGTCTACGACGTCGACAATCAAATCGCCCAATCCTACCAATGGTGCCAACTCCATCGAGCCATAAAGCTTGATGACATCAACCTGCTCACCGCGGCTGGCATAATATTGACGCGTCAGATTGATATATTTGGTCGCAATCTTTAAACGTCCGACAGGCTTCTGCCAATTGCCCTCTGCATCAACACGACCTGCCGTCATGAGACGACAATTGGCAATTTTAAGATCGATGAGCTCATAGACATTCTGCGCACCGTATTCCATCAGCACGTCTTTGCCCGCCACACCGACATCGGCAGCACCGTTCTCCACATAAGCAGGCACATCGCTGGCGCGTAGAATCAAGATGCGCACCAAAGGATGTGTGGTTGGAAAAATCAGTTTACGGCTTTTATCTGGATCTTCAAGCAGTTCAATACCGGCATTTTTTAACAGCGGCAGTGTTTCTTTGAGAATCCGGCCTTTGCTGAGTGCGAGCGTCAAACCATGATCAAAATTACCCATCACCGACTCATCACTGCCAATCGAAGTCTGTGGCGTATTTTGGGATTCTTTTTGCAGGTCACTCATTTATTTTACTCGCTCGATCACTGCACCTAAGCCGCGCAATTTTTCTTCAACATTTTCATAGCCACGATCGATATGATAAATACGGTCAATGATCGTCTCGCCTTCTGCTGTTAAGGCCGCTAATACCAGTGACATCGATGCGCGGAGATCAGTTGCCATGACGGGCGCCGCTTGCAGCTTTTCCACGCCAGTAATGATCGCAGTATGGCCATCCACTTGAATCTTCGCACCCATACGGGACAACTCAGGCACATGCATATAGCGATTTTCAAAGATGGTCTCAATGACCGTGGCAGTCCCTTCAGCGACGGTATTCACCGTCATGATTTGCGCTTGCATATCGGTTGGGAACGCAGGGTGCGGCAGTGTCCGGAAGCTCACTGCTTTTGGACGCTTACCGCGCATATCCAGTTCAATCCAGTCCGCACCGGTGGTGATGGTGGCACCCATTTCCTCAAACTTCAGCAATACCGCTTCAAGCAAGCGGGCATCGGTATGGGTCGTGCGTACGCAGCCGCCCGTCATCGCGGCAGCTGCAAGATATGAGCCCGTTTCGATACGATCGGCAACCACGCTATATTCAACACCATTCAAGGATTCAACACCGTGAATAATCAATTGATCCGTGCCGATGCCTTCGATCTGAGCACCCATCTTGACCAACAAATGCGCCAAATCCGTCACTTCTGGCTCACGTGCGCAATTGTCTAAGATCGTCGTGCCGCTCGCAAGCGTCGCTGCGATCAGGATATTTTCCGTACCGCCCACCGTGACCATGTCAAACGAGAAACGGGTGCCTTTTAAACGACCATCGACCTTGGCATGCACATAACCATTTTCAACATTGATGGTGGCGCCCATCGCTTCAAGCGCTTTGAGATGCTGTTCGACAGGACGCGAACCAATCGCACAGCCACCCGGCAAGGACACTGTTGCTTCGCCATAGCGTGCCAGCAAAGGTCCCAAGACCAGAATCGATGCGCGCATGGTTTTGACCAACTCGTACGGGGCGAATTGGCTATTGAGCGTCGCAGTATCGACATGCACAACGCCTGCCGCTTTCTCACGTTGTACCGTGATACCTAAGCTTTCCAATACCTTAATCAGTGTTGAAACATCTTTAAGGTCTGGAACATTCGTCAAAGTAATCGGCGTACTGGCCAATATCGTCGCCGCAAGCAATGGCAATGCGGCATTTTTTGCGCCCGAAATCTGTACCGTTCCGCTTAAACACGCACCACCTTGAATTCGAAATTTATCCATAGTCCAAATCACTACCTGCATCGATGACCTTTCTGACTTTATCGCGGTAAGCACGACTCATGTCTCAAGTCGTGCTTACCGCGATCAAATCGGTCTATTAATAAGAATATTTTTTCAACAGTTTATGTCCGTCAAAATGACAACATTCAGCACATCGAGGACAATCCGCTTAACGGATCGCTGAATTCGATAAATGATTAACCGAACAAGCTGGCTTTACGCCACTCTTCAGGCGTCAATGCTTTGATGCTCACGGCATGAACCTCGCCACTGGCAATATAGCTGCCCAGCGGTGCATAGACGGACTGTTGGCGAGCCACTGGGCGTTTGCCCTCAAACTGAATATCCACAACGCGCACATCAAACTTTCCAGCCTGTCCTGACGTGGCAATTTCTGCGCTTGGAAATGCGGCTTGTAAGATCTCGCGTAAGATTTCAGGGGTCATGCTGCTGCTCAATTGGATAAAGAGATAGAATAAAGCGAAGGTTAGCCTGTGTCTGGGTTATAGTCCAGTCAAAGACGCATTAAGTCTGGTTTAAACACAGCACTTGTCGCTTGGAATAACAACGTTAAAAACAAATCTAAAACGCATCATCGATGTTTAAAAAATACGGTAACAACTGAATGAAAACCACAGAAGAATTATTATACCAAATTCGAGGGCTTGCGCGCATCGTCGTTGCTTTTAGCTTTTTTTACCAAGGGCTGGTGCCGAAGTGGTTGACCCTTGACCCAACAGAGCAAGCCGTGGTCTTGGCTCACGGCGTATCCATGTCTTATGTGAGTTGGATTTCTCATATCGGGGGCGTGCTTGAGATGGGTCTTGCCATATGGCTAGTCATTGCTTTTACCGATAAAAAACCGCTGTGGATTGCAGGGGGGATACTGGTCTTTTCCCTAATCGATACGATGATCTTTGCGCCCACATACTTAGGGACGACTTTTAATGCGGTAACAAGCAATCTTGCGCTACTGGCTTTAGTGCTGATCGATCACCATGTCCTAAAATTTCAAACGCATGAAATCAATCAGCGCCGCATTGGACAATACTTCCGCTTTACCCGTGATCGCATGCTCTATGAGTTCGTGAAACGTCTGGAGCTTAAAGACCTGCCACACCTCATGCATACCCTGACCCAATCGCGCATCAAACGTCGCCGCAAGATTCGCCAGAAACTTAAAGAATCAATTCAACCTTCAGAAATGACTCTTCCAGAGCACAGTAGCATTGATCGACGTAAAAACGGTGACCGCCGTAGACTATTCAGATTACCGCAAAATAAGCGAAGCCAACCACTTGCCGATGACATTGAAAAACCGCCTCTTTAATGACCAAAGATGGTGGTAAGCTTAATCACTCGCTTTGGTGGCGTAGCTCGATTCCGCTCCAATGAAATCATCAACCTGCTCAAACTCAGACGACTGGCCTTGGATGTGATCACGCACTAAGGGTTTCAGATAAGTCATCTGCACATCGCCATACATGGTTGAAAATGCAACATCTTTGGCATCTGTCCCAGTACCGATACGTACGATCTTGTCTAGCGGTGCCATCTTGGTGGCATCGAACAAGATCCACTGCCCGCCGAGAAAAGCCTCAAACACGGCATGAAAATCCGGCGGTGGATCAGGGAACTCAGTATGACCAAATACAAACCGCGCCGGAATGTTGAGCGCTCGGCAAAACGCGATGCCTAAATGAGCAAAATCACGACAAACGCCCGCACGGTTCGCAAGGACTTCACGCGCTGTCGTTGACGCGTGGCTAGAGCCAATCTCATAGACCACGTTATTTTTGATCCAATTGCAGATTGCCTCAACACGACTGAAGCCACGTGGTAAATTGCCAAACGTACGCTGAGCCATCGCACTGATCAAATCCGACTCACAGTAACGACTGGGCAACAAATAGTGTAAAACATCTGTCGGTAGATCGGCCACATCCAACTCCGCCGCATACGGATTGCGCGGCGGCATATCAACCTCGACCGTCGCGCGGTAGCGCATTTCGATCCGACCGGGCTGGCCACTGAAGCGAAACATGCGATTCTGCCCCGAGATATCGACAAACGACTCAGGGGTAATCCCCGCTAAATCAAGCGTCTCAGATATCACACGCTGCCAAGGATGATTCGCAGCTTGAATCTGAATAATAAATTCAGATTTCTGATTGACCAAATAACCTAAACTACAATCTACATCTACGGTTTTCATGCCGATTAACCTGCCCTTAAAAACCACTTGAATGGATATGCGTCTCGATGCTTGAAATAATATCTTAAAGCCCGGTGATGACATAAATACGAATCATAAAAAAAGCTCGGACAAATCCGAGCTCTCATTGTAACCACTGAATTAAACAATTGATTTACTGATTATCTATTGAATCCATCTATAGAGTCCGTTTAAAAGATTAATCGATAAAAAGAGCGATTCACAATCAGCAAATTTGATCGGTAAAATTACTCCAGCGCGAATTGCTGGTGATGGGCTTGATTGCTGTGATTCTTGAGGCGTTCTTTATGGCGCACGATTTGGCGGTCTAGCTTATCCACCAACAGATCAAGTGTCGTTTGAACATTATCAGCAGTCGCTTGTGCAAATAATTCAGAGCCCGGGACACGCAAAATCACTTCTGCTTTGTGATTTGCAAGACCTTTACGGCCGTCATAACTCGGATCTGAATGGTGATTTTCTTTAGAAAAGATCACTTGCATGCTGTTGATGTGATCAAAATGTCGTTCGACTTTGGCGAGTTTTTCTTGAACGATAGATTCCAGTTCTGGGGAAACATTCACATGATGTCCACTAATCTTAATTTGCATAAAACCATCCTCGTAATGTGTCGAAGATATGATTCAATGTGTCGAGCGGCCATTCAAATAGAGCAGACTGGTCGGCGACGAGCGAATCATACCATCGCTTTTAGCCTGATAGTCGGCCCGTGCAGTTGTGATTTACAAGACTTCAAATTACATTAGAAAACTTCAGTATAAAAAAGCAATCAACATAAATAAACTCATATAAAACAACATCTGACGCGAGTCGGACGGGTTCATGTTACCCTTGCGGCAACACCTCTAAGAGAACACATTGAAAATATTAAAGCAAGCATTACGAAATTTATTTTTACATTTCTACTATACTACAATGGCAGTGTGACAAACCCATTACAGTAAGCGTTTACGCTCGCTGGATGACGCAATATTCAGCGACTCGCGATACTTAGCAACCGTCCGGCGCGCCACATCAATTCCCGCCTCATGTAACTTTTCGGTCAATGCATTATCTGATAATGGTTTTTTGACATTCTCATCCGCAACCATCTTCTTGATCATCGCGCGAATCGCGGTCGATGAACACTCGCCACCTGTACTGGTCGCCACATGGCTGGAAAAGAAATATTTGAGCTCAAATAAGCCCCGCGGGGTCAATAGGAATTTTTGCGTAGTAACCCGTGATACCGTCGACTCATGCAGCTCCGTTTCCAAAGCAATATCGCGCAAAATCAAGGGTTTCATGGCCTCTGGACCATGCTCAAGAAAGGCACGCTGGTGCTGAACGATACACGTCGATACTTTCAGTAAAGTCTTATGTCGTTCATCGACACTTTTGATAAAATTCCGCGCCTCTTGCATGTGGGAGCGCAAATATTGATTTTCTTCACTTTGGTCGGCACGTTTGATCATGCTGGCGTAATAGGAATTGACGCGTAGTTTGGGCAAAATATCAGTGTTGAGCTGCACTTCCCAATGATCATTTTTCTTACGAACAATCACATCAGGGACTTGATGCTCACGTTCATTGTTTTGAAACTTCAAACCAGGATAAGGATCTAAAGACTTCACCAACGCCAAGGCAGAGCGCAGCTCATCTTGATCCAAACCCGTTTGACGCATCAGCTTCGGGATATCATTGATCAGCAATAATTCATGATGCGCCATCATATTCAGGGCATCCCGGCGCGAAGGCGTATGCTCAGGCAGCGCGCGTAGTTGTAAGCAGAGACATTCGCTCAAGTCACGGGCGCCCACACCCGGAGGGTCAAAATTCTGAATCCGCTTTAAAACCACTTCGAGCTCGGAGAGCTCGACTTCTTCGATGTCCAGATCCAGTGCATCGAGTTGATTCTGGGTTGCTTCAAGCAACTCTTCTAAGCTGGCTTCTAGATAGCCACGCTCATCAATCCCATCAATAATGCACTCCGCCATAATCCGATCTACCGGACTAAATGGCGTGAGGTTCAACTGCCAGCGCAATTCAGACCAAATCGAATCACTGACCGTCCGCGTATCTTCCCGCTCATCAAATTCAGGGGAAGCCAGCGCTGTCGATTGATGACTAAACACGTCATCCCACTGGGTATCGACCGGTAGGTCTTCCCCCAAACGGGTCAAACCCATCTGCTCATCTAATGCAACTGAAGACGCACCATCGGATACCGCGCTGTCTTGAAAATCACTTTGTGAATCGTAATCAGAGGATTGTTCTGTCGACTGATAATCAACATTATTATCTAAAGAGTCAGAGGCTTGACCTTCTGGAGAGGCATCTACTGCCTCAAGAAGCGGATTACTATCGAGCTGATTTTGGATTTCTTGTTCGAGCTCAAGTGACGAGAGTTGCAGGAGGCGGATCGCCTGCTGCAATTGGGGGGTAAGCGATAACGAGCTTGAGACTCTCAGTCCGACTGATAACTTCATCTATCCCTCATGAATTTAAGCTTGCAACATTTGATTTATCATGGTTAATAGTTCATCGCGGTATTGATGGGTATCTTGGAGCACCTGTTTTTAGTATACAACCGAAGCTTGCGCGCGTATGCAATTTTTATGCCTTGAATGCATTTTTTTTAATCATCAAATTTTGTGTTCAGCAGCGCTTGCTGTCATTCTAGCGCTACATCATGAGTGATGCCACCGTGTAATTAAAATAATTACTTACAAAAATAACGCCTCAGAATGAAACTAAAAGAGCTCAAATCATTCTTTACACCTAGAAAATTAACATGAAGTAACATAAGCTGTTTTTTCGAGTTAAGGTTTGAGTTTTTTTATGTCTAACACACACCTCATGACAGCGCTTGCCGTGTGCATCAGCCTATCATCGACATTTGTCGCGGCAGAGACTGAACAAGCAGCGCCAGCCAGTAGTCCACTGGATACCGCGCCCGTTGTTGCTGTGCCTGAAGCAAGTACATTGCCCGCCAGCACAATTGCCCCAAGTGCAACCGTCGTTACCGTGCAGAATATTGACAGCAGCATAGATCAAAGCAACAGCTCAGCGGTTACAGCGTCAACAGATCCCGCGATAAACGGCTCACTCGATCCAAAGACAAATACCAATGCGATCACTCGCTCCATTGATAAGACTATAGACAAAATTGGCGCGCTGGGCACCAAGATCGCGGTGGATGCAAGTGCAGCACAGCCAGACCCGGTTAAAGATCCGTTTGAGGGATTCAATCGCAGCATCTTTAAATTTAACTTAAAGTTAGATAAATATATTTTGCTCCCTGTTGCTGGCGCGTATAGCCGCAATGTGCCTCAGACCGTACAAACCGCCATTTCACAATTCTTTACCAACTTGGGTACCCCTTGGACCGCAGTGAACAACCTGCTGCAAGGTCATCCCGGCACGTCCATCGAATCATTGAGTCGTTTTATTATTAATACCTCTACGACTCTGGGTTTTTATGATGTCGCCGGCTATCTGGGTGTCGAAAAATCGAGTGGCGATTTCGGTCAGACTTTGGGCAAGTGGGGCATAGGCTCCGGCCCGTTCCTGATGCTGCCTTTTTTGGGACCCAGTACCATTCGTGATACCTTTGGCACAGTGGTCGATCAGTTCGGCTCGCCGATCTATTATGTCAATGATAGCTGGACCTCAACTGGCCTTACGGCCGTCAAAACCGTCGACATGCGTGCGAAACTGATCGGTTTAGAGCATTTTGTCGAAGGGGATCAATACTCGCTCCTTCGCGACATCTACCTACAAAATCGCCAATTTAAAATCAACGGTAAACTTGACGCATCCGCACCTAACAATAGCTTTAGCGATGATGGGTTCGGTGATGATAGTAATACGCCATCAACGGCAAACCCAGACACGCCAAACAAACCGAAGCGCAGCTCTCACCGAGAAAACCCTGAACCAACGGTCGCCCCACAGAGTGGTCCTGATACCCAGACAATGCCGAACACCACCTCATCATCAACGACAGAGTCAGGTGACCAGCCCCTCTCTTTCAATGTGCAGCAAGCCTTCTTGGCAACCTATGCAATGAGCATGGCATCGGCCACAGCTCTGCACCAGTCTATTTGATTCGCCGCCTTGTCGGTCTATCTCATTGACGTACCCGTAGATGACTGCCATGTGCGTCTACGGGCAGATGTCCCAGAAATCATCACCATTACCGCTGATGAATTGCTCAGCATTCCTGCTGAGCATCTGGTCATCGCCGATGTCAGCATCTATCTGGCAAATCGTTGGCCGCAGCCGACGATCGTTTTAGCTCACAATCACCAAGGCTTTGAGCTCGTCAATGCTTGGCAGCGTGGCGCTTGGGCAGGTTGGATTCGTGATCAACTCCCCGACTCGATTGCCCCCATTATTCAGCAACTCAAAATGCGACATCAGCATCAAAGTGATAGTCGTGATCTGCCTGCCGCAGCCCGATTGCAAAAACGGCTCATCCCCAAGCCTCTCGAAGTGGCTAACTATCAAATTGAACATATCTATCAACCCGCCAGTGCATTATCGGGCGATTGGCTAGATTATTGGATGACGCCCGACAATCGACTGTTGTTTTATCTGGCCGATGTCGCGGGTCATGGGGCGGCAAGTAGTTTACTGACAGGCTGGCTGGCTGCGTTTCATGGTTCGGAGCACTCGCCTCAAGCGCTACTCAGTCGTATGAATCGTTTGCTCGTGACTCAAAATGCAGGGAAGCACATCACCGTACTCTGTGGATTACTGAACCCGCTAACCCATCATCTGGAATGGTGTAGTGCAGGGCACTATCCGCCGCCAATCTTGATTCATCCAGATCGCACGACCGAAATCCTTAATAGCAGTAGCTTTCCACTGGGTCTAGTCACCGATTTGACACTGACCACCCAAACAACCTCACTTGAGCCGCAGTCACAGCTGCTTTTTTGCTCAGATGGTGCGATTGAGATTTTTTCAGGCGGCACCAGTGAACAATTGACCCAACTTATTGAGACCCTCTCAACGCGGCGCTTTGACCCGCCCGATCATCTGACGGATGATCTCACCATTCTGTCCTTAAGTCGCATTTAGCCAAACAGTTCACAATTAAAGCTTTATAGGTTTTGTTTTCGAATATTTTTTGATCTAAACCGCATCTCAAGCCTTTAACCTCAATCTCTATACGCACATGTCTCGTAACAAACTAAAGCTGGTGACAAGGATGTTTTTTTGTCGAAATCTTGCTGCGGAGCATTTTTTTGTGCGATAATTGTGACTTCGAATGTGAGTGTTTGCATTTATATGTCAACTGGTCGTATTGAGTATGCAGTCCTACAAGGAACGCATGTGTTCAAACTGGTCGGCGAGATCCGCGCAATGACCTGCAGCAGTCTAGATCATTTATTAGACAAAATAACACAAGATCCGGCACTCACTGGTGCGCTTGTGGATCTGACTGACACAACTTTTGTCGATAGCACTACGCTGGGCGTCCTCGCCAAGCTAGGTCTACACTTGCGCACGCAACGTGACATTCAACCGATTATGTTATCGACCAATCCAGATATCACCACGCTGACCAACAGTATGGGCTTAGGCCAAGTGTTTGTGATGATGAATTGCAAAACGGCATCGCAGTGTACCTACACACTGCCTGAAGAAAAGCCTGAAGCACATGCGATGTTAGAGACCGTGCTTGAAGCACACCAAGCCTTGATGAATTTGAACGATAATAATAAAGCGATGTTTCAGCCTCTGGTCAGCCAGCTTGAAAACGAACACCGCCAGCAACAGCAAGCTTCACAAAACTTCTCCTGCTCCCAGCAACATCACTGATCACGTCCCAGACATCCGATAAAAACCATAATCATTCAACTTGACACTGATCTAAGCGCACTTCTATATTGAAATAAAAGAACGGTACATTGCTTACTGGCAATGTACTTTAAGACAATATTGTTCAATCTGCTCAAACTCCAGCTAAAAGAGTCAGTCTATGCCGTCTGCTCGCTTTACCGCCATCCAAATGAATTCGCAAGATCAGATTGAACAGAATCTATCGCAAGCCTATGCGCTGCTTCAGCAAGCTGCTCTTTCCGGCAGTGTGTTTGCGGTTCTGCCCGAGAATTTCGCCTGTTTTGCGCCGGGGCAACAGCGCAGAACCGCGGAACGCTTCGATGAGATTGCAGCAACCTTGGGACGTTGGGCACAGCAACTGAATCTGTGGATTGTTGCAGGTTCTATACCTTGTGGTTATCGCCCCAATGGCCAAACTATGGCTGATGGACGCGTACGCTCAGCCTGCCTGTTGATTGACCCCAATGGTCAAATCGTTGCCCGCTATGACAAAATTCATTTGTTTGATGTCAACGTACCCGATGGTACGGGGCAGTACCTTGAATCAGCAACCTTTGAGCCGGGCGATCAAATCATCACTGCCGCCACCCCTTTCGGCAAACTTGGCCTAATGATTTGCTATGACTTACGCTTTCCAGAGCTCGCAGTCGCGCTGCGTAATCAAGGTTCTGAAATTTTGACGGCACCTTCAGCATTCACTCATCTCACAGGTCAAGCCCACTGGCAATTGCTACTGCGCGCACGCGCCATAGATAGCCAGTGTCTGGTCATCGGTGCGGGTCAAGGGGGCTGGCATGGAACGCGCCAGACTTGGGGGCACAGTGCGATTGTGGATGGTTGGGGCGACGTTTTGGCAGAGAGTGAAGATGAAATCCCCACCCAAATCAGTGCGGACTATGATGAGGCTTTATTGCTGACCAGACGCAAAGCAATGCCACTCATGGAACATCGCAAGTAAAACGGACAACAACACGATGTTGTTATCATCTAAAGCGTCTCAAGCTATTGATCAGGATGACATCGAACCTTACACTTGAGGCTAGGTTTAAGCTGGAAAGTAAAACGTGGTCTCCTCAACTGATTCAACCCAAGCTGATCTCAGCATTAGTGCACATCCCGATGCCAAATTGACAACAACACCTGAGCCGAATCCCGCACTGGCAGCCGATTCGGTCGGAATCGTTGCCCCGCGTTTAGAATCTTTTGAAGACCCGTTAATTCTAGAGACAGGTCGTATCTTGCCGCGTTTCGATTTGATGATCGAAACCTATGGCACACTCAATGCCGATGCGTCCAATGCCATTCTGATTTGTCATGCCCTATCAGGTCATCATCATGCGGCCGGATACTATGCGGGTGAAAGCAAAGCCGGCTGGTGGGATAGCTGTATTGGACCAAACAAAGCTATTGATACTAATATATTTTTTGTCGTTGCCCTCAATAACATCGGCGGTTGCAATGGCTCTACAGGACCGACTTCACCCAATCCTGAAAATGATAATAAACCCTATGGCCCCGACTTTCCGCTTGTCACGGTGCGCGACTGGGTCAATGTCCAAGCAAGACTTGCCGATCGCTTAGGCGTTGGTGTCTGGCATGCCGTCGTCGGCGGCTCATTGGGCGGTATGCAAGCCTTACAGTGGGCGGTTGATTATCCGCAGCGCCTCAAGAATTGTGCAATCATCGCAAGCACACCAAAGCTCTCCGCCCAAAATATCGCCTTTAACGAAGTCGCACGCCAATCGATCCTCTCCGATCCTGATTTCCACGCGGGTCGCTACCTTGAGCAGCAGACGTTCCCCAAGCGCGGACTGATTTTGGCGCGCATGGTCGGTCACATCACTTACTTGTCCGAAGAGGCGATGAAAGAAAAATTCGGCCGTGACTTGAAATCAGGCAACTTTCTCTATGGGTATGATGTCGAATTCCAAGTTGAAAGTTACTTGCGCTACCAAGGCGAGCAGTTTAGCCGTAACTTCGATGCCAATACCTATCTGATCATGACCAAGGCCTTGGATTATTTTGACCCCGCACGCGACCATGACAGCAAGCTTAATCAAGCTCTCCTGCCTGCGACCTGCCGCTTTCTGATTGTGTCATTTACTACCGATTGGCGTTTTGCACCGAGCCGCTCACAAGAGATCGTCGATGCGTTGATCACCAATCGCCAACCGGTCAGCTATATCGATGTCGATGCCCCTCAAGGTCACGATTCGTTTCTATTCCCCATTCCACGCTATGTCCATACGCTCCGCGGCTTCTTGGGGCAGCCCGCCATTCAGAATTTAGGGCACAATGTGACCAAAAATGCACCACAAGTGCACAGCGCTGACCAAAATCAATCAAGCCCTGTTGCTGGAGCCACATCATGAGACTCGATCAACAACTCGCGGAACGCTGGATCAAACCAGGCTCACGCGTCTTAGATCTGGGATGCGGGGATGGTGAGCTGCTGGCACACATGGCAAAACGTCTCGACATTGATTGCTATGGTCTTGAAATTGATGAAGATAAAATTACCACTGCGATAGGTCGCGGTCTTAATATCATTGAGCAGGATTTGAATGATGGACTTGGGCGCTTTGCCGACCAAAGCTTTGATGCTGTCGTTATGGCACAAGCTTTGCAAGCAGTTAAAGCACCAGATCAAATTTTATTGGATATGGTCAGGGTAGGTCGCGAAGCCATTATTACCTTCCCTAACTTCGCTCATTGGAAGACGCGAAGTTATCTTGGATTTCGGGGGAAAATGCCGGTTTCAGAGGCTTTGCCTTACATGTGGTACAATACCCCGAACATCCATTTGTGTACATTTCGTGATTTTGAAGCCCTTTGCCAAGCAAATGGCATTAAAATAATCAATCGACTTGCTGTCGATGGCGATCAGCAAGGTAATTTTTTCATGAAGCATTTCCCCAATTTTTTTGGTGAAATTGCGATTTATAGAGTGAGCCGATCATGAAGCACACACTGACCGCCCTAGCACTGTCCCTCGGTTTGACTGCGAGCATTCCTGCTTGGGCAGACTTGACGTCATTAACACCCGAAGCACCTAAGCCTAGCTTTGCAACCCTATCACTTGCTGAACTACAAGCCGCCGCACAAGGTGGTGATGTCCGCGCACAGTTCTTCCTGGCGACCCGTTATAAGTTAGGTCAAGGTGTTCCACAAGATATGCAACAAGCGTTTGCATGGTACAAAAAAGCGGCTGACCAAGGCGCAGCGCCTGCACAGCTCAATATCGGTCAAATGTATGCGCAAGGCAAAGGCGTTGCCCAAAACATTGATCAAGCCAAAGTATGGTTTGGCAAAGCGGCGAAGCAAGGCGACAATCGCGCCAGCTATAACCTTGCCATAATTGAAGAGCGTGATCAGAATTTGGCGGATGCCTATCAGTGGTACGACTTGTCTGCACGTGATGGCATGCTTGATGCGCGTATCAAAGACAAAGCACAAGGCAAAATCCGTACCTTAGCAGCGAACTTGTCGCCACAAGACATCCAAGATGCAAAAAACCGTGCTGATCGTTGGATTCAAACTGATGATGGCAGTGCCAACAAAAAATAATTGATCCTTCAATTATTTTTAAAAAAGTCCGATTGAATCGGACTTTTTTTATGGGGCAGTTTTTTTTGCTATTATCTCACAGACGAAATGATCACCAGAATGTGAGCCCCATGCTGAATCTGCCTCAAAACATCCTCGTGCTTGCCAGCAACAATCAAGGCAAGATCAAAGAGTTCAATACCCTGTTTGAATCCGCAGCACTGCCTATCAACGTCATCGCGCAAGGCACACTCGACATAGCCGACGCAGTCGAGGATGGCTTAAGTTTTGTTGAAAATGCATTGATCAAAGCCCGCCATGCGGCTAAACAATCCGGCTTTGCAGCGCTCGCCGATGACTCAGGCTTATGCGTACCTATCTTGGACGGGGCGCCAGGGATCTACTCAGCACGATTCGGCGGTGAGCATGGCAATGATATCCTGAACAATCAAACCTTGCTTGAACGACTTAAACCGTTGCGTAACGGACACTCCATTCCAGCAATGTTTGTTTGTGTATTGGCATTGGTGCGTCATGCTGAAGATCCTTTGCCACTGATTTTTCAAGGTATCTGGCATGGGGAAATTCTGGATGAGACTCGCGGCGATGGCGGATTTGGCTATGATCCACTTTTTTGGCTGCCCGCTTTGGGCAAGACCAGCGCGGAATTAGAACGGTCGGAGAAGAATCAGATTAGTCATCGTGGAATTGCGATGGCACAGTTTAAGCAGGCCTTGTTCGCCGAGATTGGATGACGTCAACCTTTGGTCTCACTCACCACTCACCACTCAGTTTCACCACATCGCCTTCTACGGGCCGCCACGTCTTCTCAGCAAAGGTATAGCCCTCATCTTTAAGAATCAGGACACTCGAGACCCGTGTCCCGTAAATCGGACTTTCGATGCGGATGGGTGAGAGGACTTTTTCCATCATGGGTCCGACCCCTGTATGCGGTAGCCGCTCATCAGGTGCGGGGGTCTGGTCATTGAGTAGCGCAAGAGCCGCATCGACGATTTGATCGTCATGACTAAACGCCAAAGACTCAAAGCCACTCAGTAAACGCTCTGTTTTAGGCCAGACCGTATCCAGCAGCGCATTACTGAGGCCATGCAGACCTGCACTGAGTGTTTGCGGCGGCGTACCGCGATTGCCCAGTACGGCGGCATCAGTCAACGTGCCCACGATCAGATTAAATCCGGCATACGCCCCCGGATCCACAGTGGCTAAAAAATCCAGTGGCGCTTGGTCACTGCTCAAATAATCGGTAATAAGGCTGCCACGCGTGATGACCTGCTCAGGCGGACTGACTTTTTCCCGGTAGTTGGTAATCACCGCCCAGCGACCGGTTGCGGTGATCCCAAGCCACGTCCCGCCCGATTGCAGATCCCGTCCAGCAATCATTGAATGATCAGACCACACGCTTAAAGGCGCCGCTTCTCTGGCAAAAAACTCATCTCGATTACCAATCAAGATCAGCGGTTTATTGGGCACCACCTGCCACGCTAACGCAACAATACACATAGAGGCTCACTCGTAAAACGTCACAACAATGCCAAGAAAAGCGTCATAACAATGCGGTAGAATGCCGTAACTTTGAAACAGATACAATGAGACGTTCATAATGCTGACCTACCCCCACATTGATCCCATTGCTTTAGCCATTGGCCCATTGAAAATTCATTGGTATGGCATCACCTATTTATTGGCATTTGCCAGTGCCTATGGGCTTGCATTGTGGCGTGCCCGTCAAGCTGAACGCGGCTGGACGGCTGAGCATGTCTCTGATCTGGTATTTTATGGCGCGCTTGGTGTCATACTTGGCGGAAGAATTGGTTATATGCTGTTTTATCAGTTGGATAGCTTAATCAGCAATCCACTGACCCTGTTCAAGGTCTGGGAAGGCGGCATGAGCTTTCATGGCGGCTTTATTGGCGTGATGCTCGCGATGGTCTTTTTTGCACGTAAGTATGGCAAAACTGCATTTCAAACCCTTGATTTTATTGCCCCCTGTGTGCCGACCGGGTTGATGTTTGGGCGCATTGGCAACTTTATTAATGGTGAGCTTTGGGGACGTCCCGTTGTCGATCAGACCTATGCATTGGCGATGAAATTTCCAACGGGCGGCGATGTATTGCGTCACCCTTCGCAGCTTTATGAAGCCACGTTTGAAGGTTTGATCCTCTTTCTGGCCTTGTGGTGGTTCTCGGCAAAACCGCGTCCACGCATGGCCGTCTCTGCTTTATTTTTGCTGGGCTATGGTATCGCTCGCTTTGGCATCGAATTTTTCCGTCAACCCGATTTTGATCAACACTTGTGGTTTGGCTGGATGAGCAAAGGACAACTGCTGACCGTGCCAATGCTCGTGATCGGCTTATGGCTATTCTGGTATGCATATCGCCGTAACGTTTATGATTGGGGCCCACGTAAAGCCTCATAAGACGTCAGTAAAAAAGCTTGTAACAAAGACTGTAAACTATCAGTGAAAACAGGACATTGCATGAAAAATTATCTCGATCTGATGCGCCATGTGCTTGATCATGGTGTCGATAAAACTGACCGTACCGGCACTGGTACGCGCTCTGTTTTTGGCTATCAAATGCGATTTGACTTGCAAAAAGGCTTTCCAATCCTGACCACCAAGCGGGTGCACTTTAAATCGGTCGCGGTGGAACTGCTGTGGTTCTTGAAAGGCGATACCAATGTCCAGTACCTCAAGGACAATGGCGTCTCCATTTGGAACGAATGGGCAACCGCGGAACAATGTGCACGTTTTGGACGGGCTGAAGATGATTTAGGGCCCGTTTACGGCCATCAATGGCGTAACTTCGGCGCAACCAAACACGCCGACGGCAGCTATGCCAAAGATGGCTTCGATCAGATTTCTTGGCTGATCAATGAGATCAAAACCAACCCGGACTCACGTCGTCTGATCATCTCAGGCTGGAATCCAGCTGAAGCTGGGCAAGTCGCCTTGCCGCCTTGCCATACCATGTTTCAGTTCTATGTCGCCAATGGCAAACTCTCCTGCCAGCTTTATCAGCGCAGCGCCGATATCTTCTTAGGCGTACCCTTTAATATCGCAAGCTATGCCTTGCTCACCCATTTAATTGCTCAAGTCACTGATCTAGAAGTCGGTGAGTTTGTCTGGACAGGCGGCGACAGCCATCTATACAGCAATCACTTTGAACAAACCCAACTGCAACTCAGTCGCGAGCCGCTGGCTCTGCCGACCTTAAAGATTAATCCTGAGATCAAAGATCTGTTTGCATTTGAATATGCCGATTTAGAGCTGGTCAATTATGAACATCATCCCGCGATTAAAGCAGCCGTTGCGGTCTAAATCATATTTTGAAGAATGGGGTTTATTCTGTTAAACCCTCTAGCGTAGAAAGTAAGGATGATTCATGAGTTTGAATAGCGCGGGAACTTCGATTGAAATCGTCCATGTCGTCGCGATGGATAACAAACACTGCATTGGTATAGACAATCAACTGCCTTGGCATATTCCAGCCGATTTACAGCATTTTAAACAGATTACCCAAGGCGGTGTGATCGTCATGGGGCGCAAAACTTTTGACTCCCTCGGACGCTTATTGCCCAATCGCAGCCACTGGGTGCTAACCCGCCAAAGCGACTGGCAGCATGATGGCGTTCAAGTCAGGCAGTCACTTGATGTTTTACTTACGGGTGCGGCTCAGGATGCCATTACACGTGGTCAATCGGCGATTTATGTGATTGGGGGTGGTGAATTATTTAATCTCACTCTACCCATTGCAGATCGTTTAGAAATCACCCATGTCGATCTGGATGTTCAAGGTGCAGCTCACTATCCTGAAATTCCAAGCACATGGGCGATTGATCCTAATCCGGTATTTGATCGCAGTATCTTGAAAGATGAAAAAAGCGGGATCAACTTTCGCTTTGAAACCTATCGTAAAACAAACGGTTGATTCACGGTCATGCTCGGTAACATTGCTTCAACGCAATCGCTATCCCTGCGTGATCGACGATGTGATAACGTCAAAGTATACCCATTACCCATCTCAAATAAGGAACTTAGCCATGACACTTACTAGCCCTCCTGCTCATCTCGAACGTGCGGTTGTGGGTGGCGGTTGTTTTTGGTGTAGTGAATCGGTATTTCGCGCCGTTCGCGGTGTAGAAGCGGTCATCAGTGGTTACGCGGGCGGTGCACGTCCAAACCCAAGCTACGAGCAAGTCTGCAGTGGCGCGACTGGGCATGCGGAAGTCATCGCCATCGACTTTGACCCTTCTCAGATTCCTTATGAGCGCGTCCTTGATATTTTCTTTGCCACTCATGACCCTACCACACTCAACCGTCAAGGCAATGATATCGGCACCCAATACCGTTCAGTGATTTTCTATGTCAGTGAAGCTCAAAAAGAAATTGCGACGGCAAAAATTGCTGAACTCAAAGCCAGTGGCATTAATGTCGTCACCGAACTCGCACCGGCACCGATCTTCTACCCTGCAGAAGAGTATCATCAGAATTTCTACGCCAAAAACCCTGAGCAAGGCTACTGTAGTTTCGCCATTCCACCGAAGCTTGCCAAACTCAAGCAATACTTCTCTGAAGAGATGATTTAGCAACGTCGCGACTTCTGCAATAAATATTAGGCGACGCAGCCTACTTTGAATCGAGGTCACATATGAATCTAAAAAATATTTGCGTGTATTGCGGTTCAAGCAGTGGTCGCAATCCCGCTTATGTCGAAAGTGCTGAACGCTTAGCTGATGTGCTTGTAGAGCGAAATATTGGACTGGTTTATGGCGGCGCACAGATTGGTGTCATGGGTGCAGTGGCAAATCAAATGCTGGCACAAGGCGGACGTGTGATTGGTGTCATTCCTGAAGGTTTGCTGCTCAAAGAAGTCGCCCATCAAGGCCTCACTGAACTGCATGTCACCAAGTCGATGCATGACCGTAAAGCGCTCATGGCAGAGCATTCTGATGGCTTCATTGCCCTGCCGGGTGGGATTGGGACCTTTGAAGAGTTATTTGAAGTATGGACATGGTCACAGTTGGGTTTTCATCATAAACCCTGCGGCCTGCTCAATGTCGCAGGTTACTATGATCAATTGATTGCCTTCTTAAATCATGCCTCAGAAGAAGGTTTCGTCAAACCGCCGCATCGAGAACTGCTCATGGTGGAGCAAGATCCAGCTAAAATTCTGGATCGGATGGCGCTCTATACACCTCCCATCACATCACCCCTTGCCGTCAAATTAGATCTAGCTGCGACTTAGCCTACGACACGGCATTGAAGAAAAGGATTGCTGATGGATACCGCTGCGTGGTTATGGGGCTTACTATTCGGTGCGATTGGATTTGTTTTCTTTTTCTATGGCAGTAAACAACATGCACTCGTGCCGCTGATCTGCGGACTGCTCCTGATGGTCTTTCCGTATTTCATCTCAGATAGCTATGCGATCGTCGGGATTGGCAGCGTGCTGATGGCAATCCCGTATTTTATTCGTCTGTGATGAACGCAATCTTAATGAGTCGCCTCACTGACAAACGCCAAATCGGTTAAACCGGCTTGGTTTGCCCGTGCAAGAACCTGTGCAAGCGTATCGTACTTGGCCTCGCGATCGGTCCGCAAATGCAAAGAGGGCTTGGTCGCGGCTTGCGCAGCCGTATTCATCCGCTTGGCCACTTCATCCAAACTGACGACATCTTGATTCCAGTGAATCACCCCCTTGGCATCGATGCTGAGCGTTACGACCTCGGGTTGATCCGGGACGATCGCAGCATCTGCTTTCGGTAAATTCAGCTTCACTGCAGGATTCACGATCGTCGCAGTCACCAAAAAGATAATCATCAGCACGAGCATAATATCGATCAGCGGGATGAGATTAATCTCACTCATGCCTTGATCGGTGTCATCACCCAAATGGAAACCCATCAGACCTGACCTCCGAGCGGTGCTTTGCCCAGTTGAACGGCTTTATTCGGTGCCAGTAACTCTTCCACCAACAAACTATGCGCTTGATCGTGGAGTTTGTTCAGCAGTACACGATTGAGACGCACACACAAGTTGTAGGCCAAGACTGCAGGAATCGCAACCGCCAAACCCAATCCGGTCATAATCAGCGCTTCACCGACTGGACCTGCAACTTGCGCAAGCCCTGCCTGACCAGACTGACCAATCGCCGCAAGCGCATGGAAAATCCCCCACACGGTACCGAAGAGCCCGACAAACGGTGATACCGAAGCAATGGTGCCCAAAATCGATACCCCTCGCTCCACATCGTTACGTGTGCGGGCTAATTGTTGAAGTAGGGCTTGCTCTGCAACATCACGGCGGTTTTCAAGCGATAAATTCGCGCTACGCACAGCAACATCCGCCACAGATTGATTCAACGCGGTGACCGAGGTCACGTTGGCTTGACGCGTGGCCAGCACACGCAAAATCACGATCGTCCATGTCGCGATCGACATGATTAATAATATAAAAGTCAATGATTTACTTAAGAAATCCGCATGTGTCCAAAAATCTGTAAAACTCATAACCGCAACCCTTATTGGTATCTTTTCAATGTAAATAGATCATACGCTAACATCAGCTACTTTTAATCTTGGTCAAGATTGAACTCGATTGGAATTAGTGTATAGACCGCTTGTGCTAGACCATTTTCTCGATAAGGCTTAAACCGTGCTTTTTTGACTGCTTGTAAGGCAGCACGATCTAACAATGCACTGCCAGAGGTCTTTCTCACTGTGACATCATCGACCAGACCATTGACATTAATCAGTGCACGTACAATAGTTTTACCCGTATCGCCAGAAGCACGTGCAGCTTCAGGATAGATCGGTTCTGGCTGTTTCAAGTAGGCAACCCCTTCTACCATTTTAGGTGGCGCCGGCTCCGCTTTTGCTGGCGCTGCTGCGGGTGCTGGTGGTATTTCTACCGGGGGTGCGGGATTCTCAATCGGTTTCTCAATTGGTTTTTCTACTGGCACAACACTTACAGGGCTTTTCGCTGCTTTTGGTGCGACCAAAATCGGTAAAGGTTTGGGCTTCGGCAATGGTTTGACGAGAGGTACTACTTTCGGCTTAGGCGGTTCGGGTTTAGGCTGCTCAGGCACGATTGAGACCATACGTATCGCAATCGGCTTTGGAGGCACAACTTTGATGTTTGATTTCATCAACGCCAACCCCAACACTGTCAAAACATGAGCAAATACGACCAGCGCTATAATCACGATAACACGCGTATTTGAACGAGAATGTATCGACTGCGTTTGCTGTGCTTGTACGTTATGAATCTCAGCACTTAATATGGCGGAAGACATAATTTAATCCCAAGATCGCTATCCATCGACAATCAGCAGATGAAAATCTGATGGTCGATTGTGATCGTATTTAAAATTCGTAAGGCTTAAAACTCATCTCACGCGGTAAGATCAATTTTAAACCGCCGTCCATAATAAATGATAACGACTCTCAATATCATTCTTAATATTGCTACTGCCGATGCTTGCGGGCTTACTCTGAACTCAAAAAATCTTTATCTCTCCTTAAAATATTCATGCTCTCTGCACTTTTCCTCTTTATGCTGGCCATGAATTTCAAATACCCTCTCTGGTTTTATTGCTGTTTTTTCGAGACATTTGCCATGATTAAGCTGCATCGCTTATTTTTTATTGGGCTCTTTCCCGCCAGTTTTGGTGGTATGGTTTATGCGGATACCAATCCCGCGTTATCTGCGACGACCAATACAACCGTGCAGTCCAGCAATGATCATACGGATCCTAGTGCGCCTCGCCCATCTGGGGATGACGCGAGCACAAATCCGCAAAATCGTAACAACAGCAACGACAGCACCAATGATCAAGTCCTCGCTACGATTGTCGTCACTGCAAAACGAGAAACAGAAGATCCTACGGAAATCAGCGCCATCCGTAAAACCGTGATCACCCAAGCAGAAATGGTTAATTATGGTGATATCTCGGTCACGGATGCACTCCGCCGTGCCGCTGGCATTCAAATGGGCAGTGGTGGTGCAGGTCGTTCATCTTTTCGCGGACTCTCTGTGCCGCCTGTGATTCAGATCAATGGCGAGGCTATTCAGGGAGGTAAACGGGCTGGGACATCGATGGTCGATACCATCAGTGTCGATATGATTGATCGTATCGAAGTGACCAAACAAGCCAGTGTCACCCAAGCCTCCGGTGCATCAGGCGGCGTGATTAATATCATTCTTAAAGGTGGGCAAAATGCCAGCGCGCCCATTACCGGCACCGTCAAGACTGGCTACGGCGCCTATGGCGATGACACCTTAGGCAATAATAAGCGCCAACTGAATCTGCAATTGGATGGCAAAGCAGGCAATTTTAGCTATAGCACCTCTGCGGCCTACAACCGCAATAGCAGCGATAGCCAAGCCGTGCTGACCAATGCTACGCCTACTGGATTGACATCCACCACGCAAAACAGTTCCAGTGCCAATGATTTTGCGATGTTTGGCACGCGCATGACCTATAAGTGGGATGAGATCACCACAGTACCTTCGGACGTGATGTATAGTCAGCAAGGCAATACCAGCTCAACCAACACCGATCAATCACAGGTCAATGGCGATAATACCCGCGTGGGTCTACGGCTCGAACGTACACCCGGCGTGAATAAACAAATGTTTAAACTGTCTGGGCAATGGCAAAACGAAGATGAAACCGACTACCGTTCCAATGGTATCCGCCAAGTCAATGAAGGGCGTCAAACTTACTCGGCTGCCTTTGATGGCATCATCAAAGATCTGAGCAACCAAGAAATCAAATATGGATTCCAAAACTCGTGGGCCACGATCGACAGTAGCCAAGTCGCGAGTCTGCAAGAAAATAAATATGCGCTCTATGGTGAGGAAAACTGGAAAATCACTGAACATCAAACCCTCACTGCGGGTCTACGCCAAGAATGGCTGCAACGCAGCGGACTGGTCGACTATGACCATCAAGCACTCAATCCTGCTATTTTCTATAAATATCAATTTGATAAAGCGTGGTCACTGCAAGCCGGGTATAACCAAAGTAGCCAGACCCCGCAACCCCAACAGCTTTCACCTGTAGTCACACTGGCGAACGGCGCCGATGCAGGCTCTCTGAATAACCCAGACAGCAGCGGTAATCCCAACCTTAAACCGCAAGACATTCGTTCGTTTGAGAGTACCTTGACCTACAACTCACCGGATGGTGGTTTTAACTTGACGGGCTTCTATCGCGACATCAGTAACTATATCGGCAACGTCCTGACCTTCAGCAATGGCCGCTATATCCAGAGTCCCCAGAACCAAGGTGATGCCATCGCAACAGGCGTAGAACTTGATGGACGCTGGAACGTTCCAGTCGGCAAGGACCACAAACTGCTGATCAATGGCCAAGTCTCTACCATCCGAGCGATCTTACAAAGTGATGGTATGGCCGATCAGCATGCCAGTGGCGTAGCGCCTTACACAGCCAGTGTAGGTGTATCCTACCAATACAAACCGCTGCGCTGGCTAGCCAATGTTAATCTCGGCTATACCCCCGCCTATGAAAGCCCTGTACAAGGACAATCCTATGTCAGTCGCTTAAACGCACGCACCAGCCTTGATATCAGTACCACCAAGCGCTTTAACGATGGCTGGGCGGTGACGTTTGCAGCACGTAATCTACTCAGTACTGATCAATATTCAGAACTGGACAATACGGACGGTGCATTTTTTCAAAGTCGTAAAACCGAAACCGTGCCCAATCTGTTGCTCACGGTTGAAAAGCGCTTCTAAAAACAGCGCCTGAAGAAAAGAACCCCGTAACTGAGCAAGTCACGGGGTTCTTTTCTTCAGGCGTACCATTTTAGAGTCTGGGTTTATTTGCAGGCTGACGTGCTGCAGCAGAAGCTTTAAACTGAGCCAACGCCTTGTCGATCGCCGCGAGCTGCACCTGTGCAGAGCGCTCCCCTTCCAAAATGCTTTGTTGGCGACTATTTAAGTCGAGCACCCCGACATTACCGACATTGGGCTTGATGATCACATTGGCCTGTGCAAGTTCTTTATCGATCCCTTGCTGACCCATGATATTAAACGTCTGATCGAGCACACCCAAGACATTGGAAGATTGACCCGCTTTAGGTCGTGCAGAAATATCCACAGCGATCACGATATCCGCACCCATTTCACGTGCAGCGGCGACAGGGATTGGACTGACGAGGCCACCGTCGACATACTTCTTACCGCCAATCGTTGCAGGAATAAATACATTGGGGATACTGCAGGAAGCACGTACCGCCTGACCGGTATTACCCCGCGTGAAGACCGTCCGCGCACCCGTATCAAGTTGGGTAGCCACCGCTGCGAAGCGAATCGGAAATTGCTCCATCGGCTTTTGATTCACTTTTAGATTGACGTAGTCTTGCAGTTTTTGACCAATGATAAAGCCCTGGCTGCTCAGCGTCATATCGCGAATATCGGATTCTTTCAGCGACAATGCAGTTTCTTGCAATAGGTATGGGGTCATGCCACTGGCATATAAACTGCCCACAAAGCTACCTGCACTAGTCCCTGTTACGATTTGTGGACGAATACCGTGCGACTCAAGGACTTTGATAATCCCGATATGGGCAAAGCCTTTGGCGCCGCCGCCGCCTAATGCTAAGGCGATAATCGGCTGACGCGGCTGAACAACCAATGCCGGAGGGGGTGTAGTCGTACAGCCACTCAGCACCGCCACACTTAAACCTATCGCTGCGACCCAACCCACTGATTTCATTTGCTGATGAACACGCATTACTTCACTCTCGTACCATGGCTTAAAGGATTTTAGATGTCTTTTTAAAACTGAAATGGGGGATCAGATTTTTTTTTTTGAAAAATCGACCTGTCATGGACGTACTCTAGAGCATACGCAGTGGCTTGGAAAGACGCTCTGGGTTGGCGGGTGAGGTGTTTTTGTAGAATGCCAAGATCTTAGGCAAATCAGCATCAAAATCACCCGTTGGTTCAAAGCGGCCCAAAAATTTCACCTGTTTATTTTTAAAATCAAACCCCACCAACCCGATCGGGACTTTTGCCGCATCGGCGATGCGATAAAAGCCACTTTTCCATGTTTCCGAGGAGTCACGCGTCCCTTCAGGGGCAAGTCCTAACCAAAATTGATCATGTGTTGCAAACGCATCGCACATTTGCTCAACCAGACCATGTGAGGTCGTCCGATCTATCGGCATCAGTTTCAACCAATCCATCACGGCGCGCAGTGGAGGTCGATAAAGGCTATTTTTAGCCATCAGATGGATTTCTAAGCCCATCGCCAGAACGATTTGCAGCCCAATGACGCCATCTTGATTCGACGTATGGGGGGCGCCGATCATCACCGCTTTTGGAATATTAGGCACTTCACCGACGACTTTCCATCCCTGTAGTCGCACGAGGTTTGTCCAAAAAGCACGGCTCCACGGCGTACCGCGCTGAGGAATGTTCGCACCTAATGTTGGAACAATTTGCGTCATTTTGTATTCCTTCATTCTTATGTGCCCCCATCTGGGCTTATCATCTGATTATAGACCCAAATGACACAGCAAAACGAAGGCTCGTTTTGGGTAAATACGTTAAAAATCACGGCGGCACCAGTCTTAATTACGGTGCTACTTCAATCGTTAAGCCAAAATTTACCGTCTGTGCAGGCGGCTGCACCGTACGATCAGTCGTGGCCTTTGGATACGTTGTGGCAATCAAATAGACGCCCGGCTGCTCAAAACTCACCTTGCCATGACCTTTTAGGTCGGTAATGACATCAGGACGCTCGCGTTTGCCTTCTTTGTCATATTGACTCACACCGCGCGCAACATCGAACGTCAATCCGGCGATAGGCTTGCCATCAAATCGCGCTTCAAACTCAAAGCCATCGGTCACATAGGCTTCACTCGGATGCGTCACAGGCCTAACTTCAAAGCCTTTATTCGTCCATGCAGCAAAAGCTGCAGGTGCGCCCTTGGTCACATAGGTCACGGCTTTATTCAGTCCATTGCTGGTATACAACTTGGCATCTGCAGGTAGTTTATCCTCGGCGATCGATGTTGGTGCTTTAACAGGAGCCGTCTTGACCGCATCCGCTTTATCCGCAGACTCTTTCTTGGGCATCTCTTTCATGCCCGCCATCGGTCTGGCGGGCACGACTCTGAGCCACTGGCCATCGACTTGCACATAACGGGTCGGGATCAGTGCCGTATTGGTCGTTTGGATCACATACGTCCCACTCTGGCTGACATCGGCTTCTATCAAACTAAATTTTTTCAGCTCCGCACTGACAGGCAATATTTTGCTTTGGCCATCTGGCGTCGTCACATTAAACTCGGTTTTAAAATTACGATTGGGTACAAAGAAACTATCGCCTGTCAGTCCACTTTGAATGCTGATACTGGTGGTCCTCACATCAATATCGAACTGCTCAGGCAGTAAAAAAGGGGCGGCTACAACGCGGTTTGCGATCGAAATCAGACCTAACACCATCAGCAGATAGGTAAATTTAAGGGGAGAGCCTGTAAAAGATTGCAGCATGAAAGATTCCTTGATCAGCACGATGTCAGCTATTTTGAATGCCATTGCAGCGTACAGAAACAGCTCATGATAATCAATCGTTGATAATCGATCTCAATTGCCATATTATTCTCAGATAGTCCGCTTTAGATCACTCTTTTCGCTCTTTTTATCGTCATTTTCGAGATGCATGAGTGCTATCGATGGTCGATCCCGCTTTGCTTTTTGGAGAATGCCTGCATGTCGTCAACCCCTCGTCAATTCGCACTCCGCCCCCTCGTTCTTCATTTATTGGCAGTGGCGGGATTTGGCTTATCGGTCTGTATGCCGACCTTGGTCTCGGCACATGCGGCGGGACTCAATGACACTGCAAGTTTGGCTCAATCCAGCCCTGCGGCCAATACTTTGCATCAAGCACGCTATCACCAAGATCATGTCCTCGGCACCTCACTGGATGTCTTGGCGATCAGTGCAAGCGCCGATCAAACCCAACGCGCATTTGCAGCGGCAACAGCTGAGATTAAGCGCCTTGACCAAATTCTCAGTAACCACCGTAGCGACAGTGAGATTAGCGCTCTTAATCACGCCGTTCAGGATGGTCAATCTGTTGCGGTCTCCAACGATTTATTTGCCGTGATTCAAGCCTGTGAACATTGGCGCGCTGAGACGTGTGGTGCCTTTAGTGCCCGCATGGGTGGGCTCATTCAAGCCAAAGACTTGCCTGCTCAAGAATTGGCGGCACGTGCTCAGTTCGCCAATCAAGCGGATGTCATCCTCAATCCACAGACCCGACAAGTCACTCGCCCTTATGGCGTGCAATTCGCCACCGATGCATTGGCTAAAGGCTATATCATTGATCGAGCCATCATGGCTGCACGTCAAGCAGTGCCTGAGTTATCGGGATTGATGGTGGATATCGGCGGTGATGTCAAAGTCTGGGGCCAAGCGCCGCGCGCATCAGGCTGGCAGATTGGACTCCGTGATGCAGGGCAACGTGCCGATAACGTCGCACCAACCCAAGCCTTACAATTAACCCGAACTGCAGCTGTCGCGTTCAGTGGCCAAGGCGCGCGAGATCTGATCCGCAGCGATCGCACATCGACTGAAAGCCTTCGTGACTCGCATCTCCTCTCTCCCGCCACAGGCAAAGCACTGAATCACGTTGAGCAAAGCATCGTGGTTGCATCGCAAGCAGCCGATGCGGATGCTTTAGCGACTGCGCTGGCCGCGATGACCCCTGATGACGCCATGGCGCTGATTGAGCAGCTACAGCACGTTGAAGCGCAGCTAACCCTGACCAATGGCGACACCTTTAATTCCAGCGGCTGGCATGATCTGGTGGCCACCGACCAGAGTATGGGTACCTTGCAAAGTGTAGCGAATAGCGCCTCTGCATCTGCACCGGGCTCTTGGCCCGCAGGCTATAACGCTGTGCTGGATTACGACATCCCCAAGATCGAATCGTCCAACTATAAAGCCCCCTATGTGGTGATTTGGGTGACCAATGCTGATCGTAAATTGGTCCGCACCCTTCACGTCTGGGGCTCTAAAGAGAAGTGGATTGATTCCAACTATATCTGGTGGAAGCGTTACGGCCGTACCACAACCAACCTCGATACGATCGCCAAACCGTCACGCGCGCCCGGACACTATACGGCGACTTGGGATGGCAAAGACGATGCGGGACAAGCAGTGCCACAAGGCAAATACACCCTGCATATCGAAGCGTCGCGCGAGCACGGCGCGCACAGTTATCAAACCTTTGATCTTGATGCTGCCCCAAAAGCTGCGACGAAATCACTGCCTGCCAAAGATGAATTGGGTGATTTAAAACTACGCTTTGATCGGGCCATCTGATGACACGTAAACGCAGTGAGCACTCTATCGTTGCCGAAGAAAATCGACTGAAAAAAACCTCGACACAAACGATTCTTCACCGCCTCGCGGGTCGTCTCTCCTATCGTAAATCAGACTTCTATCGCCATACACGGCATGTCCATGCATGGCTATCCGCTTTTGCTTTCTTATCATTGATCTTTTTCTCTGCCACGGGCTTATTGCTCAATCATCCTGATTGGTTTGCAACAAGCACGGATGAAGTGACGGTTGAGCTAGCCTTGCCCGCGGATGTGATCAGCAAAGCCCAAACCTTAGAAAATCCCGCAGTGCTACTGCTGGACAGTATCCGACAGCAACCAGTGCCTCAGCCCTTACTCGGGGCATTTAAAAGCAGTGATCTGGTCGATGGTGAGTTCGACATGCGCTTGGAAGGGGTGAAAGGTCATACGGATATTGCCGTCATGCTCGATACGGGGCATACCGAGATCAAGATCACGCCAGCCTCGACCATTGATGTCATCAACAATCTGCATCGTGGCAAGAACGCGGGACTGGTATGGCAGTGGGTGATTGATATCAGCGCTGTACTGATTTTGATTTTATCGCTGGCGGGTTATATCTTATTTTTCAGTTTACGCAAACGCAAAGCCATGAGTCTGTGGCTCACGGCAGCGTGTTTAGTGACGATGTTCAGTATCTTTATTTGGGGGGTGCCTTAATTTTAAGGCATCCAACTCTACGCCTTACGCGTCAACAAGAAATCTGCCAATTCACGCAGTCCATCCGCCCGCGCATCAAAACCCGCTAAGGCACGAATTGCCTCATGATGCAGATCAACTGCACGCTGCTGAGCTGCAGCAAGACCCAGTAGAGAGGGATAAGTTGATTTTTGCAGCTTTTCATCGGATCCGGCAGGTTTGCCTAAGACTTCGGTCGTTGACGTGACATCCAGTACGTCATCCTGTACTTGAAATGCAAGTCCCAACGCATAGGCAAAGCGATCCAGATCTTCAAGTGTACTCGGCGCCATCATGCCTGCCGCATAAGCGCCCATACGTACCGCAGAACGAATCAACGCACCGGTTTTATGGATATGAATCGTTTCAAGCTCTGCCTCCCCCACTTGCTTAGTTTCAGCAGCGAGATCAAGCAATTGACCTTTCACCATCTGACTGGCCGCTTGCGATAGGCTTTGCATCTGAGCCAACTGGATCGACGCTGATTCAGATTGCACGTCATCACTAAACCACGTACCCGCCAGCACCTCAAAAGCCAAAGATTGCAGCACATCGCCAGCCAACAGCGCATTCGCCTCGCCATACACGACATGAACGGTCGGCTGACCTCGGCGCAATGCATCATCATCCATACATGGTAAATCGTCATGCACCAGCGAATAGCAATGAATCAGCTCAATCGCAACCGCCGCACGCCTTGCCGCAGCAGAAGGCGTTAGATCACCCGTCGCTCCTGCAGCAGAAGCGGCATACACCAGTGCAGGGCGGACGCGTTTGCCACCCTGTAGCGCTGCATGACGCACAGCCTTGCTCAAAACCTCCGGCCAGTCTTGCTGATCAATCACATGCAGTAAATCTGCTTTGACATGAATTTGAGCAGTCAAAAGCAGCTGCGGTAATTGAACAGAAGCTGATGCGGTCACCGCTTGGGATAAATCAGGAATGAACGTCATCAACACACCTTATGTTTTAGTGACCATATCATCGAATGATCCAAGAGTAATTCTAGCAAGAGATGTCACTGAGATGATCGTCATCAAGCAATACATTGCAATTTTTTACCTAATCGGTGATTCACAAGTCAAAACTCAGGCATAAAAAAACGCACTGAACAGTGCGTTTCTTCAACCCATGCTGCTTATTTAGCAGTTTTTGCAACAACTTTACGTTGCGGCAATTTTTCACGGATACGTGCAGCTTTACCAGCCAAGTCACGGAGGTAGTACAATTTAGCACGACGAACCGCACCACGGCGTTTCACTTCGATACCCGCGATCACAGGTGAATGTGTTTGGAATACACGCTCAACACCTACACCGTTAGAAATTTTACGTACGGTGAATGCAGAGTTGATACCACGGTTTTTAATCGCAATCACAACGCCTTCATAAGCCTGTGTACGTTCACGATCGCCTTCTTTAACCTTCACTTGAACAATAACAGTATCACCTGGTGCAAACGCAGGGATGTTTTGTTTCAGTTGAGCTTTTTCAATGATTTGAACTAAAGGGTGCTTGCCACTCATAGTGGATACTCCAAAAATGTCACAGATTCAGTTAATAATGAATCATGCAACTGAGGAAAGAGGCTATCGTTTGCGTGTTATCACTCACCATGAGTCATAACCCATCAAACCGGCGCATATCGCTCGTTAAATTAACTACTTGTTCAGTAGGTACAACATGAAATAAAACCTGATGGGCTACCATCATCAACTAAAACTGATGTTCTGCAACATCATCCCTTTTAGTCAGGGGAATTCGTTTGAATCTTTTGCACATCTAACTGCGCTACTTGCTTTGCCATAGTGTCTGCCTCAGCCAGCCATTTTTTTTGCTGCTTGGACAGCGTGACATCCTTTAACAGTTCAGGACGCCGCGCTTTGGTTCGCGCCACACTTTGCAAAAAACGCCACTTCTCAATCTGGAGATGATGACCGCTTTTCAGCACATCGGGCACATCAAGCCCTTGAAACGTATCAGGCCGCGTGTAGTGCGGACAATCCAGCAAACCATCAACAAAAGAATCTTGTTCGGCAGATGCATTGTCCCCCATCACATCAGGGATACGCCGAATCACACTGTCCATCAGCACCATGGCAGGCAATTCACCGCCCGTCAGTACATAGTCCCCGATGGACCACTCATGATCCACATACAACTGAATCAAGCGCTCATCAATGCCTTCATACCGGCCACACAGCAAAATCATGCCATCATACTGCTGTAGGGTTTGAACACCCGCTTCATCCAGCTTACGTCCTTGCGGTGACATATACACCACAGGCACATTCACCAAGCCTTGCTCTGCCGCCAGCGACTTGGCATGGGCGATGGCATCAGCCAAGGGCTCTGCCAACATCACCATACCTGGACCACCTCCAAACGGACGCTCGTCAACACGGCGATACGCATCATGCGTGTAATCGCGTGGATTGAGGCAAGTCACATGGACTTGACCCCGCGCAATCGCTCGGCCCGTAATCCCGAAGTCACGGAGTGCAGCAAACATGTCAGGAAAGAGGGTAATGATTGCAAACCACATAGCCTCACCCTTCAAGTCAACCATCAACACGGCTCACGTTCAAATCACAAACGTTTAGTAGTCAACACCCCAATTCACATCCATACGCTTTGCAGTCATATCAATGTGGCGGATAATATCTTTGTGCCATGGAATCAATCGTTCAACCTGATCGACACTGCCCGCTACAGGACGAACCACGATCACATCATTGGCACCGGTTTCAAACAGCTCATGGATCGCACCCAGAAAAACTGGGGTAGGCTCCACACCTGAATCATCGGCCTCAAAGGCATAGACCTGTAGTCCGACCAAATCAGACCACTAATATTCATTGGCTGGTGCTGCTGGGAGTACTGCACGGTTGACCCATACAGTA